>PWHR01000072.1 GCA_003554965.1 Thermoplasmata archaeon | reverse complement strand
GTCGTTGGTAAATTTACATAGAACTTATGAAGATTGTCAGATTGATAGTCCAAATTCACCCCTTCGTTAGTTATCTTCAAAGCGTTGTTCTCGCTCACATCCTTCCCACCATTTTTCACCACTTTAGGTATGTGTCTCTTCAGAGCGTTCTTCATGTGACCTGAGAGACGATACTGGATAACCAGGTCGTTAGCGTCCGATTGAGTATTTATACCTTCTTTTACACCCTCTTCTAAGGCTCCCTGGTATGCTTCAAAGGAAGATTCAAGCAACTCTATCTTCCGTCTGTTTGGCTCGAAGAGTTTTGCCTTGAGTGTTCGGGTCTGTTCGGTCTTCATTTTCTGTCATGATATCTTCGTGCTACTACTTAAGTCTTCAATTGGGGGAGAGTGGCTGAAAGTGGAACAGGTGTTATATTGCCAGTGAGAAAAAGAGAGGTAAAAAAGAGTGAAAGTGGAGTGATACGCCCTAACCTCCGCCTAAATTATGAGGAATTGAAATTCCTCTCATGACGAGGAAGCGCAGCTTCCTCAGAAAGACGGAGGTATGCGGGCTTAATTTTTATCATATCACCTCGAGCGGTAGGCTTTTAAGCTACGGATAAGTATCAAAGATATGCGGCTGCTCCACCTTCCAAGGAAAGCAGTGACCGGTCATTCTAAAGATGAGATCAAAGACCTGGAAGAATATCTAAAACCGGAGATAACTCTCACTTCTGGGTTCGGAAGAAGTAGGAGAAGGATGCTGGACAAGATCATCTCATACGAGGCCATACATTTGGAAGAGGTGGAGGACTACGAACTAAGAAATCTAGATGACGTATCGATCCTGATATTGAGGGACCAAAGTTGTGTTGAAGAATTAAAAGAACGGTCAAAAATTTTGAACGATCAAAAGCCCGTGGTACTGACAGACCTCATCAAAGAAGAGATAGACGAATCTAACTTTGAATACAGGTTGAAGAACACCGCGATCCTGGACCATCTTTCCTCCTTTTTGGATGATTACAAGATAATTTCGACCAAGATGGAGACCGGGAAAAAGCAGCATTACAAGCACAGATCCATCCACGGTCTAGGACCGTGCTTCGACAGGAACGGGGTTAAGATCCCTTTTATTCACGGAAGCAAAACTATAAAGATCAGATCCTTTCCCGCAGAAAGAGTCGGTCTATCCGCAGTTCCCGGATTGGGAGAGAAATTCTCTACTGTATTGGAAAATAGAGGGATCCAAGATAGGAGAGCACTGAAAGATATGGATCCAAAAAATCTCATGAAAGAAGACGGTATAGGCCCCTACAGATGCACAAAATGGATTTCTGCCGCAGAAGCTATAGAAGAAGAAGACGTCTTCAGGATTCAAAAGAACGACCTGATAGATAAACATCGTATATATCTTGATATCGAGACAGACTCACTGAGACCATCGATCGTTTGGCATATAGGTATATACGACGATGATAAGGAGGAGTATTTTTCCTTCCTTGAGAAAGACCCTGAAAGAAACGGTAGGATCATCAGGAAGTTCGGAAAGTACTTGAAAGAAAATAGAAGGGAAAAGACCGTCCTTCTCGCCTGGTACGGATCGGGATTCGATTTTAAAGTCCTAAATAAATTCTTTGAGAGATACGGCCAGAGATTTTTGAACGCTTGGAATGGAACGGAAAAAGTCGACCTGATGAAGTGGGTGAATAAAAAAGCTGTCACATACTGCAGGACCTCCAAACTTGAAGACGTAGCAGAGTGCTTAGGCTACAAACGGGAGGGAAAAAGCATGGAACTGGACGGAGAAGAAGTTGCAAAGATGTATGTAGAATACATGACTGGTGAGAGTAAAAAACCAGATTGGGATATTTTGAGATCATATGCTAAAGACGATGTGTTATCTTTGAAACACATCTATAAAAAGATCAGCGAGGCGCCGTTGAAGTACGATCTTGACGAGATGAAGAAAAAATATAGAAATCATCGTTTTTGAGCTACGCCCTAAAGAATCCAGGTGATCTTGTCTCCTGGAGATGTATAATGAAATATCTCCGTTTCAGCACTCCAACCCTTTTCTACCATCTCGTCGATGGACTCTTCTGAACCGAAAGTATGTATGGGTACAAAATATCTAGGCTTGACTCCTTCGATGAATTCTATCGGGCCGGCCCAACTGGACAGTCTTGGGTCCATGTTGGAGAAAGCTATGTCCAAGTCCTTCTTCCTCAAACTTTCTACGATTTCATCGAAAACTTTCACGTGCTCTCTCCTCTTTTTCACACTCCACTCCGGCCAGTCCCATTTTGCAAGATCTCCTCCAAAATACACCTGGATCTTTTCTTTCAAAGTTATAAGAAAGGCCACTCCCTCGTCGTTGCTCTTGTATGTCTCGATCTTGATATCTTCAAGCCTATAAGATGAATCGGGCTCCGTTTCTATAACACCGTTCACTTCATCAAGATCCATCCTGGAAGTGCTGACATCACTAGAAGCGATAAGTACAGTCCTTTCCGCATACTTGGAAAATTTAGTGACATCAGGAGAAAAATGATCTCCGTGGCCGTGAGAGATCAGTAAATAGAGATCTTTTCCTTCGATCTGTTCTGTGAATTCCTCTTCAGCTTTTTTGCTTACTTGACCTCCGGGGTAGTCGAACAGGAAGAGCTTATCCTCTGTTGACAGTGAAAAACAGCTGTGGTAGAGGTAGGTGATCGTCACTTCCATCATTACACAGCTTGTTATATGACAAAAGATGACTTAAAAGGTTCGGTATCCGGATCATCCTTCAAGGCTGATAATGTAGTTGTAGTCCTTTTTCTCCATCCCTTCCAATCTTTTAAGAGAAAGGTCTTTAGAGGAATGGTCGGCAGCGATCTTTAGATGGCTAAGGCAGATACCGGCATCGATACGGTTCAATCTTTCAAGGTTGACGAATTTGTTCAATGTGCTCTTCAAAAGACCCTGCTTCTCAGCGATGTAAAGATGAAGGAGTCCGTCCTCTTTTTCGAAACGCCAGGGCTGACTGTTCACTGCCGAAGGTGCGTAGCGTCCAGCGTCGAGTATCTTCTTCCATTTTTTCGAGAGAGGATCGGTCTCGTCGAGCAATAATTTCGAGAGTTCTTTTCTCCCAGCATTCTTTCGATTATCCCGCCACGGACTTTTGTTTTCAGCTGTTCGACCGAAGGCGATCAGTACGATAGGTTCTAACTCTTCATTTAGGCCGGCTTTTTTTCGAACCTTCTCTTTGTCAAAATTCGCGCCTAACCAGCAACTTCCGATCTTCCAACGCGTCAGGTCTAGGACTACAGGCTCAACGCTGAATCCAACGTTCTCCGCACACCTTTTCTTTTTCTCGGTGCCGACCACCATGTAGTATGGAGAGTCTACTTTACCATAATCGAAGATGAAGCCGGAAACTGCCGATTTTAAAGCATCTCTTTTCAATATCTTGATGTCCATGTCGATGTCATCATACAGTTTTTTTATTTTATCCACAGACTTCCTTATCTTCTTCATTATACCTTTACTGAGCTGTTCATCAGAATACTCTCGGGTAGATTTACGCCTGTAGATGGCTCTATACCTGTTCATATTATACACATCTTTAAGCTGTCCTGTGACAGTTTTACCTAAAAACTATGGCAAGGTATAAATAATTTTGAGATATTACCGGAAACATGGTAGGAGGAAAATGGCGAAAGTTAGATCCTAATGTTAAGAAGGTCTGGTTCATCAAGGGATTCCTAGTGATCCTTCTTATTTCAACAATACTGGGAATCACACTTTACTTCGGAGTAGAGTTAACAAGAACTGATTCATTAGTTGCGGCTTTTGGATTCGCAGCTGCCGCTATTGCCGTATTGGCTACTTGGGTAGTATTGTTCTATGAGCGCTACAGGTTCATGATACAGGAAGACGGTATAGAGATAAAGAGAGGTATACTTTGGAAAAAGGACATAACGATCCCGTATGATCGGGTCCAAAATGTGGATATAGACAGAGGACCGATCGAACAATTGATCGGTGTCTACGACTTGAATATATTCACCGCTGGAACTTCATCAGAGACTCAGGCTATCTTTGGAGCTGAAGGTTATCTTCCAGGTGTATTGAGACCAGAAAAGGTTAGAAATACAATCTTGAACCGTGTCCAAGAGTCTGAGGAAGACGGATTCGGGATAACAAGAAAGGAAACGAAGATAGATGCAAAAACCCAGGTCCTGGAAGAAATACTAGACGAACTAAAGAAGATCAGGGAAAAACTGGATTGAAATATAGAAGCTTTAAAAAAGTTTTATAGCAATCCTCCGGACCTATCTCTTTATTCCTTCTATCCTCTGACCTTGATTCAGCTTTTCTTTTTTCTATATTTCGCCCAAGCAATGACTATGACCACTCCAAGTAGTATAAGAGTTGGCGTTAATATAGATATCATTCTATTCCGATCTATTGTCTCCTCTTCATCCTCGGAAACTCCTAAAAATGTCACCCGGCCTTCTTCCATCTCTAAGTCGATGCCGTGCAATTCAATGACAAATTTATACTCGCCTCTTAATGGATCTGGATCTTCAAGCCAATCTTCTAGTGCCTCTCCGAATATCATTTCGGCCGGATTGATATCTTCTACGCCGGGATCAGTGAAATTGCCATGTCCATATTCTGCTCTTAGATATGACCTGATCGGAGAATAGATATTTTCTCTTACTGTACTAGTTATGATCGTAGGTATGGTCTCTTCAAATTCACCTATCTTACCATCATCAAAGAGATGATGCGATAATCCTAATCTTCCATCATGTTCAAATCCACTTCTACCTTCCAACTCATCAGAGTCGGGTCGTTTTACCATGATCTCTTTGAGCCGATATAGATCAGAGTTGCCACTGAATTCAAATGATATGTCCCTTGGCACCATTTCTTCTTCCATGTCATAAGTGAAAGTATGCTCATATCTAGTGATCGTACCGGTTCGTGGAACGAGGACTTTCCGCTCAAGTTTGTCATCGATATAAAGGGAGACATTTTGCGAATCTTCTATCGAATTTTCGAGCTTTACTTCGATCGTTGCCGTTTCTCCTACAACACCCTTTTCTGGTGCATGGAATCCGACGACCTGTATCCCTCTTTTTTCCTTTGATGTATAGATATCATCGGATTCTTCAATTTTTTGAATGGTATCTCCTTCTTTTTCCACTTGAACTACATGTTCATCGATAATGTCATTTTCATGTCTTATATCAATAGTGATCTCATCGGTCTCTTCGAAGGTTATCTCTTGAGTGAAGGATTTTCGTCCCTCTTTATAGAAGAGCTCTCGGGAGGCTGTTTCCCAGTCCTCTACCACCGTTTTATCTACTTCATCTTCTCCTCCAAGGGCATATAGATTGTTTTCGGAGACCAAATATATAGTACCGTCTTCCCCTATAGCAGGGGACGATCCAGCTAGATAAAATTTCCATTTGTCCATGCCCGGTTGTTCTTCAGTTCTTTCTGAATGGACCGCGTGAAGAGACCCACCTGAACTAATGTATATCGTTCCTTCCCCTCCTATGGTTATAGTCGAAATTTGACTGTCACCTATAGTGGTATTCCATTTTTCCGTGCCTGGTTGTCCTTCTGTATGTTCAGAGTGTAGTGCATGTAAAGATCGGCCAGAACCCACGTATATAGTTCCGCACGAACCAATCGCCGGAGAAGATCTAACACCAACCTCTGTAGAGTTCCATTTTTCCGTTCCATCAGGATTTATTGCATATAGTTGAGCCCTTGAGCCCATATATATCGTTCCGTCTTCTCCAACAGCCGGTGGGTGTAGCACGTTCCCTTCCGTCGAAAAGCGCCATTTTTCCGTGCCATTTCGATTCAATGCAAGTAGCTGGTGGTAATCTGCAGGAAATAATGGAGAAATACCGACGTATATAGTTCCGTCTTCTCCTATTGTAGGCAGAGATCTCACCGAGGCACCTACATGCCAACTCCACTTTTCAGTTCCATCAGGATTTATTGCATGAATATGCCTACTAGTGTGAACAATTATTGTACCGTCTTCAGCGATGGTAGGAGAAGAACCCATTCCTACATCAAAGGTCCATTTTTCCTCTCCCTCTGGATTTACTGCAGATATGTTTCTACCGGCAGAAAAATAAATCGTACCGTCTTCAGCCAGAGTCGGTGAGGAACGAATGCGCACATTCGTTTCATGAGTCCACTTTTCAGTTCCATCGGGATCAATAGCATAAAGATTATTTCCGGAACCCAAGTATATCGTACCTTCTTCACAGATAACAGGTGATGAAACATCATCACTAGATAAATCAAAACGCCACTTTTCCGATCCATCTACGTGGCTTGTATAGTAAGGGCTTTGTCCGGTCCGCCGGTTATTCTGACCATAAGTGGGCCAAGGCGGACCATCTGAACTTTTCAATTCGACTTCTTCTTTTACACTCCCCTCAACTTCTTCAGCTACCTCAACTTTGACAGCCACCATCATAAGGCTAAGCAATAGTGAAAGAGTGACAGCGATTACGAATATTTTTGTCTTCATCCGATCCTCCACCATAACTATCTTGAGTTGTTGATAATATATTTTTTGCTTTATCTTCACATTCGGGAAGCTACCCAAAAAACCTTTTATCTGCCAAAGTCGAATCATCTTTTCAGTTATATCCACAAATAAAATTATAGGGCCGTGGTCGAATTCTGTCAGGAATATTCTCTTCGCTCATATTCCTAACGCTCGTTTGTTTTCAAAAAAAAACTCGTGAAACAAATCCCTCCTATTGAAAGGGCCGTGGTCGGGATTTGAACCCGAGCCAAGGGATCCACAGTCCCACATGCTGCCAGACTACACCACCACGGCCATAACGAGTTCTCAACGTAAAGAAAATGTTTTGGTATAATACTTTTTCCGTCAAATAAACTATTTCATAGTTCGATCTACTTTTTAAGGAGATGAGATATCATTCGAAGAACAATCTCGTTCCGAAGATTATGCTGAACTGCATTATGGGGATCGAACCTATGATCTCATATATAGCGTAACCACTCGGTGACAGCGGCCCATAGACCAGACCTGCTGCGATAAGAGCGAAACCAAGATTAGACCAGATGAGCACTCCCCAAACTTGTTCAAATTCCAAAAATTGATCCAGTCCATATATGATCATACCTCCTATCGAAAGAGAGTAAAATAAGAGGACCAAAATTGTGTGGGGAGCGGTCTCTTGAGTGAATATTCCAACCAGCACAAGGCATATCCCTCCAGCCAGTAGACCGATCAAGCCGATCATGCCGATCTCACTCTCTCTCATCTCGAACAACGAGATCATGAACAAGATGAACATCAGACCTCCGATTATTATACCGAAATTGAATATGTTGTTGTACGGTGCCCCCGCTGCTCCAAGATCACTCAATGAACTTCCAGCAAAAGTAAAATCAGGGTTGATCAAGATGGAGATAGCTATCAAGCCATATGCCACAAATGGAGCCAATATACCACAAAATCCGCCTATGGTTTCAGGTACTAAATCTTCTATATCTATCATCATTGGGCCTGCCTTTAGCAATTCCATAATACTTCTCTTCGATAAAAAGTTTATTAATTATCCTCCGATTTAAGATATAGAGAGTGACGCATGATTAAAGAAGTGAAGAGCCCGGACACAGAAAGAGAGAGTAGGGTCCCACCTAACCAAAATTTGGTTGAAGAGATACCAGTACTCCAAAAGGGTGATATCCCAAATATCCAAAAAGATGATTGGAAGTTGAAGATATCAGGATCGGTAGAGGAAAAAGAAGAGTTGACTTATGAGGAATTTAAAGAATTACCAAGGGTGAAAGTTCATGCGGACATCCACTGCGTCACGGGTTGGACAAAATTGAACGTGGAATGGGAGGGAGTGAGTACCGAAGTGCTGAATAACATTGTAAAGATCAAACCAAAGGCAGAACATGTGATGATACATTCGATCGATGACTATACCACAAACCTACGCTTGGAAGATTTCTTCGCCGAGGATGTACTTTTAGCGGACACACTAAACAATGAAGAATTGAAACCTCAACACGGCTATCCAGTAAGATTAGTTTTACCGAGACTTTATCTTTGGAAGAGCGCTAAGTGGATAAGCGAGGTAGAATTCATGCCCAAAGACAGGCCGGGTTTCTGGGAGAAAAGAGGATATCACAATCGAGGAGATCCTTGGAAAGAAGAAAGGTACAGTGGAGAGTGATCAGGATGCTGTCGTTTATAATTGAGATATGTGGAAGTTTCGCATTGATAGTAATAGGATTCGTCTTCCTGATAAAAGCAATCGTAGAAAGAAGAGTAGGGAAGATACTCTGGGACCTCTATGGGAGCGTCTCATCTAAGACGAAACTCGATACAAAGGAAAGTTTGAACATATTTTCTGACTGGCCGGATCTTCAGGGTGAGATAGGTGGGAGGAAAGCGTACGTACATCCCCACAAGGGTAGCAAGAGGAAGAAAAGACCCTCGAAAACTATATTCGGCATAGAAACGGACGTAGAAATAGAGGGAGATATCATCATCACTAAACCTTCCAACAAGCTATCACCCGATGCCTATGAATATGAACTGGAAGTTCCAAATCTGAACAAGCATAAGTATAACGTGTACAGCCAGAGTAAATTGAGCGATGAGATTAAGGATCGCCTCTTTTCTAAAGAAGTTTCAGCAAAGATAAACCGACTGATCGAAGAAAATCAGGAGGATTTTAGAGGACTGATAATCGAATCTGGATTGATGATGTTCAGTATTTACGGTCTCGAATTGGAAGATGAATTAATCAGCAGAAACTTACGAGGACTGGTCAAGATCGCGAGAACTCAAGAAAAAAACGTAGAAAAGGAGGCTTTGAACGAAAACTTTGTCAATCCCAGAATACAAAGATTGGGTGAAAAGAGCAGAACTACACTGATCAAGACGATCGTTTCACTGCTCCTTTTGGGTGCCTCTCCGTATCTATTTTACCTGACGATACAGGATTTTTCACTATTTTTTCTGGTAGGAGGTATCTTCTCAGCTGTTATAGCTATCGCTAACCTTTTCATACTGTCTGAAATTAAATTCAAGTACGATTGATCGCTAGTATCGCTAGTAATCCATGTAAGTCTCTTTCTCCCAATCGGTTACTGCCTTTTTGAACTCTTCGACCTCTTCCCTTTTAAGCCTATTATAATGTTTGTAGGAATCCCCCAGAGAATTCTTGACGACGTCGTCTTTCTCCAGCTCATCCAGTGCTTCACCTAGATCAGAAGGTAATACCTCTATACCTTTCTCTTCGATCTCTTCTTCACTCAACTGGAATAGGTCGTCTCTGATCTCTTCACCAGGATCCATCGATTTATCCATCCCATCCATCCCGGCACGTATCAGGGAATTCAACATCAAATAGATATTAGCGGTGGCGTCTCCTGCGCGGTATTCGATCCTACCCTTTTTCTGTTCTTCTGTACCGTAAGCGGGGATCCTAACCAGAACGCTCCTGTTCTCGCCGCCCCAAGAGATGTACACTGGTGCCTCATACCCCGGGATCAGCCTCTTGTACGAATTTACAGTAGGAGATACGATCGCAGATAGAGCTTTAGCGTGTGAGAGTAAGCCGCCTAAGAACCCGGCAGCTTCTTCATTTAGTTCATCAGGCGAGAAAAGGTATTCTGAATCCTTGAAAAGCGACATATGTACATGAAAGCCGTTGCCTGCATCTTTTGCCACTGGTTTTGGCATGAATGTGGCATAGGCGTCATTTTCCCTTACCTTCCTTTTGATTACGTCCTTTATCAGGATGAATTCATCTGCGGCCTTGATAGGATCATCATAAGGAAGGGGTTCGATCTCATACTGTCCTGAAGCTGCCTCATGATGGATCTTTTCCACGTTCAGATCATATCTTTCCACGAGCTGTGTCAACTCGCCAACCATATCGGTGTATCCTACCCTTCCATCTATGTATTTTCCATCATCGAATGGTTCTTTCGTCTCCTTATCCAAGATGTGAAATTCGTATTCAGGTTTTACCCTGATCTCGATACCTTGTTGGGCTATTTCTTCCATCGTCTTTCTCAACAGATATCTAGGATCACCTTCAAACCTCGTGCCATCTGGCCACTGGGTCTCACAGACGAAAGCTGCCACTTTTTCATTACCCTTATCGATTATCCTCATGGTAGAGGGGTCCGGTACCGCTACCATATCACTTTCTGAAACGTCCGCAAAGCCAACATTGGATGAGTCGAAGCTCATCCCTTCCTCTTTTACAACATCCCACGTCTTTACAGGAACTCTAATCTCTCTAGCTTTGCCATTCAAGTCTAAAAATTTAAGTGCTATCGACGAGACGCCTTCCGGTATATCTATATCCTCTTTCATGGTATTCCACCTTTCTAAGGGAGTAAGTGAAATCAGGATAAGTATAAAAATTCATCGCTTTTTTTCTCTAAAAGAATCAGTAAAAGGAGGCGAATTGACCAAAATAATAAAGTGAGTTGAGCTGTTATGATCTGTAGTGAAATAGATGGATATAGTAAAAGGAGTGGACGGGATCGAGAAAGAAAGACTGGAAAAATTGAATGAAAAAGATATCAGAGAAGGAGATCACGTACTATATTGGATGCAGCGCTCTCAAAGGGCAGATCACAACCACGCCTTGGAATTTTCCATATCAAAAGCCAACGAGATGAACGTTCCACTGCTGGTCCTCTTTTGCCTCATTAAAGATTTTGAAAATGCAAATATCAGGCACTATCAGTTCATGTTGGAGGGTTTAGAGGAAACGAAAAAAAGATTAGAGAAAAGAGGTATCCAGTTATCGATCCGTCACGGGGACCCTGAAACAGTGGTCCCTGAAGAAACTCAAAAGGCTAGCATGGTGGTCACTGACAAAGCGTACCTGGATTTTCTGAAGGATTGGAGAAAGAAGATCTCCAGGTCCATCGATATCGGAATGGTAGAGGTCGAGTCTGATGTGATAGTTCCCGTTGAAACCGCTTCTTCTAAGGAAGAATACGCAGCTAGAACGATAAGACCGAAGATCCATGATAAATTGAAAGAATTTCTAGTTCCTCTTAAAAAAAGGGAAGTCAAAATATCATCTTTAGAAACCGATCTCGATAGTTCAAGTTGTGATATAAGCAGCCTACTAACTAAAATCGATATCGATAGCGGTGTAGCCCCTGTAGAAAAGTACAGAGGAGGTACTAGTGAAGCTGAAAAACACTTGAAAATATTTTTAGATAGAAAATTGGAAGGATACTCTAAGAACAGTAATGATCCGTCAAAAGATCACCTTTCTGACTTGAGTCCGTACCTTCATTTCGGCCAGATATCGCCATCATATGTGGCTTTAGAGACTAAAAAGAAAAAGTACGAGGAAAACGAAGAAGATGTGGAAGCCTTTTTGGAGCAGTTGATAATCAGACGGGAATTAGCATTCAATTTCGTTCATTATAACGACGATTACGATTCTATAGAATGTTTGCCGGAATGGAGTAAAGAAACGCTGGAGAAACATAAAGAAGATGAGCGGGAGTACGTTTATTCCATAGACCAATTCGAAAAGGCCGAAACACACGATGAATATTGGAACGCGGCCCAAAAAGAGATGGTTAAGACCGGTAAGATGCATGGTTATATGCGTATGTACTGGGGAAAGAAGATACTAGAGTGGAGTGAGACACCAGAGAGGGCTTATGAGATAGCATTGTACCTGAACAATAAATACGAGTTGGACGGGAGGGATCCAAATGGATACGCTGGAGTAGCGTGGTGCTTCGGTAAACACGATCAAGGATGGAAGGAGAGAGATGTCTACGGAAAAGTGAGGTATATGAGTTCAGGAGGCTTGGAAAGAAAATTCAACATAGAAGAATATGTGGATAAAATAGAAAAGATAGAGGTTTAAGGGTGTTTATCCGTTTGCAACTATCCTTCCTCAGAATCCTCAATAGCTTCCTCTTTTAATACCTCTTCCAATTCATCGTCGAAATCCTCTTCCATATCTTCCTCTAGGTCCTCTTCTACTTCATGATCGGTCACAGTATTACCGCAGCTCGTACAGAAGCCGGAGCCATCTTCGTAAACTTCCAAGGATTCCTCTCCACAATCCGGACATTCAGTCGTGATTTGATCCTCTTCAATTTCTTCCATTTCTTCCTCTAAATCCTCTTCTCCCTCACCAGCGGGTTCTACAGGAGTCTTTTCTTCGAAGAGGTCATCCGTCCATTCTTCTTCCTCTTCTTCATCCTCCTCTTCTCTTCTTTTCCAGAATATGAGGAAGATTATTATGGCTATCAAGATGATTATCAACAGTACTATCCACCACCACCAGCAGATCTCATCATCCTCTTCGTCAACGCTAAGTTCGTCGGTATCTGCCGTCTCTTCAGAGGGATCATAGGTCACTGTCACCGACTCCCCGTCGTGGTCATCTATAGATAACTCTTCTCCATCATCTGGGTCGGCTTCCAAATCATGATCTTCAAAATCCTCGTACGGGATGTCTTCTTCAGTAGAATCATCAGTATAATGCTTGGTCACTTGCAGATCAGATAAGTCTAGTTCATCCCCATCATCGTATTCCAATTCAGGTTGACTCACTACTTCGATACTTTCAACAAAAGGTTCAACGCTAAGCTCGTAAGTCTCTGCCGTCTCTCCTGAGGGGTCGTGGGTTACTGTCACAGCTTCCCCATCATGATCATCCGCAGTCAATTCATCTCCATCATCTGGTTCAGATTCTAAATCATGATCTTCAAAATCCTCGTACGGGATGTCTTCTTCAGTAGAATCATCAGTATAATACTTGGTCACTTGCAGATCAGATAAGTCTAGTTCATCCCCATCCTCGTATTCTAATTCAGGTTGACTCACTACTTCGATATTTTCAACAAAAGGTTCAACGCTAAGCTCGTCAGTTTCTGCCTCTTCGCCTGTTGGGGTATGGGTCACTGTCACCGTCTCCCCGTCGTGGTATTCTATCGATAACTCTTCACCGTCATCTAGGTCAGCTTCCAAACCATGATCTTCAAATTCTTCATATGGAACTATCACATCGTCTTCTTCCACATAGAATTTTCTAATCTCTAAATCACTTAAATCTAGCGTATCTCCTTCATCATAATCTGTTTGTGGTTGGTTTTCTATATCAATACTCCTTACTCCTTCAACGATAACTGTCGAAGTATCCGTTATCTCATCGTTCTCTGCAGAAAATTTTACATCATATCTCCCAACTTCCTCCTCTAGGAAATCGAATATCACTTCTCCTTTCTCATCAGTTACAAGAGAGTCACTAACATCAATACCGCCAAGATCATCATCGTTCTCATCTACGGATATGATTTCATTCTCGACTTCATTTCCATATTCATCAAAGGCCGTCACCAAAATACTATCCTCTTCTTGCACGTCCACAGTTACATCTTCGGCTTGTATTTCCTCAACATCGCCAGGTTCAACCCTGACTATAGTAGACTCAGAAGACTCCCCGTCATATGTCGCTTTGACCTCATACTCCCCTGCAGTGGTTTCATCAAAGAGACCGTCGTCGGCGTTCTCCCAAGTGAAATCCGATTCATCCTCGGTTATCAAATTATAATAGGCATCAAAGGCCTCGGCCTCGAAATCTATCTCCGTCCCTGCCGTTATAGTTTGATGTCCCTCAGGATCTATCTCTACTAAATCCACGACAGCAGGGTCTACTCCCAAATATCTACTATCTCCTGTAACATCATCCGCATCCGCAGTTAGCTCCTGTTCGTCATCTGCCGTGGTGATGACATCTTCTCCTATCTCCGCCGTGTATCTCCCTTCTTCATCCAAAGTGATGGTCTCTTCAGTATAGACTTCTCCGTCTTCCTCCGTATTTATCCTGAAGTTATTCAATACATGCTCCTCTGCTGGATTCCCATAATAATCACTCGCAAAAACGGTCAAGTCCAAAGGATCGCCTGCACTGAAATCTATATCTTCAAGTGTAGTTTCTGGTACAACAACATCATCGATCTCCAAGGAATCTGCATCACCAGGTGAAACAGTTATTGTTTCGTTATCGGATTCGACTTCATCTGCATCCGCAGTTAGCTCCTGTTTGTCAACTGCCGTGGTGACTACACCATCATCTATTTGAGCAGTATACTCCCCTTCTGAATCTAACTCTATATCGTTCGGACCATAAACCACATCGTCTTCATCAATAGTGATCTCAAAATTCTCCAATTCTTGATCCCGGGCTAGATTGTCGTACTCATCCGTAGCATTGATAGTGACTTCGAAAGCATCACCTGCTGTGATCTCTTCGGGAGAGTCGATTATCTCTAAAGTATCGGGTTCGCCTGCCTCTATCGTCACTTCAGCAGTATCTGTAATATCTTCCTCCTCGGCCGAAAATACTACATTGTATACTCCTGCTTCTGTCTCCTCAAAATCAAACACCGCTTTTCCGTCTTCATCTGTAGTTTCCATATCACCAATATCTATGCCCTCTAAATCATCGTCATCCTCTACAGTTATCTCTTCTTCCGGTTTTTCCTCATTATCAGCCTCATAGGCAGTCACGGTTATTTCGTCTTCTACCCCAGCAGTAGCGGTTGCATCATCTGCTTCGATGTAATATTCAGTCACGGTAACAGTAACGGTATCTGAATCGACTTCATCGTATGTAGCCATCACCTCATAAGCTCCAGGTTCTTGCTCTCGGAAAACGCCCTTAGGTGCATTCAGCCAGCTGATCTCCTCGTGAGCAGGATCATCCGTTATGAGGTTACCCCACTCGTCCTCAACATCTACATCGAAGAGCAACTGCTCGTCAGGGTCTACTACTTGATCTTCATCAGGATAAATCGTTACATCATCGACTGGCCCGTGTTCTACTTCAAGATCAACTGTATCCTCTAAGTATTCTCCATCATAGGTGTAAGTACCTGTTACAGTCCATTCACCTGCTGAGTATGGAGTGAGTTCATTATCATCCCATTCGGATTCTTCCACATCATCTGACCAATCCGTTTCTCCTGTTACATCTTGGATCTCGTTGTGGAATTCGTCGTAGGAAGTCGCGGTATAGGTCTGAGTTGCACCGGCTTCAATTGTCGAATCTTCGGGCTCTACAACTATATAATCAGGATCTGCAGGTTCAACCGTTACTGTTGTCTCATTGGACTCACCTTCGTAAGTCGCGACAACATCGTATTCATCAACATCTTCTTCATAGAACACGCCGTTCTCGACGTTCTGCCAGTCGAAATCTTCAGGATCGTCAGTTATCACTCCGTCGTTTTCATCGTAAGCTGCCGCATCGAACAGTTCTTCCTGACCTGCTTGAGTGGTGAAATCATCTTCTGGTTCCAAGATGACATAGGCAACTTCTTCATCCATAACTCCATTATTTGCTCCAGTAGTCAAGCTAAAGGGCGAAATTAAGAGTAAAAGTATCAAACACAAAGATATTACAACATTCTTAGTAGCCATATTTTATATCTCCATTAAATTTAGTATCAAAATTTTCTGATGATTTTGGAACATGAGAAGTGATTTTATATTTAAAACATAGGGAGTATATACTAAAGACTCCTTCCAAAAATTCATTTGTGGTCCCTTGCTCTTTCTTTTCTCTCAGCTCTTCGTTTTTCTTGACTTCTTTATCCATCGTTTTCATCCTTCTTTGGTAGTAAGTAATAGGTTTTGTGTAATCGGTTTTGACCGGAAGAAATAATGTAAAGAAAGGGGTTTTGTTTGGATTTGATCCTATCTGTCTTTCACTTATTTGAACTATTCGTCACTTATGTCGATCACTGATTTTTCAGTCATTCCTTCACCTTCAGTTAGCGTATCATCGGATTCCGTACCATCCTCTTCAACATTCACTGTTATGACATTTGATTCGACTCCGTCCAACTCAGCGTGTATGTCGTATTCTCCTTCTTCAGTTTCATCAAAGACTCCTCTAACTACCGGATCTTCCCAGTCAACACCAGTAGTTGAGTCGGTTATCTCGTTGCCATATTCGTCTACGGCTTCAACTTCGAAGAAGACCTTTTCACCAGGTTCGATTGTGATCTCATCTTCGCCCTCGTCGTCTTCTATCCATATGTCTATTTCATCAGCATCGGCTGGTTCAACTGTCAATTCTGCTTCACCCGTTGCATCTTCATACTCTGCCGTAACTGTCCATTCTCCAGCGGTGTAAGCTGTTATGTCGTTCTCTTCCCAACTTGCGTCATCGATGTCATCGTCCCAATCGACATCATCTGTAACATCTCCTATCTCGTATTGGTTCTCGTCATAAGCTGTCGCTGTGTAAGTTTCAGTTTCGCCTGCATCTATCGTCGATTCCTCCGGCTCTATGACAAGATAATCAGCTTCATCAGGTTCTACTGTCACGGTGGTAGCTTCAGATGTCTCACCTTCATAAGTGGCTGTAACGTCGTAATCTCCAGGTGTAGTTTGATAGAACACACCTCTTGTACTCTCGGCCCAATCGAAGTCGGTTGAACTTTCCGTTATCAGATTGTCATACTCATCGAGGGCTTCTGCAGAGAAGACATGTTTTTCTCCTGTGGTGATGGTGACGTCTTCTTCAGGATCTATGTTTACTTGGTCAACCGGGGCCGGTTCGACTGTAACTGTAGTCTCGTCTGAATATACACCTTCGTATCTAGCGGAAACTTCGTACTCTCCTGCAGTGGTATCTTCAAACACACCTTCACCTGTTATGTCACCGTCTTCTTCAGCGAACCATGTGAACTCTTCATCGTCGTCTTCTACAAGCTCACCTTCTCCATCAAAAGCTTCTGCATAGAAGTCTATCGTCTCTCCAGCTTCTATCTCAAGAGGATCATCAGTCTCGATGATCACCTCGTCTACTTCCGTATCCAACACTGTAAGGTCTGCTGTTTCCGTGATTGGATCCACATCTTCAGGATCGTATTCTCCTGTTATCGTCCAATCTCCTGCTTCTTCCACCGTTATCTCGTTTTCAACCCACTCTGAAGCATCTTCAGGTTCAACATCATCTGACCAGTCAGTTTCATCAGTAACTTCGTCTATTTCGTTGTCGTACTCATCAAAAGCCGTAGAGGTATATTCCACTCCTTCACCTATCGCTATCTCTTCTTCTTCTGGCTCGATCTCTATGTAATCAGGATCGCCTGGTTCTACAGTCACTACCGTCGTCGGCGAAGTCTCACCTTCGTAATCAGCGGTCACGTCGTACTCTTCTGGATCCTCTTCATAGAATACCGCCACATTGTCCTCTTCATCTATTTCATCGATATTCTCCCAGTCAAATTCTGTTACATCGTCAGTTATTTCGTTGTCCCACTCATCATAAGCCTCAGCAGTGAACTCTAGTTCTTCACCAGCTTCGACAGTCTGGTCTTCATCCGGGTCTATCTCAACGTAGTCAACTTCTGCGGGTTCCACTGTC
Organism: Thermoplasmata archaeon; assembly: GCA_003554965.1. Lineage (GTDB taxonomy): Archaea > Thermoplasmatota > Thermoplasmata > Halarchaeoplasmatales > Halarchaeoplasmataceae > Natronoplasma. Next base: position 6,769 of record PWHR01000072.1, on the reverse strand, counting down.
ACTACAGTCACATCCGATTCTTCACCTTCATAGGTCGCTGTAACTTCGTAATCTCCGACTTCTTGCTCTCGGAACACACCGGAGGGAGCGTTCTCCCAGTCGAACTTATCCTCTTCTTCTTCTACGAGATTTTCGTGCTCATCGTAGGCCGACGCATCGAAGACCAACTGTTCATCGGCATCTACTGTTTGGTCTTCATCAGGATCGATCACGACTTCATCAGTCTCACCTACTTCGACCTCGAGGTCCACTGTATCCTCTAGATCTTCATATTCGCCTGTTACAGTCCAATCGCCAGCAGTGGATGCAGTGAGTTCATTATCGTCCCATTCGGATACTTCCACATCATCTGACCAATCCGTTTCTCCTGTTACATCTTCGATCTCGTTGTGGAATTCGTCGTATGATGTCGCTGTGTACTCAACGGAGTCTCCTGCAGTGATTGTTTCCTCTTCGGGTTCTACGTTTATGTAATCAAGCTCAGCGGGTTCAACCGTTACAGTGGTCGGTTCAGAACTAACGTCATAGGTTGCAACAACGTCGTATTCGCCGACATCTTCCTCATAAAACACGCCGTTCAGTGCGTTCTCCCACTCAAATTCTTCCGGATCGTCTTGTACTAGTTCACCATCTTCATCGTAAGCCTCGGCCTCAAATGTTAATTCCTCTCCAGCTTCAACTGTCTGATCTCCTTCAGGGTCTATCAAAACTTCATCTATCTCAGTTTCTTCCACTGAAACTGTTGTAGGCTCAGAAGTCTCATCGTCATAACTTGCGGTAACGTCATAATCTCCGGTTTCTTCTTCTTCGAACACTCCAGAGTCATCTATATATCCATCCTCAGCGTCCCAATCGAATTCTTCATCCTGATCCTCAACTATGTTCTCAAATTCATCCTCTGCCTCTGCTTCGAAGTCTATCGTTTCTCCAGTAGCCACTGTTTGATCTTCATCAGGATCTATAGAAACTTCTACGGTATCGGCTGGTTCTATCGTCACTGTTCCGGTATCAGTGATATCTTCGTCTTCAGCAGAGAACAACACTTCATACTCTTCGGCCGTTTCTTCTTCAAATGTGAAGGAAGCTTCTCCTTCCTCATCGGTGTCTTCCGTTTCTCCTTCCTCGATACCTCCTAGATCATCATCGTCATCGATAGATATCTCCTCACCTTCGACCGGTTCTTCGTCTTCATCATAAGCGGTCACTGTTATATCTCCTTCAACACCCGCAGTTTCTGTTACATCTTCTTCAATGACTATTTCGTCTACTTCTACTACATCATCATCTGTCTCCACTGTTACCGATGGACCTGCGCGCTGTGTTGTGTAGTAATCATCCATCTCTTCTTCATCGTAGTGTCCAGTGAAATGGTCGCCAAAATCGAACTGCGGTCGGACTTCTATATCATAGCTTTCTCCGGCATCTAAACCATCGATGGTAAATTCGTGCCAACCGGTGGTTATATCTTCCAGGTCAACTGCGGTAGGATCCATAAAGTCTGGTTCTACTGGGTCATCTGGACCATCTTCCTTGAATTCTGTAATTCCCTCATATTCACCGTCCACAAATACAGCGTAGTTCTCGAATAGATCGTATGTACCACCGTCCTCTTGTGGTTCGTCCGCTCCCGCTACCGTAAATGCGGGTTTTTCCACTTCTATCTCTATGTAATCTTCTCCGGTGTCTACTTCTGCGGAACAATTTATCGGCTCGTACTGTCCGAACATGTCGCCCGCCGGATCAGCTACAGTGGCTGTATCAGGCACTCTATAAGTTGCCCAGATATAGCCGTCGTCCGTCTGACCCTCTAGCGCCTCTGAGATGAAGTACACGTCTTCTCCTTGGTCGGGTTCATCAGGTTGCCAACCAAGTGTTCCATGCGTAGCGTCCCAGTCAAACGTCTCTACATCATCTGGATCATCTAGGAAAATCTCGTCACCATCGTCTTCTCCGGCGGTGGGGTGGTCATTGTCCTCATCGTCGGCTAATACGTCTATCCTCGTTTCGCCTGCGATTGCGTTAGCCTCCTCGTCAGGGCTGATTAGAGTGTAGCCTTCTATTGCTTCATCTACCGTTTCAAGGCCCAAATTTCCTACAGCGGGCATCACTAAAGATGCCAGCAATACTATCGCTACTGCAGTCGCCAAAATCGTCTTCAATCTGCTATTTCCATACATGATTCTACCTCTTTTCATTTAATATATACTTTCGTTTTATATTCACGAATATCTACCTCTAAATCGGTCTATAAATTTCGTCTCACTCTCCATATTGGGCATGATGGAGTAAGCTTGATATTCCAAGCCATCACCATCAATCTGCTCGAACTGTAAAATCATCTCGTCATCGTTTTCAGACTGAGGTTCATCTCCTTCTTCGGCGATCAGATCGGGCTCCCAGTCGAAGTCGGCGTCATCTTGCACCATTATGCCGATACCGTCGCCGGGCTCTATCTCGAAGTCTTCCTCTCCACCTACTTCAGGCCACTCGTCGAAGACATGATCGTAGCTGTAAGTCGTCGGATCATATCCTCCTTCAGAATAATCCCACTTCACCACGTTGTCGATGTACTCGGCCTCAACATCTACACTACCTTCTATGGAGCTTACAACGTCACTCGCCCTGAGGACACCGTCGCCTTCAAAGTCTTTGAGGGTATAGGGTATTGATGTATAATGAAGACTGTAATCGGGGTCGTCTTCGAAATGCATCCCCACTTCAGCATCGTAACCCGTGACGTGCCAGCTGAAGTCGGCGTCATCCTGAACCATTATGCCGATGCCATCGCCGGGCTCGATTTCGAAGTCTTCCTCTCCACCTACTTCAGGCCACTCGCCGAAGACATCATCGTAATCGTAAGTCGTCGGATCATATCCTCCTTCAGAATAATCCCACTTCACCACGTTGTCAATGTACTCGGCCTCAACATCTACACTACCTTCAATGGACTTCACAATATCGCTCGCACGCAGCTCCTCTTCTTCATCAGGATCATGATTTTCTAGACCGACAGGCACACGGGTGTAATGGAGGCTATAATCTGGATCGTCTTCATACTGGGCTTCCACGCTGAACACGATTCTAGACATTCCGCTCTCTTCTTCGCCATCAGTAGCGGTCACGTAATAGTAGTTTTCTCCGCCTAATTCGTCCTCATCTACGAAGGTAGTCTCGCTAGTAGTTCCGATCAGGTCCCATTCGCCCAGATCATCGTATTGATTCTCAGAATAGTACACGTTGTATTCTGGCGCTTCGACATCATCCCAATCTAGCTCGATGTCTCCGTCATCTTCATCCTTTTCAACTTCAAGACCCGTCGGTGGTTCTAACTCTGGAGGATCATCGTCTTCCGTCACCGCAACTAGCACTCCACCAGACTGCCAAGTCGTGTAAGCATCATCGTAACCACCTTCGTGACCGCCTTCTAATCCTTCACCAAGATTCATCCTGACCTTTAACTCGTACTCTACTCCAGGATCCAAACCGTCAGCGGTGAACTCATTCATCCCAGTAGTCACGTCATCCGGATTGGGATTATCGTCATCCCAAGGAACTATTGGATCATCGTATTCACCGTCATATTCTTCTTCCGATATCTCTTCTGTCTCGCCCATATGGCTCCAGTCTTCTTCTCCTTCATCTCTCATGAAAACTGAATAGCTCACGAATTCATCGTAGGTACCCATGCCCGGAGAGACTTCTTCATCATTGTCCCAATCGGTGTAAGCTGGTGATTCCAACTCTATCTCAATAGTATCTTCACCAACGGTTCTCTCTTCAGGAGTTGGTATCGGTTCGAATTGACCCATCATGGACTCCTGTGGGTTAGCCACATAATCATGATCCACATCTCTTACAGTAGCCCACAGATAACCTGCATCACCTTCAACATCCTCTTCAGGGATCTCATTTATGAAGTAGATATCGTTATCGAGTGCAGGCGGACCTTCACTCCATGCATTGTCTCCAGAGTCTGCTACCCAAGAGAATCCTCCATGAGGATCTACCCATGAAGAACCGTCAGTACCGTCGCAGATGGCCATGTTGGCAGGATCTTGATACTCTACCACGCTTATATTACCATAATGTTCATCTCCATCGTAATATCTAGCTTCTCCGTCGTAGCTCTCATGGAAGTTACCCATCAATTCATGTGCTCCGGTCTCGTCCTCTACCGTAGTTGTAAATGACCACTCATCGGATTGTGCTGTTTCACCATCGTCATCTTCCGCTACTGCATACCAATCATATTCTGTTTCATAATCCAAGTCAGTCCACGTAACTTCAGCACGCGTTTCGCTGTCTACATCTCCATCAGTGCCTAGCGAACTGTCGTCATAGGCATCGAAGAATTCTACATCCATGGACTCTCCTTCTTCGTGTTCGACAAAAACGCTCAGATCCGCATCGGTATTTACTCCCGAGGCGCCGTCTTCCGGCTCTGGATCTTCAGGAGGTAATGGTCCCGGCTCTACTTCAGCGTCGGGTTCTGGTTCTGACTCTTCGTTTCCTTCTTCCTGACCTTCTTCTCCTACTGCTCTTACCACGTACCAGTTATAAGGTTCTCCAGCTGCATCGTAATCTACATATTCATATTCAGCTGAACCGTCAGCTCCTACATCACCTATTGGATCATCCCATGGTCCGAACTCGTCTTCGGTTCTGTAGATGTTATAGTGATCTACGGTTTCGGGATCGTCCGGACTCGCGTCCCAGGTCAATAGATTGTGATCCTCGTCACCAGCATCGGGGAGTTCTGCTGTCAATTCGATGTCATCTATACGCCATCCTTCGCCGTAGAAACCATCCCATGCTTCTGTTCCAGCGTTCCATCTTAGCTGGATAGTGCTTCCATCTATATCTTCACCGAGTTCCTCTGTCAGATCGAAGGTCGCGGTTTCCCAACCATGTTCTTCACCCCATCCCGATTCTCCTTCGAGTGGATTTCCGAATCCATCGTCTATCGTTCCATCATAACCTTCTTCCGGCTCGACTAATTCGAAATCTCCATCGTCTACTGAGATCCTTAGATTGCCTCCGTCATATAAATCCGTATCTCCAAAGTCTCGCCAATGTTCAAAAGTGAATTCGACTTCATCAGCATCGTCCGGGATCTCGATCTCCGGTGAAATCAACCTGCTCTCAAATCCCTGGTCTTCATCTTTGTTGATTTCGCCGTCGCCCCAGTCCCATGATTCGTCTCCTACAGCTGAACCGTGATCTCGTATATCCCATTCGCTGGCTCCGTCTTCGTTGACCCATGTTTCGTATCCTTTATCTTCCGAAACATCGTCCTCAAATATCGTAACGGTATCTTCACCGGTATATTCTACCTCTAGGTTCTCGGGTGGAGCTGGAGGCTCTCCGAGCAGAGTGAATTGTGGACTTATATCGGCATCGCTGAGATCATTATCATCGTACACAGTTCCTCTAACTCTAACTTCATCCGAAGTTTCGTCAGGTATCTGCCATGTATAGCTCCCGTCGTCGTCCGTACCTTCGATTATCTCTTCCCATGTATCACCGTCATCAACAGAATATTCTAGATCTACTTCTTCTATATTACCGTCTCCTGGTGTGGTTGTCCACTCTATCTCTTCTTCATCTCCTGCGTTCCATTCTTCACCACCCGAAGGAGTCGTGATCTCTATCTCAGGGGGTTCTGTACCCTCTATCGTGAACTGTCCACTGATATCCGTTCCTGTCATCTGGTTATCGTCGTGTACTGTGCCTCGAATCCGAGCTTCATCGGTGGCCTCGTCGGGAACTTCCCATGTGTAACTTCCAACATCATCTATACCTTCTGCGACAGTATTCCAAGAATCTCCATCATCTGTAGAGTATTCTAAATCCACTTCGGTTATCTCACCGTCACCAGAGGTCGTACTCCATTCTATATCTTCGTTATCTCCGGCATTCCAAATTTCTCCGCCTTCCGGTCTTGTAATTTCCATATCTGGAGATTCTTCATCCTGTACGTTGTATTTCACCAAAGAGAAGTCCTGACCATCATCCACAACTGGCTCGGGTACCTCTTCTGCACTGACAGTAACGGTGTAAGTTCCGCTTTCTAGATCTTCAGAAGGAATGAAAACGTTCTGAACATTGTTCCTATCGTCCCAACCGTCTTCGTTTCCATCAAAATCTTCCATTACTTCCGCATCGGGATGTGTGTAACCGTCGTCACTTTCTCCATCATCAGATAAGTCGAATGCATTTCCTCTTATGACCTCTCCTGCGGGAGTCTCTACCTCAAGATTCAGATCGTTTTGTAGTGTTGGATCATCTCCTGGTTCTGCGGGTGCATCCGTCCAAACAGTAGATATTTTCAAAGGTTCATCCTCATCCTGATACTGTATCTCGTACTCCTCTTCTTCGTCAGTCTCCAGAACTGTTTCTTCGTCCTCCAACATGAAATCTACAGGAGCATCCATAATGGAAACTAAATCCACGACACCCCAACCTTCGTCTTCATTGGGTATATGTCCTGTATAATAATCACCATCTTGTGGTTCCATCTCGTGAGCTGTATTTATCATGAGTGCCCTTACCATGGAAGGATTAGGTTTCTCGCCGAATTGATCTTCATACCATTCGGTGACGAGTGCAGCTCCACCTGCTACAGCTGGGGCTGACATCGAGGTCCCACCCAAACCTGCATAACTCCAATCGTCTGGATCGTCTTCGTCAATATAGGTAGAGAAAGTAAACATTCCTGGAGCCATGACATCGGGTTTGACTCTTCCGTCCTCAGTCCAACCACGGGAGC
>PWHR01000042.1 GCA_003554965.1 Thermoplasmata archaeon | reverse complement strand
TCCATCCAGAAATCTATTACTAACTCTATTTACGGTCCTAGAAATCACCGTAAATGATCAAAAATACTAGTCAAAATATAATCTCCCTAAGCCTCTATCCCGAAAGTAATAAAAAGTCTCGTGCTTCATATAATCAAGGTTTTACAGGCGATACAAAACGAAAATATTATAAACCCTGTTTGAGATGATTTTTTAACAATGGGTTTGGGTCAAGTTATACTCCTGATAGCCGTCGGCATGAATGCCGTTATTTGGATATATAAAGGGATAATGGAAAGATATTTCACATCTGAGCTAAGAGAAGAGGAAAGTAACAGATTATCCAACTATTGTTTCTCCTATGGAGTTGTGTTTCTGTCATTATTGTTAGTGTTTTTATTCATCAACTTCTTGCTTTTCTCCGAATCTCTTTCAGAAATACGCTCACTTATTTCTTCTCCGATCACCTTCCCCGTTTTGTTATTTTTATTTACGATATCAGGGGTAGTGATCATATCACATCTCACCTCTAAATATCCTACAGAGATGATGGAAAACATCAAGAGTTTGAAACTCGCTAACGAGATTTATCTTGCTCGTGTGGAAGACGTAAAGCTTTCTCAGTCGATCTCACATCCCTACAAATTTACAGCTAAAATGATGGAGAGGTACGGCATAAAGAAAACGATCCTTGTCAAGCATTTATTGTTCATAACACCTTTCTTGATTTTCGTGGGTATTTATTCTCTCTATGCTCCTACTCTGTTTGTATTGATCTTTTTACCTATCTTTGCGTTTGTCTTGATAGCGGGCTTATATTATAGATATAAAAAAGATTCCTCAAAACTCAAAGCCGCGATTGGCCTCGCTCAAAGATGGCATGACCAGTACGGAAGGCCGTCTTAGTACCAAGGATATAATCGACATCTAGCAAGTGAGAGTCGAGTTACAGTCTTAAAAAGAAAAATATATATTGGAAAATTCAATTTTTATTTTAAGATGAGTTCCCATGCATAAAAGTCGATATAGTGAGATATTGTATTGGATAGCATTCATCGCATTGATTTTGAATCTTTTATTTAACATGATACCTATTTTGTCTCAATACATTTCAGTGATACTTCCGATATTCCTGTTTTCGATTTTGATCATGCCTTTAATAGATAATTCAAAGAATAGCATCAAAATAATATCACTAGCGGGCCTTATGTTATATTTTACAAACCATTTCTTATTTCAAATTTCTATATTAGAGGCCTCTATGATATTCTTAGGAGTTGGTATATTTATTATCAAAACGGGATTTTCAGATATCTATTCTGCCAAAAAGAGATCAGACCAAGATGTTATTTTTTCTAAACCCAGTAGAGAAAGATCCTCTTTCAAACTCCTCTTAGACTATTTGAGTTCTTTAATACTTCCGATCTTGAATCCATATCAACTGACTCAACAGATCTTTCACGTTTTTGGTCAAATGATTTCACTCGGAAGAAATATACGCGATATCCCTCATCCCGATGATTATGACCAAAAAACCGAATTTGAATTGCCTTTTAAAGGTACATGGGCAGTCGCCAATGGTGGGATCAGAAAGGAAGATTCACACTCTTGGAACATAATCAACCAAAGATATGCATACGATCTAGTCAAGAGTGATCCAAAAGGAAAAACACACGATCACGAGGGAGACAAGCCAGAAGATTACCTTTGCTATAGAAAAGATGTGCTAGCACCTGCTGATGGCAAAATCATCAAAGTAAGAGACGGGATCAGAGATTTTCCAATGCCTGGAACCATGAGAACAGATCACATATGCAAAGACTTTCGAGGGAACTTTTTGATGATAAAACACAATGAAAATGAATTTTCTTTTATAGCCCACCTGATACCGGGATCTGTTCAAGTGGCTGAAGGTGAAAAAGTGGAGCAGGGAGAAAAACTCGCTGAATGTGGTAATTCTGGCCATTCCACGGAACCTCATATTCATTTTCATGTCCAAAACCATCCTAATTTTTATCTTGGAATGGGGTTACCAATAAAGTTCAAAAAGGTTAAAATAGACGGAGTTGAAGAAAAAAATGCTTATATTAGAAAAGGGCAAAGAGTCCAAAATTTATGATCAGATCAATAAGCCAAAAAAATAGAAAATCTCCTAGTTTTTAGCTGGTTCTAAATAAATAGAAAAAGGTTTTTGGTTGGTTTTTATTCCTCTAGAACTCTAGATAATTCTATTTCTCTGTATAGCTCATTCTAACTTGTTTCCTCTTCCTCGAAAAGTTCTGCTTCACCCTTTATAGGTTCCTCTTCGCTGACCATCACTTCTTCATCTTCTTCTTCAAATATCACTTCTTCTTCGTACCCGGGTCCGTCTTCATCTTTGCCTCTTTTGGTCACTGATACAATTGCTATGATCAGGGCGAGTATCGCCAAGACTATTCCAACGATGCCTAGATTCCTAGCCATACTTATGTCATCAGTTTGATCTTCTTCTAGATCATCAAGTTCTGTCCATAAAGCATCGATGTCATCCTCTAGATCATCTATCTCATCCCAAAGATCGTCTAATTCATATTCTATGTTGGCTTCAACATCTGCAATATAGTCTTCTAGTTCGGCTATATCGGCTTCGATCGCTTCTATATCGCTTTCTATGGTATTAATATCGGTTTCGATCGCTTCTATATCGCTTTCTATTTGATCGATAGAATCCCACATCTCTTGTATATCTGGCAAGTACAATACCGATACTGTTGTTTCAGCCTGGTTACCGTCCTCATCTTCTGCCATGACTGTTATTAGATTTTGACCCTCTAATAGAGCCGTTTCGTACATAAAGTCCCCATCTTCGTCTGTTTCAACGTTTTCCTCGTCTATCCAAATCATCGCTTCAGGCTCAGTGGTACCCTCTATTGTAAAGTCACTATCATAAGTCAACTCTTCTACACCATCATCCGGAGTCGTTATATCTAATTGTAACTCAGGGCTTTCTATTACGAAGTCAACAGTTTCAGTGTGTTGATTTCCACCGTAGTCAGTAGCTCGCACATAAACAGTGTATTCACCGTCAGGAATGTTGTTGAAAGTATGGAAAAGATCTTCAGGTTCTTCATCACCAGCCTCGGCCGCTACGACAGTTTGATCATCAGATCCACTGAATACTGTTCCCTCTGAGACATGTATATCTCTTACACTATCTTCATGATGGTCGTGTACCCATTGAAATTCACCATCTTCGGCATCTGCAGCGATCACTTCACCTGCAATCGACCCACTGTAAACAACTCCGTTATACTCATGAACAGCATACGGCATATCCTCGTGATGATCGTGCTCCCATACTAATTCACCATCTTCGGCATCTGCTGCGATTACTAGGCCATCAAGATGTGATACTGTGAAGACTTTTTCATCTGAAGATGATATTCCAAAAATAGCTGCTCCATGATGATCGTGTTCCCAAATAAAATCTCCAGTCTCTACATCTGCAGCGACTACAGTAGTATCCATCGACCCACTGTAGATTATTCCATCACTTATAGAAAGTGCTCTTACCTGACCTTCATGATGGTCATGCTGCCACAACATCTCTTCTTCTTCATAATCAAAAGCTATCAAAGTTTCATCTCTCGAGCCACTGTAAACGACTCCGTCATCCGCGACTATTGAATCAATCGTATCACCGTGGAGTTCATGTGTCCAAAGCAGTTCGCCGGTTTCAGCATCGGAGGCTATCAGTTCTCCCGGCTCACCGAATCCTAGATCACCACCGCTGAAGACGATACCTTCTGACTCGTAGACTGTTTCCACACTACTTTCATGATGATCGTGGCTCCAGATTACTTCATCTTCCTCATAATCATAGGCTACGACGGTCTCATCCCTGGAAGCACTGTATAATATCCCATCAGATTCATATACAGAGTTGACCCAATCTTCATGGTTTTCATACTGTCCTATCAGTTCTCCACCTTCAGCTGGCGGCTCTGGTGCATCGTATTCTATCCATCCATAATCCCCTAATCTTATCTCGTATTTTTCGATAGCCGAAACCATGTCCTCTCCAGACCAAGTGAGGTTTACCGAATCATCTTGGATAATCTCGTCCTCGATAGGACTATCGATATATACTTCTGGCGGTTGAGTGTCTATCGTAAATGTCAGTTCTTCAACAGCTTGATGTCCTGCTTCATCGACGGCCCTGACTTCAGTGGTATACTCACCGTCATCTAGGTCGCTGAACTCATACCATGTGCTCCTACCGGTATGTATCCAATCTTCTTCCTCTGGACATCTAACCTCGTAATAATCGATATCCGTTATTTCGTCGTACCCTGACCAAAGAACTTCTACATCATTAGATGAGATAACTTCATCTTCCTCAGGACTCATGATCATTATTTCAGGTGGGGTCAGGTCAACCATGAAAGATATTGACTCGACTCTTTCATTACCTGCATTATCAACTGCTTTGACCTCAACAGTGTGTTCGCCTTCCTCAAGATCTTCAAATTCATAACTTTCTAGCTCACCTAGATCAGTCCAAGTATCTCCGTTTATACTGATTTCATAGTGAGATATGCCAGAATAATCATCATATCCTTCCCACTCGACAATCACGTTTGCAGTAGAGATAACTTCGTCATCGGATGGATTAACTACATCTAAAGAAGGAGGAGTATCGTCACCTAAAATCTCAAAAGTTTGCTCGCTTGTATCTTCGTCATAGTAACTTATATCGTCGATTACTTCTGCTCTGATCAAAGCTTGGTCAGTATATTCGCTTGGCACTATCCAGTCAAAGCTACCGCTGTCATCCAGTCCTTCAACGATCTTATTCCAAGTGCTACCTCCATCAACGCTGTATTCTAAATCAACGTAATCTATAGCTTCATCTTCTTCAAAGGTCTCCCATATTATCTCTTGTTCAGTTTGTTCATACCATCTTTCGCCGCCATCAGGTTGTTCAAGCACTATCTCAGGTGGTTCAATTTCCTGATCACTAGGCTCGTATTTTACGTTCTCATTTTGCTCTTCCTGACCATATGTATCTTCAGTTCTGATCAGATACCAATAATTCGTTTCGTCATTTTGGCCTCTACCCGAATCTACGAAAGAGTATGATTCAGACCCATCAGCATCTATTTCTTCTATCAGTGTTTCCTCGTCCCATGGTCCATCTCTATCCTCAGCACGGTGTATATTGTAGTGGCTCATCCTCTCCTTTTCCTCATCAGAACTCGCATACCATGTAAGGAGATTATCTTCATTGTCTTCCCCATCGTGGTGTACTCTGACCCGTTTAGGAGGCTCCAAAGTAGGTGGTAAAGGTTCTTGGATTGCTTCTTCATTATCTTCTTCCATCTCATTGATGGCCTCTGCTCGTATCACATACCACCATCTTGTCTCATTTGCAGAACCTTTGTCATGATCTATCATCTGATACTCTTCCGAACCATCTGCATCTACAGATTTTACTAAAGTCTCCTCGTTCCATGGTCCTGATTCATCCTCTGATCTATATATGTTGTAGTGGCTTATCTCTCTAGGATCATCAAAGGGATCGTGAGGACTAGAGTTCCAAGAAATCAGATTGTGTTCATGACCATCTTTATCAATTTCTTCTACACTGACTTCCATCGCCCAACTGTAGTTTTGCTCATATTCTGGAAGTGTATGCCAGATCTCACCGTCAGTACTGATAAATCCTCCATCAGATACGTAGGGTTCTATCATACCCAATGGAAATTCATCTGGGCCATGATCGTATATCTCAAGTATAAACCAATAATAGCCGCCCTCAATCTGTGTTGACTCTTTAAGCGGTACCTCTCTCCATTTTTCTTCAGGTATCCCTTCAAAATCACCGGTCTCAGCTACTTTATCAGCTGGTTCGTTATCTTCATCCTCATGGATAGAACCACTAAGAGTGGGAGCTGGATGTAGATCGAAATATGCTATTTGTTCCAATTTACCTTCGGGTAATTCCGTTCTTATCGCAGCGTACCACTCACCTGGTTCGGTCATACCCAGAGCTGAATCTTCTTCTGGTCGATGTTCACCTTCATACATCCAATTCCAATTCTCTTCAACATCGACGTGCTCTACTTGCTGCTCCTCGGGCGCTTCAGGAGGTTCTCCAACTATCTCAAATATCTCGCTTTGATCCTCGCTGAATCTACCATGCTCATCTACGACCCTAGCTCTGATAATCGCCTCCTCACTCGGCCAATTGGGGATAGTCCAATCAAAAGAACCGTCGTCGGCAAGTATCTCATCAATAGTCCTCCAGTTATCTCCAGCATCAATACTGTACCATAAACGATCGATATAGTCTATCGCTTCTTCACCTTCCTCTGTATCCCATTCGATGATTTCTTCCTCATAAGCACTCCACTCTTCTTCACCTTCAGGTTGACTGATCGTTATCTCAGGAAGTTCAACTTCCGGATCCCCCGGTTCTTGCTTTGAGTACTCGTTCATCTCTTCCAATTCGTTCGTTCCGACTGCTCTTACCAAATACCACCAATCTGTATCGTCTTCTTCACCCTTGTAAGGATCTACATAGTCATAAATTTCTGATCCATCGGCATCGACACTTCCTATCACTGAATCTTCATCCCAAGGCCCTTCTCGTTCTTCAGAGCGATATACATTGTAGTGACTAACCTCGTCTATGTCCTCAGATGGGCTTTGATACCATCTTATCCTGTTGTGTGCATCTTCGGTCTCGACATCACCTGTTACTCTGATATCATCGATTCGCCAACCTCGATTGTTACCTGTATACTGCTCGACACCAACATCCCATCTGAACCAAACATTCTCTCCGGCATAATCGCAGAGTGGAACAGATACGTCTTCCCAGGTCTCTAGACCCCACCAAGCCGGTTCTCCTTCTATCGGATTATCCCATCCTTCACCGATTTCTCCGTCATAAGCGGGATCAGGATCTTCAATAAGTTCCCAATCACCATCAGGATCAGGACTTTCGGTTGAAATCTTGAGATTTCCTCCATCCCATGTTGGATCTATATCTCTCCAATGTTTGAATGACAATTCGATATTATCCGGTTCTTCAGGTATCTCTATCTCAGGTGAAATCAACCAACTTACTTCTCCTGATTTTTCATACTCGTTGTCTCCCCAATCCCAAGATTGGTTTCCTTTGTAAGCACTGTGATTTCTAATGTCCCACTCGTTTTCACCTTCACTGCTCCCTGTTGTGTAACCTTTATCCTCAGATACATCGTCTTCAAAGAACATTTCAGTTGTTACGTCATGATACTCTACCAATGGATATTCTGGAGGTTCAGGTGGGATGCCTTCGATTGTGAAATCTTCTGAAACATCAACTGCATTTCTTCCAACTTCATCTAATACGACTGTTCTTATTTGGGCTTCCTCACTTGGTTCATTAGCAACAGACCAGCTATAAAGTCCATCTAAAGGATCAAGGTCCTCCTCGATAAGATTCCAAGTGTCTCCTCCATCAATACTGTAGAAAAGATTTATGCGGTCCAATTCATCGTCTCCTGCTGTAGCTGTCCATTCTAAATCTTCTTGATCATGTCCTGTCCAAATCTCTTCACCCACAGGGCGGTTTATATCAACTGAAGGGGGTTCTCCAACGATCTCCCCATCAACGGCATTGTATGCAGTGAGAGCATAATCTTGACTGTTTTCGCCTATGCCGACTGCATCATCCGCTATGTTAGCTCCTTCGACTCGGATTGTATATATCCCATCTTCGATATCATCCGGTGGGATGTAGACATTTTGTACATTGTTCGTATCATCCAATCCATCGCCTGTTCTATCGAAATCCTCTATGGAATCTTCAAAAGGTTGAGACCATCCTTCCGTGAATGCATTACCTTGGTATATAAGACCACCAGGTGATTCTATCTCTAGATTGAGGTCATTGATTAAAGATGGATTCTCTCCGGTATCGAAGGGTGCTTCCTTGTCAGTCCATCCAAGAGTGATCTTCAAAGGTTCATCAGGATCTTCATGTTCTACCTGATATTCATGAACTTCACCGCTATTTTTAAAAGTATTCTCCTGATCGTCCGTATAGAATGGTATAGGTTCTTCCTCCGGATATTCCAGTTTAGATATATCTACCATACCCCAACCTTCATCCTGATTTGGTATAGGGCCTGTATTTCCGTTCTTTTCGTCGAGTGGTTCAGCGGTATTGATCAGTAAAGATCTCACCATAGCTGGGCTGGGTTTCTCTCCGAATTCGTCTTCATACCATTCAACTACAACAGAAGCAGCACCTGCCACTACAGGATTAGACGATGAAGTACCTCCCATCCACCTGTATCTATCGTCTTCAGTATAAGTGCCCTCTCCTTGAGGAGTCTGAGTTGAAACGGTGAGATCTCCAGGTGCGACCACATCAGGTTTTATTCTATTATCACCTGTCCAACCTCTTGAGCTGTAATCGACTATATTATCGGGGTTATCTCTATCTACACCGCCATAATCCTCTCCATCAGGATATAAACTATGAGTTGCACCAACTGTTATGACATTTTTTGCGTTCCCGGGACTTCCAGTTGTCTGTTCACCAGATCCTGAATTTCCCGCCGAGCTAGTTATTACCATAGGTTCATTTTCATCTGTGTCTCTATTGGCATCTCTGACAGCAGCGTCATAAATATGGTCATTACCTATATACATACCAGCGGTAGGAGCACCCCATGAATTGGAATGGACATAAGCGTCGGATTCCTGTGCTGGGACTTCTATTATCTCAAAATAATCTTCTGGACCTACCCATCCTATCGCAAAATCATCAAAAATTTTAACGGAATAAAGCTCTGATTCATAGGCCAATCCCTGAGATAAGTAGTAAGGTCCGGTTTCTTCACCATCATATGTTTCTTCAGTACCATTATAGGTATTTCCCGCAGCTAATCCGGCACAGTGAGTGCCGTGATAGTGGCCATCTCCCCAGTAATCTGGTTCCTCCCAGTTATGTCCTCCTAGTACACGATCACCAAAATCTGGATGTCCAGCACTGCCTTCTTCACCATCGCCTATACCTGTATCTGCTATCGCTATAGTTACACCCTCACCTGAATAGCCTATTTGGTTTATGTAAGCACCGTAATCACCATGTTTCCTATATGGTTCTGATCGATCAGTATCGTCATCTTCCATTATCCAAAGTCCACCACCAGTTATTTGTGATTCTACTTCAGAATGCAGTTCTGGTTCTGAATGTTCGTTAATGTAATATACATCGTTCATCTTTGCCAATTCGTTCAAAATTTCCTGTGACTCTACATTTGTTCTGACGTTAAATCCTTCACCTGGTAGCTCACTGTAAGAGAATTCAGAAACTAGGTCTTTGATTTCTTCAAAAGTCTCTTCACTAGCACTTGGGGCAAGCCCGACTTCTATACGTCCGGGTTCTATGTCTTGTTGTAGCTTGAATTCGGGCTGATAAATTCCGACCCAATCTACAAAGAACTTATCTTCTACTTCTTCAGCCTGCTCTGGAGTCATTCTGACCCGATAAGCGTAATTGGGAACGTAGTCTATCACTTCAACTCCTTTTTCTTCTAACTGACCTCTCCATTCTGAGTTTATTGGTCCGATCATATCCACTACGTAAATACCTGCGGTTTTTGGTTCATATTCCTCTATCTTCAAATCCGAATTCAAGTCTGTAAATCCCTCTTCTGTATCGATCCGCTGGCCGCTTAAGAATATCTCATTTCTGTGTTCTAGATGATCGACATGGTAATCTTTTTCGAGAACCTCTACTTGACTTGTTTCTATCAGAATGTTCTGACCATAGTGATCTATTATATCACCATGTTCCTTCAATTCTTCTACTTCCTCTGAATCCTCTGTCTGAACGAGCACAATAGATACTTCTTCTCTCTCTTGTTCACTTTCACCTAAAACAGCCATTCCTGGAAAGACAGTTCCTATTACAAGTACAGTAGCAATCACTAAAACAGAAAATATAGTTCTTATTTTATTTTCCATATGTATATACCTCTCTTTTTGTAGGCACAAAAATTGAGTTTGATAGGATATATAAAGTTCACCCGTACATTTATGGGTGCAGAAGATTATTAGAAACTGATGAAAATTTCTTTATAGACGGTTTTCCCCTCATATATCAATAAATGAAATTGAACACTGGTAGAAATAGAATCCTACTCCATCTCGAAAAACAAAATAATAAGCTGGAGATCCATAATAAGGAGGAACAGCCTTACGCAGTATGCCAGAAAGGCATTTCTGAAGCTGTAAATTTGTCTAGAGGAAGAACTAGTTCTCTTATAAAAGATATGATTGATGATGACCTTATCAAGGAAAATATTTCCAGAGTTACCGGACTCAAAAGGAGGAGAAAAATCTATTCCTTAACATCAAAAGGATTGAAAAAAGCTAAGAATTTGAGAAAAAATCTTGAAAAAAAGAAAGTCGTCATCAAAAGAGAATCATCAACTCTAGAAGTGAAATTGATTGATATAGATTCTCATTTTGAGGGAGAAAATCCTTTGTTGAAGGCTTTAAATAGAATTAAAAAAGATAACTTGATTGATTTAAATGAAAAACAAGTTAGAGAAAAAGAAAGTTTCGTAGGACGAAAAGAAGAAATCGAATTTCTTTCTGAATCAATAGAACGATTCAGAGAAAAAGATAACTCAAAATTAATACTTGTAAAAGGCGATGCGGGGATTGGGAAAACAAGGCTAATAAAGGAATTTAAGGACGATGTACTTTCTAGTAACACGGAATTCCTAGAGGGAAAAGGTTACTACAACAGTTCTGAGCCATATCTAGCCTTCAAAGATGCGTTCGAACCATATAAGGATAATAAAGGCGCCCTACTAGAATTTTCAAGAGATAAAAATAAAGAAGATCCAGACGACTACGGTGAAAAAAGTGAATATCAACGTGATTTGCTTTTCTCTGAAACTGCTGAAAATATAAGGAACTTAGCCCACAAAAAAAATATAATAATTTTTATAGATGACCTACAATGGGTCGACAGAGCTTCCTTGATGTTATTACATTATCTCACCGACAAACTCAAAGGTGACTCAGTGATTTTTATTGGAGCATATCGGCCTGAAGATGTTAGTAACGATACTTTTTTAGATGAAGTCCTAAAAAGAATGAGCAGACAGAAGATTATAAAAGAAATCGAACTAGAACCGTTAAATTGGGAAAATACAAAAGCAATGATCAAAGGAATCCTAAGGAGAGATGATATACCCGACGACTTCGTTAAATTGATACATGACATTTCAGAAGGAAATCCTCTTTTTTCTAAAGAATTGGTCAAACATATGTTAGATAATGGTGACGTAAAACCTAAAAAAGAATTATACCCGAGAAAAAGAGAAGATATAATAGTACCGAAGGTCGTTGATAATATAATAGAAAGAAGAATAAAAAAATTTGATCATGAAACTTTGAAAGTACTTCAAATAGGAAGTATCGTGGGCGAACAAGTCCCTTTTGATCTTCTGAGTTTTGTGAGCGATATGTCAGACTTTGAACTTGTAGATCACATAGGTATATTGAAAAATGCAGGTATTTGGGAAACGGAACTAGAAGACAACAGTTATTACTTTTCTCATGGGTTAATAAAGTCGTCTGTTTACGATGATATCTCTAAACCCATTAGAAGAAAGATACACGGAAAGGTTGCAGATTTTATGGAGAGTGAGTATGGTGAGAATAAAGGAAATAAATACTCTGATATCGCTTATCATCTGAAAAAAAGTGGTGACTTCTCCAAAAGCTATCAGTATTACATAAAAGCAGGAAAGAGGGCAAAACGAATGTACGCTAATGAAGATGCCCTTAACTTTTTTGAAGAAGCCCTCGCGCTCAGAAATAAATTAGATAAGAAAGAAACAAAAAGATGGGTCATAATGGAGGAGATGGGAGATATTCACAGGATCCTCGGAGAGTATGAAAATAGCATCAATTGTTATGATGATATCCCGATAGAAAAAATTGATCCGAGAAGTCAACAAAGAATCTATAGAAAATTAGCTAGGGTATATGAGAGTCTTGGTGAATATAAGAAAACTTCTGATATTTTAGAGAAAGGATTGAATACGAAATATGGTAGAAACATTGAAACTTGTAGGTTGCTTTACAGAAAGGGTTTATCTGAGATGCGCAAAGGAAATTATAATAGTGCAGAGGAGAATTTTTCAGAAGCTCTAGAACTATGTAGAGAATTAGGCAAAGATAGAGAGCGTGCCGAAATAAACCAGGGATTAGGTACTGTGTATCTTTACAAGAGCGATTACCAGAGAGCTAAGAATCATCTGAAAAAAGCTCTCAATGACTGGGAAAAAATTGAAGATTTAGAGGGTAAATCATTTTCTTTAAATGCTCTTGGCAACGTGCATACTAAATTGGGAAACCTGGATACTGGATTGGATCATTACGAGGAAAGTCTAGACTTGAGGAAAAAGATCGGAGATAAAAGGGATATTTCATCGACTCTAAATAACATAGGAATAATTTATTTGAAGAAAGGAGATCTTGAAAGATCTTTCGAGTATTCTAAAAAAGGACATGATATTTGGAAGGATATCGAAGATCAAAGAGGTGTCGCTGCATCTTTGATAAACATAGCTGAATACTATTTGAGGAAGGGTGAATTGGATACTGCTTTGAAAAAAAATGAAGAAAGTCTAGATATATCTGAAAAAATAAACTTTAAAAGAGGGATAGCTACCTCTTTGAGTAATATCGGAACGATCTATTTGATGCAGGAGAAGATAGAAAAAGCTGAGAAGAGATTCCAGAGAAGTTTAGATATTTGTGAGAAAATCGGTTACAAACATCTGAAAAACCACCTACTTAACTCTCTTGCTATGGTGTTTATTAAACAAGGAAAATTAGATAAAGCTTTAGAAAAAACTGATTCTGCTTTAAACTTATCTGATGAAATCAAAGAAAACATAGAAAGAGGCATTAGTTACAAAATTAAAGGCATAATTCATAAAAATAAAAATGAGTTTGAAGACGGTCAAAAAGAATTTGATAAAGGATTAAAAATTTTAAAAAAGACAGATGAAAAAAAGGAAGTAGCCGAATTATTATATCACTATGCTGATATTTGGAAGAAAGATGGTGATGAAAAAAAATTTAGAGATTATATGGAGAATGCATTGTCTTTGTTTGAAGAGATCGGAATGGAATATTGGATATCAAAAGTAAAGGAAGAATTAAGTTAACCCTAAAACCAAGAACATTAGAATTCGTTTAGAAATCAGAAGAAATAAAAAATGAAGAAAACTGAAAGTGAGAAGGAAAAGCAAAAAGATCGTTTTCCAAAACTATAACCACTTCGGATACTCGTCCCTTTCTTCTTCAGCCTCTCGTGTTCGCTGTATAATTTCTAACGTATCTTCAGCTGACTCAGATTCTAACGATCTCAAAAAGGGACAGTTCTGGATCGGTTCACTCTTATCGTGAACAACCTCACAACACATCTTTTCCTTCAAGTCTTCACTTCCTTCAGTTAAAAATTCTTCCGCAACTTCATTCGCCATGATGATCCTATGATCTTTATTCATCAAAAACAAAGGATCCTCCAGTGCCTCAAATGCGCCCTCAAGTCTTTTCCTATCAGATATATCCCTTTTTTGGAATACTTCCTTGTTTTTGACTTTTGCTTCCATGAAGATCCCTTTAGAAGGGCGTCAATCAATCAGGTGTATTTAGCTTTTGTAGTTCAATATCAAAACGAGCTCCACCGAGTCCCGAATCTTTCACTTCGATCCTTCCTCCATAACTCCCAACGATCTCTTTCACGAGGAACATACCGAGGCCGCTGCCGGCATTTTCTCCCTTTTTGAATCCTCTCTCGAATATCTTATCTTTTATCTCGTCAGGTATTCCCTTTCCGTCGTCTTCAACTGAAAGCACGACTTCTTCTCCTTTATCATTACAAGCGATCCTGATATTATCGCAATCGGCGTGTCGGATGGAGTTCTCCATCAAGTTGGAGAAAACCTCTTTCAGCAGAGGTCCAGCTTTTACTTTTCCTTCGATCTTCTCAAATTCAACATCGATACCTTCATCTTCTAACCTTTTTTCGTTTTTGGAAAGGGCGGAATCAATAACAGAACTGATTTCTACATCAACTATATCTTCTTCATCCAATTCTCCCAATTTCTGGATTTTTCTTATCAATTTCTTAGTATTTTTGAGAACTAATTTACCCTTCCCGACAAACTCCTCTCCTTCTTCTGGGATATCTATATCCTCTAAAAGACTCAAATATCCGTCTATCAATTGCAAGTTGTTGTTCACATCATGCCTTAACAGAGATTGGAGTAATTCATCTCTTTTCTCCACCGCCTTTCTCTCATCGATGTCTATAACCACGCCGGTCACTTTCTTATGTTCTCCTTCCTTTTCTGTGATGGCACCCACGTCTCTGAACCACTTGTAATTCCCATCCTTTTTTTCTATACGATATTCTACTTCATACCTTTCTTTATTACCATCTAGATGGTCGCGCATAGCCTGCATCGCTTTATCGTGGTCCTCAGGATGAAGAAGATCAGTAAAATCTGTGTAATGTTCGAACATTTCGGGCGAGTACCCGAGCATCTTTGCCTTCCTATCATTGAATCGGACTTCGCCTGAGGGAAGGTCCATCTCCCACCAGGCAAGATAACCTGTACTCATAGCATTCTCCAAACGTTCCTTATATATCTTCAATTCCTCTTCAAGCTCTTCTCTATCTTTCATGTCTATTCGCCTCATACTTTTTCTAAATAAACCTCAAATTTTGCTCCACCGAGTTCCGAATCTTTGACTTCGATCCTTCCGTCATAACTCTCGACGATCTTTTTTACAAGATACATGCCTAGTCCGCTGCCAGCATTTTCTCCCTTTTTGAATCCTCTTTCAAATATCTTATCTTTTATCTCATCAGGTATTCCCACACCGTCGTCTTCAACTCGGGAAAGGACCTCGTTTCCTTTATCTTCGATAGAAATCTTTACTAAATCCCCATCAGAGTGTTTAATCGAATTATCTACTAAGTTTTCGAATAGTTCTTCTAAAAATGGACCACCTTCGATCTCGCAGGAAGTGAGATCCGTTTCTAAATTCAATTCAAGATCTTCGAGCATCTCCTTTTTCTCTTCGACCATATCTTCTATGACTTGGATAACATCAACGGGTTCTTCCTCAGCATCTTCTATTTGTCGTAATTTTCTTACCTTTTCGATCATCTCCGTTTCTTCCTTATTGGCTTCTACTGCCTTTTCGATCAGAGATTCTACTTCCTCCTCAAGATCGTGTTCTTCCACCAATTGGAGATAACCTTGAACTATATTGCTCTTATTCTTTAGATCGTGCCTTAACATAGAATGAAGGAACTCTTCTGTTTCTCTAGCCTCGATCCTTTTCAAAGCTTCATTCACGTGATCCATGAGTAGTTCAGCCATAGTAAGATCATCTTCGTCGAAGTCGTCCTCTTCGGAAGAAACCGCTTGAAATACTCCAAATTTTCCTACAGGTACAGTTATACCCGATCTGTAATCATCACTGGTAGGAGAAGCTTCTTTTGATTCACTTATTTTAGGGGTTAAATAAGATTCGTTTTTCAAAAACGCTTTTCCGGCTAAACTATCTTCGATTAGCAAGTGAAGAGAACCTTCTTCAGGATAATCTCCAGAAGCTTTTTTTGTAAAAAAACGATCTTTCTCTGGTATATTTATCGCACACCAATCGAACTCTAGAATATCTTCAGCCATCTCGATAGCGTGCGTGTATATCTCTTCCTTAGATTGACAAGTTTCGAGATCTGTACTAGCTTGTTGCAATTTTTCTAATTTTTCTTTAGTTTTTCTCATCCTGATATCAGCTTTTTTTCTTTCCGTGATATCTTTAGTGAAGGCGAACTCGAGCTCTTCGTCTCCATGCTTGATATAGTTCCGAAAAACTTCTACAGGGAACACCTCACCTTCCTTTGTTTCATGCTTTCTTTCGATCATCTCGGATTTCTTTTTCTTGAGTCTCTCCCAATGTTTTTTTCTTATCACTTCATCTTCTTCATGTTCAATATCGATCTCCCAAACATACATGTTCCGAAGTTCTTCCTCAGAGTAGCCGAGAATTTCTTCAACTCTCCGGTTAGTATAAACAAATTTTCCATCAGGATCTATCCAAAATATACCTGTAGTGGCTTTATCTACTGAATTTTTGGTAAGTTCAAGCTTTTTTTCCGTTTGATGATGTAAAAATTCTTGGGAGATAGCTTGTGCGAGCACAATAAATTGGCTCCCTGGATCTCCTCCTTTTTGGAAATATCTATCGACTCCAAGGTTCAAGGCTTTCATAGCCACTTCTTCACGACCTTTACCGGTGAACATTATAAAGGGGATATCGATATCTCTATTATCCCTGATCTCTTCCAAAAACTCCAATCCATCCATCTCCGGCATCTGATAATCTGAAACTATGACACCAATATCCTCATCATCTAATAATTCAAGACCTTCTTTTGCCGAGGAGGCAGTAATCACGTTTAAATTACCTTCTCTCTCCAAGAATATCTTTGCCTGATCTAAAAGAGAAAGTTCATCATCTACGAGCAGGATAACTATATCGTCCTCCATAAAGATTCCTTCCTTTTACGGCCTTTACAAATATAATGTAGTTTCCCTATAATATATCAGTTTAACCCACATCTACTAGAGACAATTTTCCTAAATAGTGTTGATCTTCCTAATTCATCTTATCTCTGTGATTGTATTCACTCTGATAACTTGTTTAGGAGATTAACTAGTTTTTGAGGAGTCAAAAGAAGAGAGACGTTCCCCAAACCCGTGCTAAATCTCTCTATCCTGATCCATCAGAGTCTTTAAACAGCGATCCCATCCGTATCTATAATCATCAAAATTCCTTTCTCCGGGAGTAAATCTTTTTTCGATCTCTGGTTTTTCCCACGAATGTATGATATCCTTACCTTTCAAAATGTTTCTAGCTAACATGAAAGTGCCATAGGCAGAACCGTTCAACATCTTAGGTTTCTCTATATTTTTCCCGCTAAGGTCAGCTATCAACTGTAGGAATTCATCGGTCCTAGATGCTCCTCCATCTGCGAGCACCTTCATCACTTCTACATTTGAGATGTCTTCTAAAGAGCCGATGACTTCATTACATCTCATGGCCAGGCCTGTCACAAGGCCATCGACCAGGTCTTCCTTCGAAGTCTCCATAGTGATGTTCATTACAGTACCTTTTATACCTGGCTTCACGTAAGGACTCGCTAGACCGGAAAGAGCGGGAACAAAAACCAATCTAGGTCTTTCATCGGAACCACATATAGAACCTATCTCAGAGTAATCCTCTATCAAACCGACTTTTTTTAGCCAATCGATGGCCGAGCCTGTAGAGTTAACAAAACCTTCGAGCAGATAAAGGGTCTTATCTTCGCTGCTCAAAGCCACCATGGGGTAGATGCCCATACCGCCAGGCAAGGGCTGATCACCGACGATGATATCGATGAAACTTCCAGTACCATTGGTCATGTTTGTAGTTCCTTTTTTAACACCGCTCATGTAAAGTGAAGCCTGCTGGTCCGCTATCATGGTCAAAAGAGGTGTATCATAACCTTCTATCTCGCCTATGATCTCATCGTTTTTTACCAAACTAGGAAGTATATTGGAAGGTAGATCGAGGACATCCATGACATTATCGCTCCATTTCAAGTAAAAAGGATCGAAAAGTCCAGTAGCTGAAGCGTTCGTGTAATCTGTCACGTGCCTACCGGTCAAGTTCCAAGTCACCCAGGTATCTATCGTACCGAATAAAGCTCTTTCATCCTCGATCGCCTCTTTGATCTCTTCAACATCGTTCATCAACCACCTCAGATGCATAGATGTGTGGCTCGTGCCGAAACTAACGTAGGTAAGATTAGCGATATAAGCTCCTCTTTCGGTTTTTTTGATAGACGGGAAAAACTTAGCGATCCCATTCACTACGTCTCCAAGAAACTTACCGAATTTCACCTTGAATTTAGACGAATATTCTTCCACTAACTCGCTGGTTCTAGTGTCCTGCCAAGTGATCATATTATATAGCGGCTCACCTGTCTTTTTGTCCCATATAACTGAACTGCTCCTCTGGTTCGTTATAGCGACTCCAGAAGCACTCCCTAGTTCGTCTTTCATCCGATCTAACAATTCATAAACTGCGTCCATGACCTTTATCGGGTCCTGTTCGACCCACCCTGGTTTCGGAAATATCGGTTCTGTTTTTATCTCCTTCGCCTTCAAAAGTTCACCCTTATCCGAAAATGCGAGTCCCTTGATGTTGGTAGTTCCGATATCCAATATGAGTATGTATCCACTCATCTTATCTTCTCCATATCCCTCTCTGCGATTACAGGTACTGATGTGCCCGCCACATCTTTTATAACGACATCTCCCTTCTCGATGGGAGCCTCTACAACGAAACCTTCTACTGCCTCCATAACATCTTTTACCTTATCGAGAGAGATACTTTCTTTCGTCCTGACAGGAAGTCTAGGCCATCTTGCATCTTTTATCTTAACAGTGGTAGGGACGATCCTCTTAGGCTCTCGACCTTCTTGTTTCCCGTGATCTTCTCCTGCTTTGCACTGGTTCCCTTCTACGATGACTTCTTCATCTATCTTCAATTCGAGTCTACAACCTTTTGGACATCGAATACATAAAACCTCTCTCTCATCTGACATCGATGATCACCTCTTCCTCACCCAATAAGATATCTTTAGAAATTGAAATTTCTTCCAAAATCGAAGGACTGACGTATCTTTTGACACAACTCTCCAACACTTCACCTTTACTCATGACCTCCACTTTAGGATCCTCTTTTTCTATTGCCGGTCTGAAGAAAACGGAGAACTTCTCACCGGTTCTTTCATCGACCCTCTGAGGGGTGACGGTCCTCACATTGTCTCCAGGTTTCAATTCGATCCCCAGATCTTTTTTACTTTCATTTTCTAGATATCTTTCTACTCCTTCTGCCGCTGTGAAAGAAGTCTTGACCGCATCATCTACATAATCGAATATCTGTATAAGATTACCTACTGAAAACGCACCATCGACCGTGGTCTCAAAATATTCATTTATCATGGGTCCAGATGTTTTTTTGTCCACCCTGGCTCCTAGATCCTCTAACTTTTCGGAATACGGCACCAATCCTACCGAGAGTATCACGGAATCACAATGGTATATCTCTTCAGTTCCAGGTATGGGTTCCCAGTCTTCGTCTACATCCACCAATTCAACAGCCTTCACCTTCTTATCACCTAAGATATCTCTTACGATGGTCCTCGGTCTGTAAGGTATATCAAAGTCCAAAATGCACTGCTGAGCGTTCCTGGGAAGTCCAGAAAAAAATTCCTCCGGATACACCATCAGTATAGAATTTACCCCCTCCAAAAACAGATGTCTTGCAACGATCATCCCCACATCTCCTCCTCCTAGAATAACGACGTCTTTCCCCGGTAAGATACCGTAAAGATTTATCAACCTCTGAACGGTTCCCGCGGTATATA
Source organism: Thermoplasmata archaeon (assembly GCA_003554965.1). GTDB lineage: Archaea > Thermoplasmatota > Thermoplasmata > Halarchaeoplasmatales > Halarchaeoplasmataceae > Natronoplasma. The sequence continues at coordinate 5,456 of PWHR01000042.1, read as the reverse complement.
CCCCAGAAGGTCTCGTACCTCCTATTTTGATCTCAAACTGGTTTCTCTCTCGACATCCGATGGCGTAAACTACAGATCTCGCCTCCAGCTCTTCAACACTCTTTGGAGTGACTGTGACGATGTTGAAGAGACCTTCCTCCTTATTCACTGATCTGACGTAAGCTTCTAACTTTATATCTACATCTTCACCTCTTACTCTACTGATGAAGATATCTGCGAACTCGGGACCGGACAGAGATTCACCAAAGAGATCAGTTCCGAAACCATCATGGATGCACTGTTGAAGTAAACCGCCGAGTTCATCGTTTCTCTCTAAGAGAACCACGTCGTATCCTTTTTTTGCGAGTTCTGATGAAACAGCTAGACCTGAGGGTCCACCACCGATCACTACCACGTCCTTCACGGTTCCTCACCTCGTACCACGCCGTCGAAAAACTCACTATCTCTCCATTCTTTTCTCACTTCATTCAAAGGTATATCCATCTCTCTAGAGATTATCTCCGATATCCTGAGCAGGCAGTAGCTTTCCTGACACTCTCCCATCCCGGCGCGTGTCCTCCTCTTGACCGCATCGAAACTATCTGCTCCCCTCTCAATGGCATCTAAGATCTCAGCTTCCGATACCATCTCACAGGTGCAGACGATGTTGCCCCATCGGCTATCCTTTTCGATCCTTCGTTCCAGAACTTCTTTGTCCATCTCCGCGGCCCTATCTATCGAACTTCTAGTTCCATCAAAACTTTCATCCTCATCCAGTTCTAATCCCATATCTTTCAGCCTTTCGATGGAATATTCCGCTATAGCCGGGACTGAAGCGATGCCTGGAGACTGTATCCCAGCGACGTGCAAAAAATTCCTTACATCTCTTGCAGGCCTGATAACGAAATCTTCGGTGAAGGTCGCCGCTCTAACACCGGCAAAATACCTGATGAATCCCTCTTTAGGAAAATCTGGTAGGATCGAGGAATACCTCTCCATTATCTCATCTATCTTCTCCCTCTCAACGGAAGTATCGTTTCTATCTGCTATCTCTTCGGCGGTCGGACCCCAGATGATGTTTCCATGGACAGTTGGATTTATGCCCCCTCCTTTACTGGTAGGATGAGATGGTATCTTCAGTTCGGCTAAACAGTGGTCTACCCATCCCTTCAACCTCTTGTTGAACAGCAGTTCGACCCCTTTTCGAGGGTGTATAGTGTATTCCCTCGCACCTGCGAGTTCCGCCACAACGTCCGAATATAATCCCGCAGCGTTAACTACGTATTCGCATCCCAAAGTACCTTTATCAGTGATCACTCCTTTCACGGAGCGACCGAGTTTAACAAAATCCACAACTTTTGTTTCAAAGTAAAAGTCAACTCCGTTCTTTTCCGAGTTTTCAAAAAGGGCTATGGTGAGTTGATACGGATCGACTATACCTGTAGAGGGTATCTTCACTGCGGAGAGTACGTCTTGAGTGACTTTCTTTTCTTCTTCATGTATCTCCGTTCCTCTAAGGATCTCGATATCCTTCACACCGTTCACTTCACCTTTTTTCTTGACTATCCAAGGCAGTATGAATTTCAAAAAAAACTTGTAGATGGGATCCGGTATGTATTTTTTGTATCCCTCCATGGTCCTAGAGGTTATCAATATGAGGCTGCCGACCCTCTTGAAAGGGACATCTAGTTCTTCACACAGGTCTTCGTACATCTCGTTACCTTTGATATTCAATGAGCGCTTTAGAGAATCTTTTGAAGGTGCCAAACCAGGATGGACCATCCCATTGTTGGCTCTAGATTGACCCAGAGAAACGTCTGGTTCTTTCTCCACCAACGCGACTTTGATCTGATATTTCGAAAGCTCCCTGGCCAAGGCACAGCCTATGATCCCTCCTCCTATTATAACTACATCGTATCCACCCATCTTTACGTCTTCATCACCTTCGGACTTCTCTATGAATCCTTTCGGAACGATAGATCCCTTGCCTTCACACTCCAGATCGTTGATCACTCCTTCGACTCCTTCTATATCTCCTATTTCAGAACCTATCTTCACCCAATCACTGTATTCTTCGACCTTGCCTTCTAGAGATACGATATTGTCTTTAACTTCGAAAGATATATCGTATGGAAGTCCCTTGATCTTTCTGTTCACTTTTGCATCTATCCTCATAGGTCCACCTCAAAGGAGACCGTCCACGATCTCCGCTATATCATGGACCTTCACTTCTTCGTCGTTGTCCTCAAACGTTCGCTTACAAGTGGGACAGCTGGTTATTATTTCATCCGAAAGGCTTTTCAGTTCTGACAGCCTCTCTCGGGCTACTTCAGAAGAAAGTTCTTCGTTCAATCTAGAGACTGTAGTTCCACCGGATCCACAGCAGAAGGTTTCATCTCCGTTTCTACGAGGTTTTTCCAACTCTAATCCGGTGCGGTCCAGTAGATCCTGCATGCTCTCCTTTTTTCCGAGTCCGTTGACCAATTTGCACGGTTCGTGGAAAGTGAATCTATCAGTATTTTTATTCGGAGCAAACTTGAGCTTTTTCCCCTCCAAAAATTCAACAATATGTGATATCTCTGCATCTATATTTTGATCGAATTCAGGATATAACTCCTTGTAAGCATATGCACAGGATGGACAGGAAGTCACTACTCTATCGGCTCCAGACCCTCTTATCTTTTCGGCCATATCTTCGATCAGATCTTCAAAAAGACCGATGTTCCCTGTGTTGTAAGCCGGTATACCACAGCACTTTTCATCGTATATTACGAAAGGGTCAGTGCCTACCTTTTTTAGAACGCTCATAGTTCTATCTATGACTTCTGAATCACCCTCTCTGTACTCGCATCCTCTCAAATAAAGCACATCACCGTCATCGGGAAGATCGCCTTGATCTTCTATCTCTTCATATATGGTGCCGTTCTCTCTGAGATCATCGAACAGTTCTACAAATTCTTCATAGACGATGTTGTGCTCTACCGCTCTTGTTTTTACGGGCCTCAATATGTCGGAGACCGAGAAATCGAAAGGACACCAGATCTCACAGCATCCGCAAGAGAGGCACATATGTATAGGCAGCAAGTTTTCTCGATCAAGACTTAAAACTTCGTTTTCTATCATCATACCCACTCTGGATTTACCTGCAGGAGAAGTCGTTTCCTTTCCATCAACTATGCTTATAGGACAGGCATGTCTACACATGTTAGGACACATGGAACATTTGGTCATATCGTCCGGACCGGATATCTTACCTTTTAAGAACTTCGTCATCGTAGGTAGTTTGGTCAACATAGAGATGCCTGACAGTTCTTCCTTCAACCAATCCCATCTACCCGGCATGTTTACAACCCCAAATTTCCTGGATTCATAATATCTCTCTTATCGATCTTTTCTTTGATATCTTTCAACATCTTTAGACCGCCTCCTAGTTCGTCCTCCAGCCAATCTTTTCTCTGTCTCCCGACGCCGTGATGATGGCTTATAGTTCCTCCCGATCCGATCACTGCTTTCATCGCCTCGCTCCAGACCTGCTGGTAAAATGATTCGGCATCTTTTTTACGTGGAGGTGTTCCGGCGAAGGTGAAGTAAAAGCATATCCCCTGAGGGTAAAAGTGTGATGCATGTGCTGAAGCGAAGAGGACTCCTTTTATGGGTTTTATAGACTCGATCACTCTCTCATACAGTTCCTCCGCATTCGACCAGTTCACCGCTACTTCGATCGTGTCGAAGACCACTCCCATAGGTACGAATTCCGAAGCCTCTTTGACGTTGAATCGTGTCTCTAACCAGTGATCTACCGGTCCCTCTCCTTTATATTCACCTATGAATTCTTCTTCAACGATCTCTCTTTCTACTTCAGCGATCTTCTCATCTCCTTCGATTATGATTACAGTGGCTATCTTGCCGTAGATATCTTCATGATCATAAAAATGCCTCTTTGTTTCCATCTCGTCGTATATCCTGACAACAGCAGGTTCAGCCCCTCTTCTCATCACCTTTCTAACGGACTCCACCGCATCTTCTAGTCTTTCTGAGGCGTAGGAAAGCTTTATTCTTCTTTCAGGGTAAGGCCATATCTTGAACCAACCCTTCGTCATGATCCCCATCGTTCCTTCAGCTCCGACGAACAGCTTTCTCAGATCTGGACCTGTAGAGGTCCTAGGATGAGGTTTGAAATTCAATATCTTTCCGGGAGGTACTACCACCTCGATACCTTTCAGCATCTCTTCGATACCACCGTATTTAGTGGAGAACTGACCTGTGGCTTTTGTACCAACCCAACCCCCGACTGTAGAGGGGTAAAGAGATTGTGGTATATTTCCCATAGTATAACCCTCCTCGTTGAGACTATCCTCTAAATAGTAACCATTCAGGCCGGAGTCCGCTTCTACGAGAAGGTCTTGATCATCCACTTGTAAAGAGCGCATCCTCTTCAGATCGATAATTATACCCCCTTTCTCGGGTACGGTCGCACCTAGAACACCCGATCCGCCTCCGTACGGATATAGAGGTACTCTGCCTTTGTAGCACCATCTTACCACCTCTTTGACTTCCTCTTTATCTTCGGGCCAAACAACGGCATTTGGTATCGAAGGGAACTTATCTTCCAACATCCAATGTAAAGAGATAGGCCAGTAATCATGGCTGTATGATAGAAGATCAGTTTTTTTGGTCGATAATCTGTTATCCTCAAAACTTTCTGATAGTTTATCGATGACCTTATCCACTTTCCCTTCATCCTTTTTTTTCATCATCTCCCTAGGCACTAAAACATCACCTCTTTTTGAACATCAAAACAAAGTATACATTTTTGATAAACTTTTCTGTAAGGAAATAGAAAGAAGAAGCTCTAAGACCAATATACTTTACATCACTTCACTGGCCAGTTCGATCGCTTCCTCTGAGCCGTGCTGTTTACGATAGGCGAGTATCCCTGCACGTTTTACAGCATCGACTTTACCTTCTTCGGGATCATATCTATCCATGAAGTCCACGCATGGAAATACATCACATTCTCCACAGTGTTCGATCTTCCTCTCTTCTACACAGGAATAGGTCTCACATTCTCCCCATGAAGGCTTACCTTCTTTAGAACTACATCCCTCACAGTGAGGTTCCTTCTCCCCCTTGAACCATCCGCAATCATCACAAACTATTCCGCACGGTGAAAATTCTTTTCTCATAAATATAGGGATGGTTCACCATATAGTTAAAAGTATCTGTGACATCCTTTTATCCCCCATGGGCGGAGCTTTTGAACTGATCTTCTAGGGTTTACAACTCACCTGTTCTTTTGGCCGGAACACAGTGATTCTTTCGGAGGGATGTATTCCTCATAGTGTTTGCAGTGCGAGGATGCTCGATCGACGGATATCGCGCTGGAAAATATGGTTTATCAGAGTCGGTGGTTTTGTAGTAGATAACAGGCAAGAAATATATCTGGGGTTGTTGGATAACTTACGGTGCTCGGAGGC
>PWHR01000066.1 GCA_003554965.1 Thermoplasmata archaeon | reverse complement strand
TCTTGCTTTTACTGATCTGTCCATGGAAGCCGCTTCTAGTCATATCCGAAACGTAAAACAAAAACAATTCCTTTACACCTACCTTCTTAAGATCAGGAAGGCGTTCAAGCAATTTCTTCATGCTTTTTGAGAAATCGTATGCTAGCACGGCTCTCTTGGGAAGCATCACTATAATACATGGATTCGATGCTATATATATCTTTGATGTTTTTTGCCTTCTACTCAACCAAATTTTCTCACTTATTCAAAAGATATTTGAATTATCAATATCTTCAACCGTATCTTTTCTTCAAGAATAGGATTCGTGATTTGATAGAATATCGAGATGATGGTTGAAATCATCGGACCTCGTCGCATTCTTCGCAGTACCACTTGTCTAGATCCTCAACATATTTCATGTCACTTTCGCATTCTGGGCAGGATCTACTTTTTTCGTCGATGCCCAGCCGGTCATATCTCTCGTAAGTGTGTATCCCTATAAAGAGCAGGATCCCAGTGATGATGAAGAGTAAGATGCCTATCCCTGCTGCCTCTAAAAGGTTTGCGGCCATCTCTTCAGCCATGTAGTAGAGGAAATATGAGGGTATTATGACCGCCAATATACCGTTGACGTATCCGAGGGGGGTTTTGAAGTGTTTGTCCATAGTGAGAACGATGAAGGGATAGATGTACAGTGCTAGGAAGACTGTAGCGCCCTGCTGATAGCCGAGTGTATCTCCATCACCTTCGATCCATGGAAGTATCATAGAAAAAATCGCCAAAAGAGTGGAATAAAAGATCAGCTTTCCACCAAGATTCCAGTCTCTGTAATTGAACTCTAGACCTCTGATCTTGGATTCTTCTTTTTCTTCCTCGGTCATCCTATCCTGAATATTATATAGAAAAGATATATTTAAAATGAACGGTCATTTACTATTGTAAAATATATCAAAGATAGCCCTGATCGATACTTGTCCTGATATGATATCAATTCACTCAATGTTTACTGCTCTGTCGCTTTTATTGGCTGGATATGTATAGAGATTTTCATTTCTATATACTGATATGTTTCGAGGTTCAATATGGAATTCGATTTTCTACCAGCTTATAATAGGTAGATTGAGTTTTACTACATGAATAAAAACATGTTAGATAGAGTGACTAACTTTAGGAGACATCAGAAAATTCCTAGTTTAAAAATATCAGTAAATTATAAATGTCTAAAACAAGATTATAGTGAATCGGGTAGACGATATCATCATCCGCAGGAAATGGGTTGAAATCCTTGCCCTGCGAGGAGGCGAGAAAAAAATGGATAGAAAATTGAAAGGAATTCCCGTGTATGCGATAGTGTTGATCTTAGTGAGCGGTACTGCGCTAGGTGCAGGGATATGGTTCTTGACTGTTGACGTGCCAGTGGACTACGACGAGCCGGTGGAGATCACGATGTACGACGAGAGAGATGGAGAAGAAACGTATGTACAATTAAGAGACACCCATGAATACGAGGATGGACCTGTAGATATGACCTACCAGAGCTTTTATCAGTACGTCGAGTTTGACAATCCTAGCGAGGGGATAACTGACTTGGAAATAGAAGTTTCATTGTCGGTAGAGGGTACAACAGAGGAAAACCCAATAGGTTTTGCAGTGTTCAACGAGGAGGAAATCGACCCCCAAGATGTAGAATGGACTGAAGATGGTGATGTGCCTGATACAGCTACTTATACAGAAACAGGGGAAGAAGTAGATGTAGAATGGGATACAGATACATTTACTACAGAACCTATATCAACACCTGGGCAAGATTATTGGACAGTAATATACACTTTTGAAGACCCGCCCGAAGATGGTGCTGGTGATCCCACGATCACTTGGGAATTCGTAGACGTCACTGACGTATAGACCCAACACAACCGAAAAACCTTTCCTACTTTCCCTCTATATATATTTCAGGTGAATAAAAGGCGAAACATATCATGGCTGTAATCGACCGTATACCCGTGCTGATCGTAGCCGTAGTTCTAACGGTAGGAGTAGTTTACGGTGCAGGTGTATGGATTTTCAATACAGGCATACCAGTCGACTATCACAATCCGATAACTATAGAGATGAGCGACGAGATACAGATCGAAGAGACTGATCATTGGCAGACCGTAGGATTTCGAGATACAACTGAGAGAGAACACGATGCCGACTTTTCCTATAACGATCCGCCGCATCAGTTCTACACCTACGTGAATCTCAGTAATGTCGATGGCAGTCAAGAAATCACTGTACAAACAGAAGTCGAAAAGCCCGAGGATTTCGGTACTGAGGAGATGGGTTTCACCGTACGCGGAGGAATAGTAGAGCCCGGCCTGATAGATGAAGTGGATGAGTGGGGTTCGATAACCAATGAAACCACTGTAGAGCAGGGTGAGGAGAGATTCCTGACGGTAGTATACACGCTGGATGATGACGCTCCACATCCTCCCGATCAGCCTGTAGTCTGGAACTTTAGAGATGTAAGTTAACGAGGTATAGATAAAAAAGAAGGCAAAAATATATGATAAGGAAAAAGGATCTGGTCGTTGTTGCCTTAGTTGTCTTACTCACCGCAGTTGCAGTTGAAGGTGCAGGTATATGGATCTCCGGTGTTGAAGCTCCTATAACTTACGATGAAGAAGTTGCTTATGTTGAAACTCTCGAAGCCGAAGATGTGACAGAAGATTCCGCCACTCTCAAGGGCGAATTGCTCCATCTTAGAGGATATGATGATGTAGATCTTTACTTCGAGTATAGGGAAGAAGATACAGAGGATTGGACGAGAGTAGATTCACTCCAGACAGTCTCCGAATCGACAGAATTCAGCGAAGAAATAGAAAATTTAGATGACGAGACATCTTACGAATACAGGGCGGCTGTAGAAAAAGAAGAAGAGGTACTCCATGAAGGTCTCATCGTCGTATTCGTGACACTGACTTATGATCAAGGCGACGGCACGGAAGATAATCCGTATCAGATAAACGATTGGTACGAGATGGGAGCTATATGGAACGACCTAGATGCCTACTACGAACTTCAGGACCATCTAGATCAACACTCATACGGTTATTCTGACCTGGTAGATACCGAGGATGGATGGCATCCGATAGGCGACGAGAACAACCGTTTCAGCGGCGCTTTCGATGGACAGAACTATACGATAAGTGATCTCTTCATAGATAGACCTGAAGAAGACAATCTGGGGCTCTTCGGACACGTCGGTCACAACAATGCCGAGACGAAGATAAGAGACGTCTGTATCAAGCACGCAAACATCACTGGAAGAAGAGGAATTGGAACCCTGATAGGTAGAGTGACCGGCAATGACAAGACACTGATAGAGAAAGTGTGTGCCAAAGAAAGTTCTGTGCAGGGAGAAGGAGCCGTTGGCGGTCTGATAGGCTCGCATAACAGTTGGAGATCGACTCCTGGAGGTGTCGATAATCCGGTCCTCCGCGAGAGCTTTGCAGATGTTGATGTGACCGATCAAGATGATACATCAGAACCGGACAAGTTCGGTGGACTAGTCGGATGCGGACAAAAGGCCGACATCATCGACTCTTACTCTCTAGGATACGTAACAATTGACGGAACCGGCACAAGGATCGGGGGTCTAGCTGGCTGCATCGACTTCAGAGGCAAGCTCACAAATTCATACAGTACAGGCAAAGTGACCGCAGAGGATTCTACGAGAGTTGGATCTCTCGTCGGCAACATAGAAGGTATGGGCGGCAGCGCCGGCAGGATAGAGAACTCCTATTCCAATGAGGAGACTTCCGGTCAAACACAACTCGTGGGAACAATAGGAGACGGTGATCTCACCGAATCTCAGTTGTTCGAAGATACCACTGAGATGACAGACTACGAGGATGAGTATCCTGATTCATACGAAGGATGGGATTTCGTTGAAATCTGGCAGTATGGAGGAGTGACCGATAGAGAGGATAATTCAGGTTATCCAGCACTTCAATGGCAGGATAACTGAAAAAAACGTTTCCCAGATAAAAAACGTGATCATATGGCGGAAGGTTCAAAACGGACGTGGAAGACCTTACCGGTCTGGTTCGTGATCTTGATATTGATCGTGGGCCTTATCGCTGCAACCGGAGCTTGGATGCTGAGGATAGAGTCTCCTGTTGAGTATGATGAGCCTTTCACCGTTCAGTACAGCGATGAACTTAACGAGGAATGGAGAGTGATCGATGAATTCCCTAAAGAGGTAGAAAAAGAATCTATCGATCTCACATACGGTACCTATCATGACTACATCAAGATAACATCTGAAAGAAGAAGGCCTGTGGAGATAAACGTGACTTTCTCCAGTAACGTACCGTATGAACGGGATCATATCGATGTGGGTTTTGCATTCCTAGAAGGTATTGTTAACCCAAATAACGTGACCTGGGAAGATGGAGGAACGGTGGCGAATCACTCTAGAGGGAATAGTAACATAAATTGGGGTTTTTACCAAGATAACATCACTCTTCAAAGGAACTTTACCAAAGAATATACGATAATCACGGTCTTAAGCAACAATGCGCCCTTGAAAACGGAAGACGATGAACTCTCTATAAATTGGGAATTCAGGAGAACGGAGGTTAGACCGACTCCTAGCGATGTAGACATCCCACCAGCTCTAAGACGTGCTTATAACCTGACTCCATTCTTCCTATTCGCTTCTTTCGTGGTAACGAGTATCATCGTTCATAGGATGTTCAAAGATATTTGGGAGGTGAAATAGATGGTAGGCGAGGATATATCAGAATGTCCGATCTGCGGCACTAAAGTCAAAGAAGGATCGAAAGAATGTCCCCTCTGCGGTGAAAAATTAATAGAAGAAAGAGGTCAAGAAGAAGTCCTCGCTGAATTGACGAAGATTTCAGATATTGATTTGAAGAGAGCAAAAAAACTGTATGATGAGGGGATAAGAAGCTTAGATGACGTTATAAAGGGAGGGATCGTGACTTTGATAGATCTTGAGGGGATCGGAATAGATTCAGCGATAGATATAGTGGACGAGGTGAAGGAACTCAAGGAAGAGAAGGAGATGAAAGAGGAAAAAGAAGTTGTAGAAACCATAACTAGAGATCTAGAAGAGCTTACCACATTTTCGGAGGATGAACTTGAAGAAGAAAAAATTTTAGACGACTTGTTGGGAAAGGAGAGTGATTCCTCATCTCCTGAAAGATCAGAAGTCATCAAAACCGAGAAACAAATCGAAAAGAATAATAAAGAAGATGAAGGGATTGTTGCAGGTTTCTTGAAAAATATAGACAGTATGAAAGGTCTTTGGAGTGATGAAGAAGAGGAAAAAAAGATCCGACGTAAGAAAAGATCGAAAGTAGCTAAAAAGAAGGAAGAGAAACATAAAGAAGTTCCCGGACTGACGGTAGAAAAAACTGAATTGTACAAAAATTTACCTGAAGCTATACCGGCAATAACCGCCATCTTCATCCCGATTTTACTCCTGATCTATGTAGGATTAGAATTCATTATCGCTCTACTAGCATATCCTTCGATATATCCTGCTCGATCCATTTACTACCTTACTCCTTCTCCATTTCTACAACCTTCTTGGATATCATCTCTCACCTTGTCTTTCTTGGTGACCGTTGGACTATTCCTCCCAACGTGGAGGGGATATGATTTCAGCTCAGAATCGGGTTTGAAACTCCAAAGATATATGATATCCATCTCTGTAGTTTTCTCTGTAATAATCGCTGTCTCCCTTATCCTTCACATCTATCACAGCTTCCCGGACCCTGTAGGCCTTCTCACATTCTTGCTGCTTTTCCTCACACTTTTCCTTCTAGTTGTCCAGTTCGATCTAATATTTAGGGGAAAAACTGAGTTCCCGGAGACAGCGATAAGGAAGTTATGTCCTGAATGTGGTGAAAAGATGTTTTTGACAACTGAAAACTGCCCCAACTGTGGATTGAAAGTGGCCGTACCTAAGCAGGGTCTCATCGATAAAGAAGAGTCCGACAAGGAGGATAGAACACATGAAGAGGAAAAGAAAACTGATAAAGATGATGAAGAAGGAATGGTAGATGATGAACCGGGTGTAGTGGAGGAAGATCTCAATGATGAGTCAAAATTAGTGGTAGATGAACTCGAAGAAGATGATTTTGATGAAGAATTGGATGAAGATCCGGGTGTTGTCGAAGAGAAGCTTACCGAAGAGGAAGACGAAGAAGACAGTACTGAAGATGAGGAAGATCAAACGGTGGTCGATGAGCCAAGAGTGGTGGAAGAAAAACTCAACGAAAAAGATTGAAACCCAATCTATCTGGGGCCATAAAAAAAACTCCTTTAGAAAATCTTTTGAGTATATAAGAAAGTGATGAGATCTTTGATGTCTCTTTCGACCTACCCTGTTCAAACTTCATTTCCTTTCTATCCAAAAGATATTTAGTTAATCAATATCATACTCAATATCGGGTGGTATAATCGCCGAAAAAATACTGCGGGTCGATATGGAAAACCTAAAGATAAAAACCGAAGAGGTTCCAGAAGAATATGAGGAATTGGGAGGAAGAGGTCTCACCTCGAAGATAGTATCTGAGGAAGTCCCACCCAATGCACATCCGCTCGGACCGAACAATAAGCTTGTAATAGCGCCAGGTATAGTCACAGGTACTGGGTCTCCCAACTCTGGTAGATTATCAGCTGGAGGAAAGTCCCCTCTGACCGGCGGTA
>PWHR01000058.1 GCA_003554965.1 Thermoplasmata archaeon | reverse complement strand
TCTCTCGTGTTTAGGTATTCCGCTATACACCTTCTCTTTTGGAGTGTATTTCTCTCCAACATTTCTTCTCATGACCATCTTCGCCAACATGTTCTTTTTCTTCTTTTCATCTGTATACTTTGTCATCTTATCGATCTTCCTCTGGTAAAGCAAGTGTTTCAATTTTGACGCAATGTTCGTTTCATAAACAAAACATATTTAAGGAGGTTATCACTTTATTAACCAATAGGTGCTCAATAATGACCTTAGAACTTATACTCGACGAACCTTTAGCAAAGATAATCGAGTTTTTACTAGAGAATCCAGTCATGGATTATTCAAAAACTGACTTAGCAGAACAAACCGGTGTTTCTAGAAGCACTATCTATAGAAAGTGGGATGTTCTAGAAGAACTTTCTATAATCCAAAAAAGCAGAAAATACCAAAACACACAACTTTACAAGTTGCACACAGATTCTTCGATCGTCAATGAATTAGGAAGGTTACAACGTGAATTAGAAGAAATCGAGATCCAGGAAAAGAAAGAAATACAAACACTGGCATAATCACATACCCTAGACTCTTCCCACCGATCCTATCCTCACAGCCACACAGGCTCGGTCCAAACCGGCAGGCAGTTATCGTTACAACCTGAACGAAGATATTCACTCGTTCCTCTTAAAGAGCTATAACTGCTACTCGGCTATTTTAATATTTAACACTTTTGTCGATCCTTTTTTAGATTACCGACTCTCAGATATGTAAAACCTTCTCCAACCGTTCTCTCTTCATCAAGCACGTTCCTTCCATCGATGATCAACTTGTGACTCATCTCCGCTCCCATCTCATCAAGATCCAACTCCGCGAACTCATCATGATCCGTCAATATGACCGCAGCATCCACTCCCTCAAAATCCTCTTTCCACTCTGCACCGAATCTCAAAGCATCTTCTTCATCACAAAGGGGATCATAAGCGTAAACCTCAGCCCCTAACTCATCCAACTCCTCTATGACCGGCACTGCTGGAGTCTTGAAAAACTCTCTAACACCACCTCTAAAAGTCAACCCAAGTACCAAGATCCGAGAACCTTTCACCGCCGAGCCAAATCCATTCAGACCTCTAACGACCAGATCGACAACGTGATATGCCATGGAATCGTTCAGCTTCCGAGCAACAGAAAGCAATTCAGCCTCTTTCTTCTCCATCTGATTCATCACGAACCACGGATAGACAGGTATACAGTGACCACCTACTCCAGCCCCGGGCTCATGTATATCACAATACGGTTGTGAATTAGCAGCTTCGAACACTTCCAAAGCATCTATACCTTTCTCTTCACAATACAGCGCAAGTTCGTTAGCTAAAGCGATATTGACATCTCTATAGACCCCTTCGAAAACCTTCACCGCTTCAGCCGAGATGATGCTCGGCATCTCCACCACACCCTTGGAATTGACGATCTCGTAAACACCCTTCAAAACTTCTGATGTTTCTCCGCTATCTCCGCCGATGATCTTCGGATACTGACCCCTTATATCTCTGACCGCGGTCCCTGTCATGGTCCTTTCCGGCGCATGCCCAAGACCGAACTCGCCCACCTCTAACCCACTCTCCTCCAAAACATCGACCAAACTCTCAGTGGTGCCCGGAGGCATCGTAGCCTCCGTAACAACCACATCGCCTTCATCTAACCCTTCAGCTATCTTACCGGCGGCATCGAACACAGGATCTAACTCGACATTTCCTCTCTCGTCCACTAGAGTCGGAACTAATATCACATGAAAATCTGCCTTAGAAACCGCCTCTGCACCATCTAAACTAGCTTCTAAACGTCCTTCGCTGACGTTCTTCGCAACCAGTTCATCCAGCCCGGGCTCGTCCTCAACAGGGTTCTCACACTCGTTAATCTTCTTCACAACGTCCTCATCGACGTCTACGCCCACAACGGTAGCGCCTTCGTCAGCAAATACACTAGCCAAAGGAAGTCCCATCTTACCGAGACCGAAAAGAGAAATGGTAAGTTCTCCACTCCTAAAACTATCTTTTACCTTTTCAACACTTGAACCTAAAAGTCTCATACTTTTTCCTCTCACAAAATTCTATCGCCCGATCTCAATGATTTCGCCTTCCTCCGCACTCTCCAGTGCTTTCCTGGCAACTTTCAACACATGAAGTCCCTCTTCACCGTTGACCAAAGGCCTTTCACCGTTCTTACAGCTCTCGATGAACTCCTCTATCTCGTTCTTCAGCGGCTCTTTATCGTCAACCTTGTATTCCTTAGTCCATTCTTCGTTGTGAAGAGTGATGCTCTGGTCGATATAATCCAGATAAGCAATACCTTTAGTTCCAACCACGTCTAATTTCCTCGTCTTGTGAGGCGTCAACCAGTTGGTCTCAACTACACCAGAAACACCTGAAGGATAATCGAGCATTATCAAAGCGTGATCTTCGACATCGTCCGGATGTTTCGCGTTCCCGGCACGAGCGTTGACACTTTTCACGTCCTCACCAAGGATGAAACTCATAACATCCACATCGTGAACTCCTAGATCGATTATGATGCCGACGTCTCTTACCCTGATAGCCAACGGACCCACACGCGTGGCGCTAACAGACATTATCTTTCCAAGGTCGCCTTCCTCTATGGCTTTTTTCAGTCTGAGCACAGCGGGATTGAATCTCTCTATATGGCCGACCATCAGATTCACGTCTTCCTCATCAGCTTTCTCGACCAACTTCCTGCCGTTCTCGATGGTCTTAGCGATGGGTTTCTCCACCAAAACATCGGTTTTCATCTCCATGAAATCTTTAGCTACGTCCCAGTGCAGAGATGTCGGCACTACGATGTTCACAAGGTCCAATCCCTTCTTCGCCAGTTCTTTATGATCTGAAAAGTACTCTACCCCGTATTTTTCAGCGATCTCTCTCCCATTCTGCTCATCTTTATCGGCCACTCCGACGAGCTCTACATCCTTTTCTTCAGACAATTCATGATAGACTCTAGCGTGATGCTGTCCCATCATCCCTACTCCAACGACTCCAGCTTTCAACATATTTTTACCTCAATCTTCAAATATCTAGCACTTTCAACATCTTCTCGATATCTTCCTCAGACACTTTAGGATGCACGGGAAGGCTGAAAACCTTCTCGGCACACTTTTCAGCATTATTGTAACCATCTCCGGAAAAACCATTCTCCTTATAGAGTGGCTGTTCCGGTATGATCTTAGGATAATGTACTGCGGTACCGACATCATTTTCGTGCAGTCTATCCCGGATATCTTCACGACCAAGCGGATAATCCTCCTCCACCTTCAAAACATACTGGTGAAATACATGTTCACAACCATCCGCCACTGCAGGTGGGGTCAATCCGTCGATCTTTTCAATACCGGAACTCAACATCTCCGCGTTCCTGATCCTCTTATCATTCCACTCATCTAACCTCTCAAGCTGCGCTCTTCCGATCGCCGCAGCCAAGTTCGTCATCCTCAGGTTGTATCCCAACTCGGTGTGACTGTACTTCTCGCTCTGTCCGTGGTCCCTGACAAGATCGGATTTTTCAGCCAATTCCTCCTCCTCGGTAACGACCATGCCGCCTTCGCCCGTAGTCATATTTTTAGTGGGATAGAAGCTGAAAGTTCCTACGTCACCGAAACTCCCGACTTTCTTTCCATCGTACTCGGCACCGTGTGCCTGGGCGCAGTCTTCCACAAGGAACAGATCGTTATCTTCAGCTATGTCAACGAACGCGTCCATATCAGCGGGCTGACCAAAAAGATGCACGACAACGATACCTTCGACTTCGTCGTCTATCTTCTCCTGGACTTTATCAGGATCAAGGTTGAAAGTATCTTTCTTCACGTCAGCAAAAACTGGCTCAGCTCCCTGAAAAAGTATACAGTTAGATGAAGCTATAAAAGAAAATGGAGAAGTTATCACCTTATCGCCTTCACCAACCCCCAAGGCTTTCAACGCCACGTCCAAAGCAGCCGTACCGTTCGCTACGGCTTTACCGTGATCAACGCCCAAATAATCAATGAACTCCTGTTCAAACTTATCGACAACTTCGCCCTGGGCGAGCATACCGCTGTCCAGTACTTCTTTGATACCTTCCAATTCTTCCTCTCCGATTATCGGATTCGCTATGTGAACCATCCTATTACCTCTCTTTTCCTCCTCTACCCAATATCTCTTGTTATTTTTCTCTTTCCCATTTTCGCTCTTTTAATCTTCCGCTGTCTTTCCCAATCTTTTATAGACTTCCCTATCGATTTCGACCTCTTTACCGCACTCCGAACACCGGAATATCACCTTGTCCATGTCCTCGAAGGCCTTCTCCGCACTCTCGAACTTTTTCCCGCAGTCACAAACGAATCCTTTCACTACTGCGGGATTTCCATACACGATGGTATTGGCAGGAACATCTTTAGTAACGACTGCTCCAGCTCCCACCATACAGTACTCGTTCAAAACTAGGCCCGAAAGTATCGTGGCGTGAGCACCGATAGAAACGCCCTTTTTCACTTCAGTTTCCTCTACATTCCATTCGCCTTCCGCTCTAGGATAAACGTCGTTAGTGAACGTCATGTGAGGACCCAAGAACACGTTGTCCCCAACAGTGACGCCCTGATAGACCGAAACTCCGTTCTGGATCTTGACGTTGTCTCCTATCTCAACCTCGGTATCGATGTAAACGTCCTTCCCTAGATTGCAGTTCTTTCCCAACGAAGCTTTTTCTCTGACGTGTGCATAATGCCATATGTTAGTTCCTTTTCCTATCTCAACGTCACCTTCAACAGTAGAAGTTGGATGACTAAAATACTCTTTTTCTTCCTCAGTCTCTTCTTTATCCATATCGAACACCTTGAATCTCAGATATCAATCATATCAATAAGGATCCTTTGCCTTGTCCAAGTACAATGCCAAGATTCCCATTACTATCCCGATAACAAAGAAGACGAACGAAAGAACCACTATCTCGAGAGATAAAGGTCCGTTCCCATACCATCTGAGCGTCGCGATCACGCCAGTAACGACTCCAAGAACAAAGGCTGCTATGCTTGGGATCCCAAAGATCAGCAATGGATTCTTATCGTCAAAATAAGTCGTAAAAGGTCCTTTCTCTTCCTTTCGACTATGCTTTACCGTCTTTTGAGAAGGCTTTCCATAGTGAGATATGTCAGCCGGAACCACTAAGACGTCAAGACCATTTTCAAGACCTTTCTCCAATATCTCATCCGAGGTCCATCCTGAATCAGAACTTCCGCTCCAGTCCCCAACTTCAGACTCTTCACCCTCCAGCTCTATCTTTTTCAATGCTCTTTTAGAATAAGCTCTGAGATCGCTCCTAACATCTACCTCGCTCAACTTGATACTCTCAGTACTATCTATTTCAGCACTCTTATTCTCTTCTGAAAGACTTACCCATGATCCACTCTTCAGAAAACGGGACCCGACCACTATATCGGCAGCTTCTCCAGAAATTTTTGAAACAAGGTCCGGGATCTCCTCCTCTGGATACCCACCCCCTCCTTCCAACGTGACCAATACGTCCGTTCCTTTCTGACGAGCGTATCGGAACAGCTTCTTCAGTGCCTCTCTTTTCCCTTTGGGCTTTTCGTGCCTCAAGACCTGCGCTCCGGCTCTCTCCGCCAATCTTGCTGTACTGTCCTCACTCCCGTTGTCGATAACGACCACGTCATCATAATGATCTTTGACCTTCATCACCACTCCCGCTATGGTGTTCTCGTCATCACTGGCAAGGATCCCTACTAGTACGTCTTCCATCTATCTTACCTCTTTCTCCATCTTCACTCAAACCTCTCAACTCTTTACCTTCACTCTTCTACTTCACCCTTTCCCACGGCCCCATCAACCCAAAATCCATCGCAAAATCCACCTTCTACCAACCGTCTTTCATACGCATCACGAGGACTAGGTCCTAGTGAGCGTAGGAATCCCTGATTCCTACTTATCACGAGGCACACTTGCTGATCCGCAGGATCACATCTGAGGATCGAATGGATGAAATCCTGAAGAGTGAAAAAAGGAATCTTATTCCTTTGCAACAAACGTTTGTTATCCCATATCCAGAGCCATAATACCAAAAAATCAACTCATGACTCCCCAACTTTTCCAACAACCGCTAAATCTCCGCATCACGAAGGCTTTGCCTGAAGTGAAAGAAGGAATCTTTGATTCCTGCGCAATAAACATTTGTTATTCCCCGATTTTTCGCAAACGACGTTAGGTACTTCACGCGCAAACAACGTTAGGTAAATTTCTAAAAGGATAAAAATAAATCTTTAGGGGAACGGAGGAGGGCGGGCGGGTCGGAGTTTACCTTTAAATTTCAAAACCTAGTCAAGTTTTTTACTCGCATGTAAAACGGCCACTCCAACGACCTCCCCTTGCTCATGCCGGATTATTACATCATCATCCCGCTGGAGTGGTGGGCATCTCGACTTCCATATTTGATAGTTCTTCGATAGAAAACTGATTCTTGATATTCAATATCTCTATCCCGACCACCCTTCCATCTTCATCATAATCCAAGATGACACCGGGAGACGTTTCTTCACTCTCTACGATCTCTTCCTCGGACAACCTGAAATAGAGAGCGTTACTTTCCATATCTACTTTGACTCTCATTTTTCTGGCTCCTTTCTTAGTAGCTTATTTCTTTTCTAGGAAGTCCTCGATCTCTTCTTCGAATTCTTCTTTAACCTGACCCATATTCACAACTAATTCCTCCATCTCATCCCAATCTAGATAAAAAGAGTAAGAATGCCTAAAGAAATGTCTAAATGCAAGATATTCTAACAATTTCAATTGTAATTCTCTACTGATGATTT
>PWHR01000015.1 GCA_003554965.1 Thermoplasmata archaeon | reverse complement strand
TCAATGGTTAGAACATCTTCTTTCGAAAGACGGTATTCTTGATCATAGCCCATAAATTGAGGTATATCATCTTTAACTCTTATTATCATTTGAGAGCTTTCTCCAGATCCCTCCCCATCTTTAGAGTCTATACCGTCTGGTGGGCGTGGTCCTTCCAACGGACTCTGATAGGGGCTTTCCCCTTCCAACTCTGTATCTCCTCCTGGGTTTATCCCGTTCAGGCCTTGATTGATCCATTTATAGGCCACTCCTTCCTTTTTTTTGACAAGTGTATCAGTTTTCTCCTCTAGTTCATTCAGGCATCGTCGCACCTGTCTCTTTGACAAGTCGATCTTCTTTGCAATCGTCTTAGTGGTAAACTCTTCTCTTTTTTTCGCCTCTGAAAAGACTTTCTTCATCCCATCACTCCAAATATTTATGACCCCTGGTTGTGTCTCGTGAGGGACCCAATCAGGTAAAGTGTTCGTTTCGACATACACAACCGCTCCTTGTCCGTCTCTCCCGAAGCGCATTACTGCTTGAAGAGTGGCATTATGAGTCATATGCCGATAGATTTTATTCCCAAAATCCCCATAGTCAGTATCCTCCCCTCTCCCTTCTCTTTCTACTCCCTCGTTTTGGTAGGCCCCCCATTTTTTGATGTAATCGTCTCCGCAGTGATTCGATCCGATAACCACACCCAATCGCTTTTTTTTAAGCTTATTTGATCCTTTCAGATTACCGTAGTGAGTGTGATCATCGACGAATGTGAGCAATCCTTCTTCTTGGTATTGGTCCTTTGCTTTTTTCGTGGTGATCATAGAGGGCCTCTGATCATATAGTTCCGTTAGCTTTTGAAGAAGGAGCCGATCCGACTCGATGTTGACGTAATTCCCTGAGGAGTAGGGTTTCATGTGCTCAGTCGTGCGGATAAAATGATGATTCAATCCTTCCTTGAGGTATTTCTTTCTTTCACTGTCATCCAATACCTGACGATGTTCTAATCTTGCACCACCAAGAGAAATTTCCCACATCTCTTTAATGGGAGTTCCATCTAATGCAATGATTTGCCTGCAGTAGTACAGATTCGGGGGTTTCATGACGTGAATTCTGTTAGTCGCTCGGTTATGAAGAACGGTGAGATGCTTATTTTTATCAAAATAGCGCTTACGCTCGTATCCGTTGACCGTATTATCTTCATCTCCCACCATTTCAAGGAGGGCATGAATCACTGTAGGGGTAAGTGAATGTGTTTCTTCTGAGTCAAGGACCCATGTTGGGGTTTTCTCCTTCATTCCATCGAGATATTCGAGTGCTTTTTCCCGCCTTTTTTCATCATCCCTGTTTTCCAAAAGATCGGTAATGTTTTGGAAAGGGATCCTATCTTCGTCCTGAAGGTAATCCGATATGGCTTTTTTTAATTTTTCCGCTGAAAATTTTTCCTCAAAGGCATCCTCGGGAAATTCATCGAATACTACTGTTCTCTTTTTCGTAACTTTAGGGAGATGAGCACATAGATAATGCCCTATCAGAACATCGTAATATTCCGGATCGAAGTTCCAAGCCATGCTGTACGGACATGCCCCATCCTTTTGACACGGAGGAGAGCAGTATTTATGGATCTGTTGTGGGGTAAGCCCTCGTTCATACCAATCTTTTACCTTATCTTTCCACTCTTCACCGTGTTCCCCTGTTGCTGTTGGACAACTCTGAAAAAAAGAAGGTAGCCGTTTATATGAGAGGTTCTCATCCTCGCACCACTCTTCTATCTGTTTATACTGCTCTTTATGTCCCCGATCGGTAAGAACCGTTAGGGGTGTGTGTGTTTCTTTAGCGGCTTTGATTATACCGTTGCTCTTCCCTAACGAGGGTAGTGCATCGATGAGGATGTTTTCTTGGCTTTCTAACGCATCTACAAGGCAGTCTAACGTTTTTTTCCGTGCTTTTTCCACATGCCTTCTCCGTGGTCTGTCATCTATGAGGATGGGTTCAACAGGTAAATCACTTACATCATCAGGCTTGTTCACTGAAACTAATAGATCTGGTTTTGGAGATCCTTTTTCGAGGATGGGAATATCATATCCTCCCTCACTAAGTCCCTCTACGGCTTTCCAGAATGTCTTCCCGTCGAGTTTTTCAGCAGGAGTTGATATGAGCCCCACTCCCAGCGCATATGCCTTGAGAGGACCACCGCCCTTATCTACTTTGTTATCTATGAACCGATTTTCTCCTTCAGGGATTGCACAAGATTTTCCGCTTTCACTCTCCCGCCAAGAGGGATTGAAGGTGATTTCGGATGATCTGTTCGAGGTGTCAAACTCGTCGGAAGCGTACTTTTTGACGATCTCTTTTACATCGATCCTATTAACAGCATCTACTACATCACACCAGTTATCGGTAGTTTCTAAATCAGCCAGGTTAATGTTCTTTTTACGACGCTCTTCCCGTCTCTCTTTCCGATCTTCGGTAATTTTTTTTCGCCGTTTTTCTTTTTCCTTCTCCTCTTCAACCCAAGTCTTAAGGGCAACTTTCCAGTCCCCTTCGTAGAAATCTGGAAAGAGATCTGAAATCATTTTGTCGAGTGGTCTATGGTTTTCGGGAACTGTGGTAAAATCTACACACCATTCTTTGACCTTTGAAATCAATTCACTGTCTACGTCTTCCTTGCGAATCAACTTGTACTCCACGGTGGCAGTATCTATTGGATGGACCACGCCATCTATTTCTTTGTGTAAAGAGAGAGGGCCTTTATATTGCCGATTCTTATTGTTAATCGCATCCATTTTACAGATTTCTTCTGCTCCATCAACGCTTTCAAGAACTTCAATCCTCTTTTTTTTAATCCAGTCATTCATGCGGTCCGTCAATTCATCGAATATTTTTCCCTTGCTGTTCAAATCGCTAATAGGTGCAGTGACGCCTGGAGCAGTGAATATGTAAGCTCCTCCGACAGAATCCAATGCAAAGACGTGATCCTCTCCCACCAACCTCTCGAATTCTTTTATCATTTTCTCCAGTACTTTTGTGAATGTTTTTCTCTCCTCAGAAGGAAGGGAGCGCTCTTTATGGGCATCCTTTAGGTCAATATCAACGAATAAAGCAGTGGCATAGATTTCATCATAATTAGGCAGAGGTGATTCCCCTCCCTCGAAATATGTGCCCCCATCGGTACTTTTGCATAATTTCTCTTTCAGAACATCTTTTTTCTGGTAGTTGAGCACGGCGTAATAGTGTCTGTCGATCTGATCTGCAAGTTCTCCAGCATCACCTCCCAAACTGTAAGGGCGGCCCCGATACTGATATCCTTCTTCGTAGCTTTCGATTTTCTTAGCCGGTCTTTTGTGGTACCACCCATAGTGATCACTGATGCCCAAAGTAGTAGTCTCATCCATCCCTCCCAGTGCCTTGAATACTGGGATTATTTTTTTGTAATACTTCCTGTGGTCACTCTTTTTTCCTGTCATTTTTTACTATTTTTGGTTGTTCGTTACCGAGTTTCTCTCTTGCTAGGAGACAGTCCTGGATATGACAGCATCTCTTACAATCACCTGTTGTTCGTTCCGGTATATCTCCATCTCTCAGGGTTTCCAACTCTCTCTCCATCCTTAGTAGAGCGTGGACAGCCAACCGTGCCTGATCGAAAGTGAATCCCAGCTCTTCCAACATCTCGATCAGAATCTTGACATCAAGAAGTTTTGAGGGCTTTGGATGCCGACATTTATCAGGGAGAGGGAGTTTCTGGACGGTTTCCTTTCCGGCCTGTTCTATCTCTTCTTCCTCTTCATCTGTGAGTGCATAGTAATTTTTCCTAGCCATGTTCACTCATCTCCCACCATCTTTCTTTTCAATAATCCTTACTCGAATTCGCTCTTCCAGATCAGTTTTAAGAACCCCAATCTTTGTTCCTATAGGGAGGTTTTCCAACTGATTCTTCAGAATCCGACCTTCTTTAGAACGGACTGGATATTGAAGGGATGGAACATCCTTGAAGTCAACCTTTACTGATTTGTCGCTTACATCGATTGCCGTCAAAGTTCCGAGAAGTTCTTGCCACTCCTCTAGATGTACTGTCCCAGTAGCGTTTAGTCCTACTTTCTGTTCAACTCTGTTCATCTTTATCCTCTACTCCGACTGCCTTTTTCTTCTCTTTATCTAAGTACGAGTGTTCAGCTAGGGTTCTGTAAATAAAGCGACGAATGAACGTGCTCCGGTTTTCTCCACGATCTTTACAGAATTTATCTAATTTTTTGACTACTTCTTGAGGAATTTTTACATGTAGGCTTGCCATATTTTTAACACCTCATGTAGGAAAATTGAAGTACTACGATTAAATACCATAAGAAGACACCCTAATCTTACCAATAAGATAGGGCTGTCTTACAAGCCCTCTGCAGGTGGAAAATATCTCGAAAGTTGAAACTCTAGAGGAATATATTGAAAATAAAAAAGAATGGAAGGGTCTCCCTCTAATCCTACTTTCAGTAATCTCTGAAGAAGAAAAAATGAGACAAGAGGAAGTAATAGATAGAGTACGGAGTCAGCTTGAGTACGAAATACCGGAAGGCGAGAATCCAAAGTTCTATGCTAAGCTTAAGGGCAAGGAAAATCTTACTCAAAAGGACCTCAAAAAAGACGACTATTGGCAGTCAAAATCAGAGGGTGGCTTTAAATTGAGAACCAGGATAAAAAATAATCTAAAAGATGCCATAGTTAACACCTTACAAGATATGAAAGATATGGCTCTCTTGAAAAAAGAAAAAAGTGGTAAGGGGATCGGCTCTGAAGTTTATTGGTCTGTTTTACCGCCTCTTGAAACCATCAAAAAATTCCACCGTAGGAGAGAAACTCAGAAAGCACTAAACTCTTTTTCACCAGACGAGATAGTATCACTAGACGGCTGGGGAGCCATATACGGGATTCCAGCTAAAAATGGGGTGTTGGGTGAAAAGGCCCGGGAGAAATTAAAAGAGATGGGGCATAAATTGGGAGAAATAAGGGAAGAGATTGTTAAGCAACGAAAAGATGTGATTGAGAGGGAACTGGGTCAAGAGATAGATAACCTCCTCCAACATGATAGTCAGACGATTACAGCTAAGGAGGAGATAGATAAATCGTCCTTCGTAGATTTCTTTGAGACTATCTTGGTTCGGGCATGTAAAGATAAATTACCTTTGTCTTACTGGAAAAAACTTGTTATTTCTTCAGAAAAAGGTCCTACATCTCTAGATTCTACAAAAGAGGTAGATACTCCCCCTATCGGCCCAATGGAGTTCGCATTAATATGTGATTTAAATAAAGAAGAAATAGATAGAATTTTTTCAGTCTTAGAAAATATTAAGGAAGAGTATTCAACACTTTTTGATGAAAAGCTAATGGTCACTTTGGGAACTCCATTTGAAGGGACGTATCTTTCAGACGATAAATTTATTGAATGGATTGAGCAAGAAGGGGGCCTCTCCCCTAACTGAGTTAATTCCCTATATTACACTATCCCAAGTTCCGGAATACAAGCTAAATATTCTTGTTTGAGTTCTCTGTGATCTATCGTATGATAGATGTCCATCGCCTCCGTTCTGGCATCCCCTCGCAGTTCCTTGATGTACTCCCGTCTCATCCCATTTCTAATAAGGTATGTAGTGAAAACATGTCGGAGTGTGTGTGGGGTGAATTTATCTTCCAATTTATCGGAGTTTGGATCATGAAGTCCATAGTTTTCTGCCCATTTTTCTACTGCAGTACGAACACCCTTTTTCTTCAGTCTATTTGCTCTGGGATTGAGGAACAGAGCGTCTGTATCGGCATCTCTTTCTTCCCTAACAGCTAACCATCGTTTTAGTACATTAGCCGTCTCGTGGTCGAAATAGACCATTGTATTCGAGCGTTTTGGTTTCGGCTTCAACTTGATAGAATAGTCTTCCCGGTTAATATCTTGAACATCGAGGTCTATAAGCTCGTTCCGCCTTATGCCTGTTTTCATAAATAACAAATTTATAATTTTGTCTCTAATTTTTGGTATATAATTGATATAACCGCTCATCTTCTTGACTTCTGGGACCTGCCTATGACCGTTGTTTTGCTCGTCTTTGTACTTGTTCAAATACCTTTTTCGTACCGATAGGACAGGGTTATTGTCCACGATTCCTTCATATCTCAAATAATCGTAGAAACTGCTCACGGAGGCAAAGTTGTTAGCCAACGTTTTGTAGGCTAAGTCTTTTTCTTCTTTCAAGACTTTCAGATACTTTTTGATGTCTTCTTCGTCTGCTTCCTCGTAGTCTGGAACTATATCGAGAAACCTCTTGACATTACTGCGGTAAGACCTTATCGTGGCATCGCTCATCTCTCTCAATTTCAGATCCTCTATGAACTCCTTGAGAATTTCAGGCTCGCTCAGCCTTCCCACCTCCATCCACGTTCCTCTTCCTTGACCAACCCGTATTCTTTTAATGTCTTCAGTTGTTCCTGAAAGCCTTTCACGACCTCGCTATCAGAGGGGTCTATATCGAGTTTGTCATATATGTCTTCAAACTCGATGAATCGCTCTTTTTTTAGCAACTGTATGAGTTCTTTAGAGAACTCACGGGAACCCCTAGCCTCGGTAAAATCTTTAGCACGGTGTTCTTTTAGTTCCTCTTCGAGTTTGTCATAACTCTCTCTATACACTTCTACATCTTTTTCCAGTTCCTTTACTTTCTCCTCCAGTTCTCTATTTTCTTCCAAGAGTTCCTGTCTAGTTTCATAATCCTCATCTTCTTTGTTCAATGAATCTTCGATTTGTTCAATAACGAATTTACTCAGAGATTGTCCTCTGTCGTCAGCAACTTCTTTCCAGCGTTCTTTCATTTCAAGAGAAGGTAAGTAAACATCGACCCTACGCTGCTTTATCGTATCCGTCTTCGATTTCTCACCTGACATACTATAGACTATGTAGGGTAGGCATATTTAAGGATTTACCCGTAAATTAGCGCCGAGGAGGAGATTCGAACTCCTGTGGTGCAAAGCACCAATGGCTCTCGAGGCCACCGCCTTGGGCCGGACTTAGCTACCTCGGCATATTGTGGTATACTT
>PWHR01000007.1 GCA_003554965.1 Thermoplasmata archaeon | reverse complement strand
TATTAGAAGATGTGGAGCATGGATCAGACGTTCATTATACTATCGATGAAGAAGGATACGAGAAAGTAGATGAGACGGTAGATGATGTAACAGAAAACCTTACTGAAGAAGTGACTTTAGAATTATCGGTATATGAACTTACAGTTGAAAACCCAGTTGGCGAAGGAGTAATATATGTATATGGAGAAGAGGTCGATACACCATTCACTGATCTTTACGAAGAAGAAATCATAGTCGAATTGTATGCTGAAGCAGCAGAAGGCTATGAATTTAGTCACTGGGATGTAAATGGAGAGACCTTAGAAGAAGCAGAGATAACGGTTGAGATGGACGCAGACAAGAGAGCTCAGGCGACATTCGAAGAGGTAGTTGAAGATTACGAGTTGATGTTAAAAGAGCCGGTAGGAGAAGGTGACATCTACGTTGATGGAAAGCTGGTCGAGGAATTTCCGTATGAAGAAGAGTCTGAAGTCGGTACGGTAATAGAGTTAGAGGCTGAAGAGGCAGAGAGTTTTGTCTTTGATGAATGGACTATCGATGAAGAAGTCCATGAAGATGAAACCATCGAGATTTTGATGGACGCAGACAAGACAGCACAGGCAACATTTTTGGAACAGTTTGAGTTAACCATTGAAGAACCAGTAGGAGAAGGTGACTTGTACTTAGATGGTGATCTCATCGACGATTATCCGTACAGTGAAGTATTTTTGAATGGCACTGAAATAGGATTAGAAGCAGTAGCGTCAGATAATTACGAATTCGTTGAGTGGAAAATCAATAGCGAGACTTACGATGATGATAAGACAACCTTAGAGATGATAGAAAGTAAAACAATCGATGCCACATTTGAAAAAGAAACTCAAAAGTTGACGTTTCAAGTCATTCGTGAAGATGGAGTTCCGATCGAAGGAGCTATTGTCGAAGTAGATGGCATGGAAGGGATGACTGACTCAAACGGCGAAACTACCTTTGAGAACTTTTCTTCTGATACCTACGATTGGGAGGTATCTCACGAAGATTACGAAACTGAAGACGGTCAAGTCGAGATAGCTGACGAAGACAAGACGATCGAAGTGATGATGGAAGAAATAGTGATGACTTACACCTTGACTTTCGAGGTAGAGAACGATGATGGTGATCCGATCGAAGATGCTTCAGTAGAGTTAAATGGGTTAGAGAACACTACGAACGAGGAAGGCAAAGCGGTTTTTGAGGACCTTGATCTAGATACTTATGAATACGAGATCAACCATGATGACTATGAGACTAAAGAGGGTGAAGTAGAAATAGATAAAGAGGCAGTCACCATAACTGTAGGTCTAGAAGAAGACGAAATAGGAGTAGGTATGATCTTAGGGATAGTGATTATTGCTGCGATAATCTTGATAGTCGTAGCATTCTATATGAAAAGAAATAAGGAGTCGTCAGATAGCTGAAAGATAGATTTTAACTTAAACGATCTTATTCCCGCCCTTATATGTTTTGATTCGTCCACTTCGAGTCCTTCTTCGACCAGTTCGAGCAGGTGGTCCTTCTTTTCCGGTAACGAGTAACCCTCGTAATCTAGTTCGAAGAGTGATCCACCGGCTTCGTTCCTCCAGCTGTTCCAGCTGTGGTCGAAACAAATCCTTGAAGAGACGTCCAACTCTTTTAACATTATCTTTATCTCCTCTAGAAGCTCGTGTGGTGAATTCTCTCGGAATTTACCTTGATCCGCGATCTTTTTCAACTCGCTGCTCGGATGCAGAGATAGCGGACGCATCCTTATGTAATCCGGGTCGATCTCGTTAAGCGCTTCTGCAGTATCTCTCGCGTGTTCCTCGGATAGATATTTTCCTCCAAGACCGGGCATCACGTATTCGGAGAGTTCGAATCCAGCTTCTATCGCTTTTTTTCCACCTTTTACATGATCTTCAACATCGACTCCTTTATTCACCAAACTCAACACTTCGTCGTTCCCGCTTTCCAGACCGACGTGAAGCCTGACAAGCCCGGCCTCTCTGATCCTCTCCAATTCATCAAGACCCTTCCTCAAAACGGTGTCCGATCTTGCGTAGGAAGTTATCCTCTCCAGCGAAGAGAACGTATCTGAAAGATATTTTAAAATTCCCACTAGATCATCGGTGGGCATTATCAAAGAATTCGAGTCCTGAAGGAAGGCGGTCCTGCCTCCACTTTTAACCCAATTCCGTACCAAAGAGAGACACCTGAAGGGGACTTTTTCAACAGAACCATTACCACACAACAGATCTTTGATCCTTTTCACAGCGTCTATATCACTCCTAACCTCTTCAAAACTCCTTATCTGGAATTCCTTTCCTCTATAATACGGACAGAAAGCACATCGGTTCCACGAACAGTTCCTAGTGGCTCTGACAAGAAGGGAGTGATTTCCTCCTACGTTCGGAGGTCTGATCGGACCCACTTCAAAGTAATATTTACCAGATCCAATGTCTTTCATCTGTATTCCTCATAAAACACCAGTTCCTCTTTATCTTTCCGATCCCTCTGCTCGGGTTCCTCCGCAGGATAACCCACCGGCATCAAAAATAAACAAACGACTCCCTCGGGAAGAGACAGTATCTCGGATACCTTTTCGATATTTAGGTGGCCGATCCAGCAGGCCCCCAAGCCCCTGCTAACCGCTGTGAGAAAGATGTGTTCTCCCGGGAGCAGGGGATTACAGTTCTCGAAGAGCATAGAAACTTTTCGTTGCTCAGGAAATTTTTTCAAATATTCGATAAGATCGGGACCGTACCGTTCCTTATCGACTTCGAGTTCAAAATCACCTTCTTTTAACCCTTTCAGGTCCTTCTCCAGTTCCGTACAGAGCGCAAAGACCAGAGGTGCTGAGGAGATCCAAGTCTGACCACCTGCGGCTTCCGCTATCCTAGCGATCCTATCTTCATCTCTAACCACGCCGAAAAGCCAGTTCTGCTTGTTCCCCCCGGAGGGAGCCAGTCTCGCGGCTTCCACCATCGCCTCCACATCCTCTTCGGTCACAGCTTTATCTTTGAATCTTCTAACGGACTTCCTCTTTCTGATCGCTTCTTTTAACTCCATAAAAAAGGAATGAAAGTAAGTTATATTTAACGGGTTTCAGTGACACAAAAGTTATCGAAAAACTCTGCAACGATAGAATATTAAAAATAGGATGAACTGTATAATGATACGAAAACCAATGAAGATTGGCATGATCGTTTACCCAAAAGTCGAAGAACTGGACTTCGTCGGTCCCTTTGAAACGTTGTCCCACATGGAAGAACAAAAGATAGACCTGATCAGCAATACTCTTACCCCGATAAAAGCCTACAACGGTATGAAAGTGGTCCCTGACTCGACTTTTTCCGACGAAACGAAGTACGATATCCTTCTCGTTCCGGGCGGCGAAGGAAGGAAGAAAGCGATGAAAGACCCAACTCTTCTTTCATTCATCGAAGAGCAGGCAGAACACTTGAAATACTTGTGCTCAGTCTGCACTGGAGCGTTCATACTGGCTGAAGCGGGATTACTGGATGGCCTCAAAGCCACGACACACCACTCCGCTCTGGAAGAGTTAGAACACTACCGGAAAATAGAAGTGGTTGAGGAACGCGTAGTCAAAAACGATACCTCTCCTAAGATCTGGACCGCTTCGGGTATCTCTTCAGGTATAGACCTTTCCTTTGAACTGATCAGTGAACTGTGCGGAAAGAAAAAAGCTAAAGAAGCGGCGGATAGGATGGAGTATCCTTACTGGAAATTCAACGAATGACAAACATTTAAGTAACCTCCGACAAGTTATCCTTGACAGTGAAAAGATGGTGTTCAACTTATTCAAAGATAAAGTTGCCGTGATACCTTTAGAAGGTCCTATAATGGAGTCCTCTGGAGGTTTGTTCCCTTCTTTCATGCCTTCATCCATAAATAAGGCTGAAGAGTATCTTGAGAAGATAAAGGACTCCAAACGCTATAAAGGATTGATTCTCGAGATCAATTCTCCTGGTGGTTCTCCCTACAAGAGCAGGAGCCTTGCAAGAAAAATCGGAAAACTGGACATGTTCAAGATCGCGAAGATCGAAGAGCAAGGGACTTCGGGCGCCTACTGGGTCGCTTCCGCGTGCGATGTCATCATAGCCGACGAGCTTTCAAGCGTTGGCGGAATAGGCACCTTATCGATCAGGCCGGACTTCTCCGAACTGATGGAAAAACTCGGCATCAAGGTTGATATCCAAAGCGAAGGAGAGCACAAGGAAGAAGGGATGCCCTTCTCGAAGCCGACGAAGGTCGAGAAGGAACACAGAAAAAAGATGGTCAAGGAGATAAACGAGCTCTTCAAACAGCAGATAAAGAGTAGGAGGCGCATAAAAGGAGATTCTGAAGCCCTAGAAGGTAAAGTTTACCTTGGAAAAGAGGCGAAGAAAGAAGGACTTATAGATCATCTAGGAGGACGTGACGAAGCTATAAAAGTTTTCAAAAGAACGACAGGTCTCACTGATATAAAGATCAAGGATTTCAGCCAAGAGATAAGGAAAGGCCCCTCTCTTTTAGACATCATAAGGTGATTAGCGATCTTTACGGATTTGAGGAAAAACTTAATTTACAGGAGTTTTATTCCCGATAGAGAACAGGAGGAAGATATCAGATGGATAAATCTCCCCTAGTCAAACACTTGAAGGATCTGTGTTATAAAGATCATGTAGAGATCGCCAGCGTAATCAATAAAGATGGTGATGTACAGGCCAGCGTTGGTAATATAGAGCCTATACAGCTCGAAACATTTGGCATAATGGCAGCTACCATCTTCGGCGCCGCATTGACAGCTAACGAACAGTTGAGGAAAAATAAGCCCAGCAAGATAATGGTGGATGCCCCCGACGGCGAGACCATCATAAGAGGCGTCGGAAAGAACAATCTTTTAGTGGTGAGGGCTAAAAAAAATGGAGATACAAACTACATCTTGGAAGAGATGAACGAGACCTCGAAAAAAATACTAAACCACTTAAAATGAACGCCGACTTTTTCTCCTAAAATTTTATACCTGACCCTCTTTATCTCCAAATATAGATATCTGAACAGGTAGTGTAGGTGTTTAAAATGGTAGATATAAAAGCCCCTCGAGGAACGGAATTGAACTGTAAGGGATGGAAGCAGGAAGCTATGCTGAGACAGCTTAAAAATAATCTTGAAAATGCTGAGGACCCTGACAACCTCGTAGTTTATGGAGGCTCGGGCAAAGCCGCCAGGAACTGGGAGGCTTACGAAAAGATAGTTGAGACTCTGAAAGAATTGGAAGATGATGAGACGATGTTGGTCCAGAGCGGAAAACCGGTGGGTGTGTTCCAAACCTTCGAGAGAGCTCCAGCAGTTGTGATCGCTAACTCCAATCTGGTCCCTAAATGGTCCAACTGGGATAAGTTCTACGAACTTGAAGATCTGGGTTTGATGATGTACGGTCAGATGACCGCCGGGAGTTGGTGTTATATCGGCACTCAGGGCATAATACAGGGAACTTACGAAACTTTTGCCGCAGCGGCTAGAAAACACTTCGACGGCACACTTCAAGGTAAACTGTGCGTCAGTGGAGGCTTAGGCGGTATGGGTGGAGCACAACCTCTCGCCATAAAGATGAACGGCGGGGTCGCTTTAGTAGTGGAGATAGATCCACAAAGAGCTCAGCGCAGGCTTGAAGCAGGTTACTGCGATGAGGTGGTCGATGATCTCGATGAAGCCTTGGAGATGGCACAAGATGCGGTAGAAAAAGAAGAAGCTCTAGCTATAGGACTGATAGGCAACACCGCCGAAGTACTGCCCGAGATGCTTGAAAGGGGCATCATACCGGACGTTTTAACCGATCAAACGAGCGCACATGACGCTATGGAATACTTTCCAAGAAACGTACCCTACGAAGAAGCATTGGAGATGAAGAAGAACTCACCCGAGAAATTCCAAGAAAGGAGCATGGAGTCGATGAAGCTCCACTGTAAAACCATGGTGAAGATGCATGAAAAAGGAGCTATAACATTCGATTACGGCAACAACCTGAGAGGCCAGGCCTACGAGGCGGGTTTTGAGAACGCCTTCGCCTACCCGGGTTTCGTCACCGCCTACATACGACCGATGTTCTGTGAAGGGCGAGGTCCTTTCAGGTGGATGGCACTTTCAGGGGATCCAGAAGATATACTCAAGACCGATGAAGTGGTAAAAGAACTCTTCCCGGAGAACGAGCAGTTGATAAACTGGATCGATCTGGCGCAGGAGCATCTTCCATGGGAAGGTCTTCCAGCTAGGGTCTGCTGGCTCGGCTACGGTGAAAGGCACAAGTTCGCTAAGAGGATAAACGAGATGGTGAAGGAAGGCGAAATAAAAGCGCCTATATCCATAACTCGAGATCATCTAGACGCTGGCAGCGTCGCGAGTCCTAACCGTGAGACCGAGAGCATGAAAGATGGAAGTGATCCTGTAGCTGATTGGCCTCTTCTTAATGCGATGCTGAACATCAGCGCCGGTGCGGACAGCGTTTCCATACACAACGGAGGTGGAGTGGGTATAGGACTTTCCACACACGCGGGCATGGTGGTCGTGGCTGACGGTACCAAGGAAGCAGAAGAGAATATCGAGAGGGTATTCAAGACAGATCCAGGCATGGGCGTAGTGAGACACGCTGATGCCGGATACGAGAGAGCCATAGAGTTCGCGAAAGAGACCGATATCAACATGCCGATGTTAGACGACGGATGAGAGGAAAACTATCATGAAGGATGGACTTGAGATAAGAGAGGTACGGGAATCTGACAGAGAAGAGATCGAAGCCCTGAGCGAAGGTATTTGGGATGGTTGGGATTATATCCCTGATATGTTTGAAGCTTGGGTCGAAGACGGAGGTTTCATCTGCGGTGAAGAGGATGGAAAGATTATAGGACTGGCTAAACACACATGGCATAAAGATGGCGTGCTGTGGCTGGAAGGTTTGAGGGTCCATCCAGATCACCAGTGTGAGGGCTACGGAAGAAAGATGATAAAGGGTCAGATCGATCATATAGATGAGTTGGACTACGACGTGGTCAGATTTTTGACCTCCGGCGATAAGATCCCTGTGAGAAAGGTGGTTGAAGACCTCGGATTCGAACTTAAGAAGAGCTACGATTATTTTTACTTGGATGAAGATCAGCTTGAAGAGATGGACCAGCCTTCAAAAGATGAGTTCGAAGGAGTGGAACAGGAAAAAAACACCGAAGAAGTGATCCGATTCGTATTTTCTTCCCCGGAATATGAGCGCAACGGAAGGTTGTACGTGGAGGGATGGACCGCTTACGATATAGAAGAGGATCTGATCCGGGACCGTATCAAAAGAGGCGACTGTTATTCTATTACAGAACAGGGTGAGATAAAGGCGGTGATGTTCGTATATCTGAACGAAATTTACGATAGCGTGAGCGTTCCTTTCATTTCGGGTGAAGAAGGAGATATGAAAAAGCTTTTGAACTTTGGATTGAAGAACGCAATCGAAAACGGACGAAGGACTTTCCGTGTAAAGACCGCCTCTGAAAGAGTGGTAAGTGCAGCGAAGGCTACAGGTTTAAAACGTTCCGATCACGGCTGTTCAGTAGTGTACGAAAAGAGTGGTGAATGAGGTGTTTCCTTTATGGATATAGAAGCAGTCTCTTTCGATATGGACGGTACACTGATAACTAAAGATTTTGCTGATCATTTTTGGTTAAAGAAGATACCGGAACTCTATTCTGAAAAGGAAGGTATCGGTAAAGAGGAAGCATTCTCTCAGATATTCAAGGAGTACGAGAGGATCGGAAAAGACGATATGAGATGGTATGAGCCAGACTACTGGTTTTCCGAATTGGGGCTGGAAAGAGATCCTAGAGAAGTGATCGAAGAGGTCAGAAAAGATTACGAGTTGTACGGCGATGCCGCCAAAGCGATCAACGAACTCAAGAAAGATCACCGCCTCGTGGTAACTTCTAACGGGCACGAGATGTTTTTGGAAGCTGTCCTCAACGATTATAGAGAACATTTTACTGCATTCTATTCCGCGGTTTCAGACTTCAAGTCTGCTAGGAAGACCCGGGAAGTCTACAAGATGGTGTGCGACGATCTGGGAGTCGAACCTAAACGAGTCGTACACGTCGGCGACAGTCTCGAGAACGACTACGAGCCCGCCATAGAGGCGGGACTTCAGGCTTATCTA
Source organism: Thermoplasmata archaeon (assembly GCA_003554965.1). Lineage (GTDB taxonomy): Archaea > Thermoplasmatota > Thermoplasmata > Halarchaeoplasmatales > Halarchaeoplasmataceae > Natronoplasma. The sequence goes on along the minus strand of PWHR01000007.1, from coordinate 68,072 downwards.
CTTGATAGAGACGGTTCTAAAGAAGTGAAGAGCGGGATAAGAAAAGTGGATGATCTGCTCCATCTTTTGGATGGCCTTGAATAACATTCTCATGGAAGGTTTTTTATAGCCTCTTCTGAGTGATTGTTATCGAGAGGCTAATACAGATGGTATCAAAACTACCCGCCTTGGTAATCTCATCCCTACTTATACTAGGTGTGAGCCTCGCTTTTTCTGGTTGCCTGGATGACCCTGTACCCGAAATGGGCATGCAGGTGTTGGAGGAAGAATTCCATGAGGGGGATGCTGAAGAAAATACTGCCGAGGAGGGTTACCAGTTCAGCTGGTCGAAGGTCGAGATGGAAAACAAGGATGAAGCTCTAGACTTAGAACTCGATGAAGACAATTTTATACTGGAGACCGTTGATAGAGAACTACTCGAAGAAAAAGAGGAAGAAGCAGGAGAATACGAGTACCCGGATATACCGGATGAAGAGATAAATTCCCATGAAGGCGGGCAGGGGAAAGACATGCCAGGCAGTATAGGTCCTGAAGAATCTGCTGAGTTCTGGATAATATTCGAGATTCCTGAGGAAGATGATAATTACAATCTCATATATATGGCATAGTTCATCTTTTCTTTTTGTAAACTCCTAACAGTGCGATGATCCCTACAGCTGCCACCACCACTAGAAGTATCCATGAATACACCCTCGGATCTTCCGTTACTCCGATCTTCACTTCTTGCTGATCGTCATCGCTGGAGACAGAGAGTTCATGCTCACCTTCATCCTTCAACTCTAAGGTGAATTCACCAGTATGTTTTTCCCTTCCTTCGAGCGTTACCGTTTCCACACACTTCTCTTCCCCTTCAACCTGTAGAGTGATATTCTGCTCCTCTTCAGCTCCGCCGTGATTGAAGATCTCGTATTCCACTACAATCTCACTACCTCTCAGGAATCCGTCTCCCTCTCTTGGTTCCAACAAATCGACAGAAAAATACGCTTCTTCTCTTACGTCCACAGAGATGTTCAAGGAATCTTTATGATCTTCGCTCTCCAATCTTATCTCGTACTCTCCTTCTTCGACCAAAGCATGCCATTCCACAGTACCGTGTAAAGAGTCTCCGGGATTCAACAGGACTTGCTCATAAACTGATTTTTCCTTCTCCCCGTCAACATAAAGATCGATCGACTGGATATCGCTCTCGCCGCCGAGGTTCTCTACTCGATATTCTATCTCAACTTCGTCACCGACAGTGACATTTTCTGTATGATCGATTATCTCTATCTCGAAATCTGCTAGATCGTCATCTAAGAGGCTCGTCCCTGCTTGGGAAAAGTCTCCTACAACGCTCTCACGAACCAACACTGCAGGCATAGAGCTGATCAAGAGTAAGACCAAACTCAGGGCTACAGTTCTCTTTAAAGACGTTCCCATATCTCTTTCCTCCGATCAAATATCACTGTGAGCAAAGCTGTTCTCTCTCATAGAAAGTAGTAGGATTATTTTATTAAATGATTTCGTTCAGTGAGGAACAATATACAGTTCCTCAGTGGTAACGACGACATCTGCCGCAGTACCATCGGTCGTATTCTGAGATATATTGCAATCGGGTGTCACATTCTGGGCATCGGTATGGATCATCTTTTTCCTTCTTCTTAATCAAAGTAGGTATACCGATAACTAGAAGATAGAATACCGCTACTACGACCACGGCTGTGATCAGCACATAAGGTCCCAATTCAGGTAACGGTTCATCGGGTTCACGGCTTCCGATAGAAACCGCAAAGGGTAGACCGGAGAAGGTTACTTCCTGTACCTCTACCACGCAGATATATTCTCCGGGTTCTTCTTCTATCAGTTCGACAGAAAGAGGAGGTAAATCTGAATCACTCTCATAGTAGATAGAACCGTTAGGCCTTTCGATCTTGAAGTTCACCTCGGAACCAGGCCAGTTGAACATGATCTTGTACTCCCGGTCCTCTTCGACTTCGAAAGTGTATTCGTGGACTTCACCAGGATCTGTAGAACCTCTCAGGTCTTTCTCCATATCGAATCCTGCATGTTCGATCCTGCGGATGTTCTCCTTTGCCAGTTCCCACGATCTTCCCAATTCTATAAAGTATTCTAAAGCAGCTTTCTGCATATCGTCGTCAGCTGTACTGTAAAATGAGGAGTAAACAACTCTTCCGTGCCCGTGGTCGAACCCTACCACTAGAGGCGTCTCGCCCACTTTCATATACGTGGCTACATCATCCGATATACCGGTGATGTTTCGCTCAGGCTCGAACTGAAGATCTATGGAGTCCTCTTGCAAGTACTGATGCAGTCCAGACTCGACGATATCAGACTGGAAGCTTTGAAACTCTTTCTCTACCTCTACAAAATCTATGTATCCTGAAAGGTTTCCTTCGAGCAGTTCAGAACCGACACCCGAGGTGTAGAGGAACTTACCTCTATCTACGAACTCCTCCAAACTTTTTTTGACTCCTTCCTCAGTACTTCCCAACTGGTTGATGAATAGGGCATCGAAACCTTTTATGTCATCGTACTCTTCGATATCGGATAGATTCAGCAGAGTGTAGTTATAACCCAGGTCCTCCATAACGTATCTTATGCCGTCCTGTTTTTGATCCACGACTCCCAATTCAGGCGGTGTTATCTCCTCTACAGCGTTGTGTTTGACCAGTGAGTAGTCCTGAGATATACCTCCGTCTTTGTTGCCGTCTTCCACTACTTGATTGGCGGAAACTCTGACAGTGTACATACCTTCCTCCACCTCGTCAGCAGGTATGAAGACGTTCTGTACATTGTTCACGTCGTCGAGACCGTCCTCGTTGGTGTCGAAGGGATCCATCGTGTCAGCATTTGGATAAGTGTAACCGCTGTCGCTCTCACCGTCTCCTGTAAGGTCGAAAGCGTTCCCTGTGTATATCTCGCCAGTAGGAGACTCGACGAACAGGTTCAGGTCGTTCTTCAAGACCCTATCATCTCCTATCTCGCCGGGTGCGTCTGTCCATGTTAGGGTCACATTGAGAGGACGTTCAGTATCATCGACCGTCATCTCATGTTCGCGAGATTCTCCGGTCTTCAGAGTGGTCCTCTGATCGAACGTCTCTATATTGACTGAAGGATCGATCAGATCAGGTAGGTTCAAGATCCCCCATCCTTCCTTCCGGTTGGGCGTATATATCGTGTTGCCCATCTCAGGATCTAGTCCTTCGGCGGTATTTATCATCAGAGCTTTCACCATCGCGGGACTCGGCTTTTCACCAAAATTTTCCTCATACCATTCAACAACAACAGCGGCGGCACCGGCCACTCTAGGTGCAGCCATAGATGTCCCGCTCCTCCAGTCATACCTATTGTCCTCGGAATAGAGTCCGTGTGGAGGTATCATTTCAGTTTCTGGAGATCTGGTCGAGAGTATGCCGTATCCTGGAGCGACCAGGTCCGGCTTGACCCTGTTATCTGAGGTCCAACCTCTAGAACTGGTTTCAGATACGGTCTCGGGAGATTCGAGGTCAGTGAGAAAACGAGTGGCGTCTTCTTGATACGAGGTTGCGTCCGGTGCATAAGAGTGGGTGGAACCGACGGTTATCGTATTCTTTGCAGTCCCTGGATCCGCTACGCTCCCATATCCTGGACCCGCGTTACCCGCTGCAGTGATCACCACCATGGGATCATCTTCGCTGATCTCTCCATAATCGGTTGCATCCCTCACCGCTTCATCGTAGCCTTTTGCTCTTTCTAGATACTGCCCTAGATAGCGTTCTTCACCATCTATCGCCTCGATCCCCCACGAGTTGGTGTGTATGTAGGCATCGGAACGTTCAGCGGCTTCTTCGATTATCTCGAAGTGGTCTTCCGGTCCTTGAAAGATAGACCAAGGCGGCCACAGTTGGATTCCCGGACCTACCCATTCAGGATCTCCATCATCGTCTATATCGAATACCTTAACAGAGTAAAGTTCAGAATCGTAGGCTAATCCCTGGGAAAGATAATAAGGTGCGTGACCCTCATAAGTCGCTCCGGTCCCTTCGTATGTGTTGCCCGCTGCAGATCCAGCTACATGGGTTCCGTGCCCTAACTGATCTTTCCAAGAACCCTCTGCTTCCGTGTCTCTTCCGAAATCATAACCCCCGACGACCCTTTCGCCGAAATCTGGATGGCCCACGTCACCGACGGTTCCGTTTCCGATACCAGAATCAGCGATCGCTATAGTAACGTTCTTTCCAGTGTAACCTAACTGGTTGACGTAGGCTCCGTGGTCACCGTACTTCCTGTAAGGATCGGAAGGATAGCCTTCACGCCAGGGTCCTTCAACTGGATCTGAATGATCGTCCATGAACCAAGCTCCTCCACCAACGAGCTGGGAATCAATTTCGGAGTGCAGGACCGATTCTTTAGAAGATGTTTGGCGGATCCTGTACACGTCTTTGTTCCGTGCTATACTGTCGAGCTCTTCTTCTTCCACTTCTGCTATCACTCTGTGGTGGTTTCCAGTACTGGTTTCAATCGCCGATACCTCGGTTAATTCCTCCATCTCTTTAAAGATCTCATATCGATCTTCGTGGAAAACATCGATCTCGACTGATCCTGCTCCTATATCATCACGCATCTTTAGCGAAGGAGGGTAGATGAGGACGGAATCCACGAATTCGAACTCCTCTATCTGCTCCGCTTTTTCTGCTGTGGTCCTCACCTCGTAAGCGTAGTTGGGCTGATAACTTATCACTTCAACGTTCAAACTCTCCAGCTTTTCTCTCCATTCGGGATTTACAGGAGCGACCATATCCACGATGAACAGGCCTTTTTCGTTCTTTTCAAAAGTGGGCGGTTCATCGAGTCTTTTTTCGGCTGTGTTGAAGTTGTGGCTGTTTATGGTCAACTCATTCCTATCTTCCAATCGATCGATATCATATATCTCTTCCAATCTATTGTAGTCACTTTCGACTATCTCTATCAGAGCATAGCTGCCGTATTCGTCCACCACTCTCTCTACACCCTCTTCTGAAGATATGTTACCCGATCCTTCAACGCCTCTAGCCAATACCATCTCAGTTTTTTCGGGACTCTCTCCAGAAGAGATAAAGGAATGGCAAAAACCGATACTGCCCAAAAGGAGCGAAAACACCAAGACCAGTGTCAAAATCTTGGTAAAATATCTCCCTTTTTCCACATACGGTATCTTCGATCGTGAATGCTTGAATTCAATGAACGGCATCGGTTTATCATGAAATCGAGAGCTAAAATACTTTTTCATATCTACTTATAGAGTTCGTGTCAGGTCTCCTTTTCATCCTCTTCAAATTCATCGTTATAGTTCTTGGTCGTCTTCCCACAGGCTTTGCAGAAACCTGAACCGTCCAGATCCACATCCATCTGCTCTTCATCGCACTTGGGACAGGGGTAAAGCTTGTATGTCCTCTCGTCTCCATCTAAAGGTGCACTTTCAACTTTTTTAGAGTTAGTACCTTTGACGACAAAATCTGTTGGTATGAGGAAATAAGCCGCCGCAAAAGCAACAAAGGCGAAAAATTCCAAGACCCAGTACTGAACACTCCGGCTGATAAAGACCTGAGCAACCTCCTCAAGTTCTCCTGTAGTAGGAACGGTAGAGGCGCGCCAGACGTAGATTATATTTATGACTATGAGAAATATAAAGGCCCCATACAGTAGTCTTCTATTCTTTTTTGAAGATATTTCATATACCAACATGATCAAAGCGAAACCGAAGATGGCCGAGGTTATCGTCCCAGCTACTGCGGCTGTGACCGCCGCAGACCGTACATCTTCTGCCGCATCTATAGTCAAGCCAGATATACCTCTACTGAGTATCTCACCGGCTATGAAGCCTATTATCAGCAAAACGATTCCGAACAACACCTTTTTTCGGTGTTTTTCTTTGACGCGTGACGTACCGGACCAGAGGTTGTAGAGTCCTATCAGGTAGAACACGAGAGCCGCGAGACCCACCAAGGCACCAAAGCAGGAAGCACCAGTAGGTATGTTAGCGAAGTCCTCCTCTATCGCAGCCTGTATAGTTGCCTCTAGAGTTATCGCCCCCAATAATCCTGAGACAGCGTGAGCTAATAGGCCGTACATCATATAATTGACGCCCTTTTTCGTCTTCTTATTCACGGACCTCCTCATATTTGATCATCCGGATAGAACGGTTGCCGTTCCATACTATCGAAAATATTTATATCTTTTGTAATTATTTTTAGCTCAAACAGATTCAATCATCGCCTTCGACTTCTTCCGAGTAATCTGAAGTGGTTTTACCGCAGTTTTCACACAAACCGGACCCGTCCCACTGCACCATCATCTGTTTTTCCCCGCACTCGGGACAGACCTCGGCTCTTCCGGGCCCAGAATCTTCCTTAGAGTATCCTATCTCGACTCTGTTCTCAGAATGGTATGGTGAACGCATCTTTTCATTCTCTTTTTCTTTACTCCAGATCCTGTAACTTATGTAGAGCGCCACAGCTCCGACCAATAATACCGGTAAGGAACAGAGAAGATAAGTGAAATCTCTGTTCACGATCACCCCACCAGTAAACACGATACCTATTAGAACTAGCCCAATACCTATCTTGAGAGACTTTAAGAAAACGTAGCCTTTGAATAGATCTCCTTATGCCAACCTTTCACCTTATCTTTCAACTTCAACCTACTACCTTATCCCAGCCCGTACCTTCACAGACAGAGCACTTCTTCCCTCCATATCTGCCTTTGCCTTCACAGAGCGGACACTCTTTGACCGGTTCTTTGACCATCACGTAACCGTCTCCACCGCAGACCACACAGCTCGTATCTCCGTCCTTTCCCTTTCCACCACAATAGGCACATTTTTTCGTTAATTCAGCCAAGTTATCGACCTCGATTGGGAAAAGAAGGTCCATTATATAAATCTCATTATCCGAAATCGTTTGTGATCGAAAGTACCTGTAAGAATATTTATTCACAAAAAGATTTAATATCGCTTACCGTTTCATCAAAAACATGAAGGGAAGAACGATAACCGTACTCGCTGTAGGACTGTTACTCCTGACCGGTGTTATGACCGTATCGGTTAGAAGCCAGGAAGTAAATGAAGATGAGGAATTTAATGAAGGCTATTGGGAAGGACGGTTTGAAATCACTGAGATCAGAATGGATTCGATAGATGTGCCTGATTTTGTCGAGCATGGAGATGAGTTTGAAGCGGTCGGTAAGGCTCATTACGCGCATCTGTTCCCGGAGGTCTACAATTCTTCGATTTCTGAAGAAGATTTAGAGGATTACAGATTCACGATCAGAGAGTCCGTCGAAGAAGAGATTTTAGTGTAGGTACCTTCAGAAGAGATCGATTTTTCACCGGCGGAAAACTACAGCACCTTCGAAGCTGATATACCTACAGAAAATATTGATGAACGTGGTGATTATGTCTTACAGTTGGAGGTCCTTCCGGAGGATGAGTCAGAGTACAAGACCATCGATGAAACGTTGACAGTATGGAAGACTCCCCTCTCAGGATTGGTCATCACCACAGTGATCATCATAGTACTGCTATCTGTGTTATTGATGACCTGGAAAAGGAACTAGTAAAAGTGACAAGTAGCTTCCTTACTTTTGTCCTTCCGCGATCTCGACCAGCTCTTTCAGAGGCACTGTCTTCACAGGGACCTCTTCCCCTTTTTCCGTGTAAAACAGCACCGCTTTCACCTCTTTATCCGGAAACGCCCCGTCTAAAGCGTGCTTGTAGACGCTCACCTGTTTACAATAGTGGTTCTCCATCGAGCGATCTCTATCCGTCTTGTAGTCCACCACTTTTACGGTATCGTCATCCACATTGACCAGGTCGATGACGCCTTTGAAGAGCGATTTTCTTTCAACACCTTCCACCGGAAGAAGACATACCTTTTCGGGTAAAAGTTCGCCTTCAAGACCGTCTATAAACTCCTTCACGTTCTCCTCGTCCCGGTTCCTCGGCCGTATGTTTTCCCCTCTAACGTATCTTTCCGCAAAACTGTGCACTTTAGCACCGTATTCTAGCCCCAGTCCTTCTTCCGATACCGGTTCTCCACCGACCAAAGAGTGTGCCGAGTATTTCACAGGTGCCTTCTCTTCAGGTATCTGTATCTTCAGTTCTTTTCTTTCCTCGCTCTCGGGCATAGTGGGCTCGATGTTCTTTTCTACGAACTCTACTCTTTCCGCCAAATTTTCAAAAAACGTGCTTTCGCTGCCCTCTTCATCAACGAGGAAAAGGTAGTTCTCAGCTCTGCTCATCGCCACGTAAAGGAGCCGCCTCTCCTCATCATAATCTCCGCTGAGACATTTGGAAAGGAGGTACTTCTTCCAGTTGTCGTAAACGTACGGGTATTTATCCTCTGAAAATATCCTGTTATGCCTCAACCCTATCGGTTCGTCGTATTCTATAGCACCTCCAAACCCTCCTCTTCCGGCACCCATGTCGGCTAAAAAGACGACGGGATATTCCAGACCTTTAGAGCTGTGGATGGTCTGTATCTTGAATACGTCGTTCTCAGTGGTGCTGTCAACCTCATAGGTCTGTCCCGCTTCGATGTTCTCCACGATAAAATCTATGATGTTCTCTCTATTCATGTATGTATTATCGTAGGTGCTCTGTATCACCTCTATGATCCTGTCGGTGAACGCGTCTTTCATGGAATACTTATCGAACACTTTCTTTGCCAAGGAACCTACGGTATCTTCTTCCTTCAATGAGTCTCTAAAGGCCAGCATATCTTGGGGAAAACGATCTTCATCGAACATCTTTTCTATCTCATTGAGGGTGTAGTCTCCTTTATCCAAGATCACGGACCATCCCCTTTTAGAATCAAAGTCCTGAACCACCCTCAACCACGCCAGGAGTATCAAAGCCGGTTCTCTTCTGAAAAGTTCTATGCCGCCCTCGTATGCCACGGGAACGCCTTCTTTCTCCGCTCTGTTCAGCAGCTCAAGGCCGAACTTTCTAGTACGAACCAGCACCGCTATGTCTCCGTACTTGATCCTTCGCGGTTCACCTTCATCTTTTAAAATAAAATTCTCATTGCTCACTATATCGGTGATCTTGGATAGTATCACGTCTTTTTCATCTTCTCCTACATAGAAATCTATGTTTCCTGGTCCTTCGTTCTCCACAGCTTTTAACTCCGTAATACTGGATATTATCTCTTCCTTGTCTAAAACTTCGCTCTTTGTAGCTTCAACACTCAAAGCTTTCTCGGAAAAATCTATTATCTCCTGCGTTGATCTGAAGTTCTCTTTCAAGCTCACCTCGTCTTCGACTTCAGGTTTAAAAGAAACTCTCCTGTGATCCGTATTCAAGTCTTCAGTGAACTCCTTCAATCTTCTTTCGAACTCGGTGATGTTCTTCACCGAAGCGTATTGGAATGAGAAGATGCTCTGCTTCCAGTCACCGACGACGCAGATGTTTCCGCTCTTGGAAAGTAGCAGGGCCAGCTTGAACTGTATCTCGTTGGTGTCCTGGAACTCGTCTATCATCATGTACTCGAAACTCACTTTTTCTCTCAAAGGATGATCTTCGCAGAGCAGCACGAAGGCGAACATGATCATGAAGGTGAAGTTCATGTAGTTCCTGCTCAGCGCGTACTCCACATATTCGAAGTAGACGTCGTGAACGAAACTTTTCAGCTCCTCACGATCTTCGTTAAAACAGGTCTCTGCGTACTTCTCAGGCACTTTTTTATTTTCACCTCTTACTTCGCGCTGTGTAGGCGCCTTGGGTAGAAAACACTTGTTCTTGTAGCCGTTGAGCTTTTTTCTTAGGCGCGACTGCTTCGGTCCGTAGGCCCCTTCCCGCTTCCGGTTCATCTCTTCGAATAGCTTTTTGAACCTTTCAAAATTTCCGTCCAGATATCGTTCAGAATTCCTGAACCATCCTTCTCTGCACGGAAAGATGCCCTTAGCTCCCAACGATTTTATCAGATCTAAAAGTTCTGTTTTGCTGTAGACCACACGGTAGAGGTCTCGATATTCAGGATGCCTATCCATGAAATCGCTGATGAACCTTTCGAACTCCCGCCTCTCCAATATCTCGTTCTCGATCACCCGGGTAGAATGAGTGAGCCTGTCGTTTATGCCGATCATCTCAGGTGCCTCGTGACCGTACCTTCTCAGCAGCCTGTTGCAGTAGCTGTGGAAAGTGCAGATAGGAGCGTCTCTTAATTCAGATTTTTCATGATCGGAGGTGTTGATGATCCTTTCCTTCATGTTCTCTGCTGCGTTCTCGGTGAAAGTGACCAACAAGATGTCTTCCGGATCCACGCCCTTTTGAAGAAGATGGGAGTAGCGAAGAGAGATAGTGAAGGTTTTACCCGTTCCCGGTCCGGCGTCCGCGACGTAGATGCCTTCGATATCCTCGATCAGTTCTTCCTGCTCATCGTTCGGTTCAAAACCACTCATAATATCACCAGGTCCGGATTATCTATCTCCTTTGGATCTACGTCGCCGACCGGAAAGTCGGTCTTTCTGTAACGGTTGTATTCCTCTATATTCTCCTGCAGGAACTTTTCGAACTCGTCTATATCTTCTTTGAAGTAGTTCTGGGACCTGAATACAACGAGCTTCTTCAGGGTGCTCCTGCAGCCTTTCTCAACGTATTTGTAGTCGCCGATAAGATCTTTGCAGTACTGGACGAACTCCTGCTTCAGTTTTGATCCCAATACCTCCTGCTTATCACCCTCTAGAAAGCTATTTTCGCTGAAAAATCGTCTGTAATTGTCGAAGCCCAGCTTTTCGAGCGTCTTTCTCCTGTTGTTCGAAGCCTTCACGTCACCTATCACCGCTCTGTAAACTTCTTCCTCGTGTATCATCTCATCGAAGTTTCTAGGGTGATATATTATGTTCACGAGATTGTCCTCTGGATCTGCCTCTCCGGAAACGACGTCCTTTTCGTTCTCCAGCAGGTGGTGATACGTGAACTTTATAAGCCTCTTCGGATGATGATGACGGTGATGGGCGATATACATCTTAGCCTGAAAGTCCACTTTTCTTTCAATATTTTTTATGTTAGATCTTCTCATCAGTTCTGAGATACTCTTCTTTGAACCGGACTTGTGATCAACGATGGAGTCGCTATCAAGTACAAGATCTACTTTTCCCTTCGCCCCGATATCTTCGTTGTGGAAGGAGACTTCGGTGAAGTCGGTGGTTATCTGCCTGTCGAACACTTCGGAGAAGTGATTGTGCTTATCTTTCTTCGTGTAGCCTTCCGGATTTTCCAACTGCGGTTCTACACGACTTATGAAATCCATGATGTTCTGAAAGCCGATCTCGAACTTGGTCCTCATCAGAGGTTTTTGATGATCTTCCAAAAAAGGTGACATCTCGTCCATCACGCTGTCTATCAACTCTTCTTTTTTCTCTGCTTCCTCAGGATGGTTTAAAAGATACTCCGCAAGATCGTGGAACAGGCTTCCTCTGGTGAAATACGGCTTGTCCGGCCTCTCTATGAGTTCGGAGAAGAAGCGGTCCTTTGGACAGTATGCGAAGGAGTTGAGCGCGGACTGGCTCATCGTCTTGGTACTCTTTTGTTCAGCTTCTATCTTCTCCTTTTCGAAAGCAGTCTTTTCATCCAGCATCTCTTTCTCGTTCAACTCGTGTTTCAGGTCCCTGAACGAGGTTATAGTCCGGTCCGTCAACTCGTTGAAGTAGAAGGAAGGCGTTACCGTACGGTCGGTCTTCCTGTCCTGGACCATGAAGAGGCGCTCCTTTCCATTCTGCAGGAGTATCTTGAAGTCCTTCAGCTTCCTCTCATCGAATTCCTTCTTATCTATCCAGGGTGTAGAAGGAGTATCGGGAGTCCAAGAGGAGTCCATACCGAGGTAAAACACGATCGGTCTGTCGATGTAAGTGGAAGTGCCTGGAGAAGCTATCAACAGGCCGCGTCCCGCTTTTTTAACTTCGACATCGAAACTATCTAAATAGTAAATAAGAGTAAATAAAGCGTCAAGGGTGATATCTTCTTCCAAGAGTTCCAGCTCTTCCAGCTGTTCCCTCAACACTTCGAGATCACATTCAAAGATACGATGATCTAGAAGTTCCTCGAAGCTCATCTTCGGTATGTTCTGGATAAGATCCTTGATATCTTTTAATTTCTCATCGGAAAAAGCTTCGAGTAGATAATCTTCACTCTTGGCCCTGATACCTTGAGGACAGAACTGCCTTATCTCTTTGACTTTAAGACCTCTTTTGAAGAAGGAGTACCTGATCAGGTTCAGGTACTTTCTCACTTCTTCTCTCTCCATTATATCTTTGGAGAGCATGTAAGGTATATCTTTGGAGCGGAGCATAGATTCGACCACGTAGCGGTACTCCGAGTCCTTTTTCATCACTACAGCTACATCTTTAGGATCAACATCCTTTATGTTGAAGAAGAGTGTCTCGACTATCTCTGTGGTTGAATTGAAGATATGGAACCTAGGAAGTTTTTCATCTTCAGAAGTGAACGGTTCCACCACGTCGTAGTCCGAAGGCAGTATCTTCTTATCCAGTTCCGTGAACTGGTGTGGAGAAACCACCCCCAGTTCTTTTTCTTCCGGTACGGTGTATCTCTCCAAGGCGGAATAAGGATTGATCGTTTTTTTCAAAGTTTTGATCATTTTTTCCGCTTCTTCAGGATCGTACCTATCCTCTTTCAGCAGTTCGTAAGGATCACCGTTCTCTTTCCAGCATTCAACGATGTTCTCAAAAAGGTAGCTCGCCTTTTTTAGGGTGATGTCCATCTTTCCTAAGATCGAGAGGAAAAGTTCCCGCTTGTCCTGTATCTTATCTTCTGAGGGAAGTTCGTTCAGCGCCAACCTTCTTGGGGTCGTAGCGAATTCACCGAACCGTGAACCGGTCAAACGGGCGTTCAAAGCGTCGGCAAGAGGAGCGTCCACTGTCAAAACAAGATCGTGGTCCTTCACTTCTTCATAGATCTGGTCTATCGAACGAGCTTTTTCCAAAGTCAATATAATGGGTCCTTCCATGATGCCGATAACGAGAGCCGTTTCTTGCTATAAAAGGTTTTGAGTTTGTCTTTCATCACTCGTAGAGACGAACCAACTCTCAAAGGTTTTATAAGGCATTCGATGTTAGATGAGAGCGATGTATCTACCCCTGTACATCGATTTTGAGGGAAAACATGTCCTCATATTGGGTCTCGGAGAGGTAGGTAAGAGGAGAGCTAGGAAGGTAAGAGACAGGGGAGCGAAGGTGAAGGGAATAGATGTGAAGGACCCGGGTATAAGCGGGATAGAGTTCGAAAAGAGAGAATTGGAGGAAGATGAACTCCCAGATCTTGAAGATTATTTTTTGGTCATCGCATCCACCGATGACGAAGCTTTGAACAGGACCATAGCTGAAAAAGCTGAAGAGGCTGGTGTTTTAGTCAGCTGTGCCGGGGATTATGAAAAAGGAGATGTAGTCTTTCCCGGCGTCGTTGAAACCTATGGCGAAAGTATCTCTATAACCACGAAAGGAAAAGATCCATCGTTGACTAAAAGGATAAAAGAGGCGATAAAAGATGAGATATCCGGAAAAAAGACTTAGAAGGTACAGGAAAGACGAGAAGATAAGAGAACTCGTCAGTAACGTAAAAATTAATAAAACCGATCTTATCCAGCCGGTCTTTGTAAAAGAAGGACTGGATGAGAAGGAAGAGATCCCGAGCATGGAAGGACAGTATCACCACACGCTTGAAAGTCTCGAGGAAGAAATAGAGGAGTGTGATCGGCTGGGCATACCTGGAGTACTGGTATTTGGCATACCGGAAAAAAACGACGAAAAAGGATCTTTAGCTCACGAAGAGGAAGGGATAGTCCAGAGAGCGGTCAGATCCATAAAAGATTTTTCTGAAATCGAAGTGTTCACCGACGTTTGCCTGTGTCATTACACTTCACACGGTCACTGCGGTATAGTGAAAGAAGGAGAGCTTCTGAACGACGAGAGTCTTGAGGTCTTGGGTAAAGCGGCACTTTCTCACGCCGAAGCCGGTGCCGACTTCGTCGCTCCTTCAGCGATGATGGACCACCAGGTAAAATACATCCGAGATGTTCTAGATGAGCACGGTCATGAAGACGTGGGCATAATGAGCTATTCGGCCAAGTTCGCCAGCAATTATTACGGTCCTTTCAGAGACGCGGCCGAAAGTTCTCCAGATGGAGCATCGACCGGACTCAGGAATAGAGATACGTACCAGATGGACTACCGCATCGGTGGAGAAGGGCAGCCCATGGAAGAGATAAAGATGGACCTCCAGGAAGGAGCGGATATAGTGATGGTCAAACCCGCTCTTCCTTATCTGGACATAATCAATGAAGCCTCGCACAGATTCGATGTTCCCATGGCTGCCTACAGCGTCAGCGGAGAATACCAGATGCTGAAAAACTCTGTAGAAAACGATATATTTTCGGAAAAAGTTTTAGAGGAATCGCTCTGCTCGATAAAGCGAGCAGGTGCGGACATGATAATAACCTATTTCGCCAAGGAGATGGTAAAAGATGGAAAGATTTGAGAAGTCTGAGGAAAGATTTGAGGAAGCAAAGAAATACTTCGTAGGCGGAGTGAACAGCCCCGCGAGAGCGTACGACCCTTTCCCGATATTCATGGAGAGAGGCGAAGGTAACAAATTGGTCGATATACAGGGTAACGAATTCATAGATTACTCTCTCGCTTTCGGACCGATGATATTCGGGCACGTACATCCAAAGCTCAAGGAAAAAGTCGTCGAGCAGATCGAGAAAGGATGGGCTTTCGGTACACCCTGTGAAGATGGTATCGAGTTCGGAAGAAGATTGGTGGAGAGGTTCGGAAGTATAGATAAGGTCCGATTGGTCAATACCGGTACCGAAGCTACGATGTCGGCGATCAGATTGGCGAGAGGCTACACGGGAAGAGACAAGATAGTCAAGTTCAGCGGCGGCTTTCACGGAGCTCACGATTCGGTCCTGATAGAGGCGGGAAGCGGAGCTTCCACGCACGGTTCACCCGATTCTTTAGGAGTTCCAGAAGATTTCGCCAAACACACTATAGTGGTTCCTTGGAATGATGAGGAGAAAATGAAGAAGGTCTTCGAAGAGAAAGGTGACGAGATAGCGTGTATCATCGCTGAACCCATAACTGGGAATTATGGATGCATACCCCCTGAACCGAACTTCTTGAACTTATTACGTGATCTCACCGAGGCAAACGGATCACTCCTGATCTTCGACGAGGTGATAACCGGATTCAGGGTCTCCAGTGGAGGTGCACAGGAACACTTCGGTATAGAGCCCGACCTGACCACTTTGGGCAAGATAGGAGGCGGCGGCTTCCCGATCGGTATCTTCGGCGGACGGGAGGATATCATGGAGGAAGTCTCGCCCTCCGGAGACGTTTACCAGGCAGGCACTTTCAGCGCGAATCCAGTTGTGGTATCTGCGGGTATACAAGCGCTAAAGATCCTCGAGGAAGAGAACGTGATAGAGAAAGCGAACAGGAAAGGTGAAGAACTCAGGAGTAAGTTGAGAGAGGGGCTTGCAGGAGAAGATGTTCTGGTCCAGGGCATCTCTTCTATGTTCTCCCTATTCTTGACGGACCAGGATGAAGTGAAAAACAAGCAGGACGTGAAGAGGTGCGACCTGGAGGGATACAACGATCTTCACCGAGAGCTGGCCAAGAGAGGCGTGTACTTCCCGCCTTCTCAGTTCGAAACGAGCTTTTTGACCCACCTTCACACTGAAGAGGACCTAGAAAGAACTGTAGAAGCGGTTGAAAGATCGCTAGAGGTACTTTCATGAAGTACAGAGTCGGTACCAGAAAGAGCAAACTGTCGACCACGCAGACTGAAGAGGTCGTAAAACAACTGGAAAAAAGGAGCGACTCCGAGTTCGAGATCATCGATCTTCAAACTCTTGGTGATACTGAAAAATGGAGATCCATCAAAGATATAGACGAAGTGGGCGTCTTTACGAGAGAGCTGGACAGAGCTCTTGTCCAGGGAGAGATCGATTTTGCGGTACACAGCTCAAAGGATGTACCGACCGACCTTCCAAGCGAGATACGGGTCGGAGCGGTAACTGAAAGGTTGGGACCTGAAGACGTTCTAGTCGGAGCTGAACTGGAAGATCTGAAGGCCGGAGCGAAGATCGGGACGGGCAGTCCCAGAAGAAAAGAACAGCTGCTGCAGCAGAGGAGCGACATAGAGGTCGTTCCGATAAGAGGTAACGTGGAGACGAGGCTCGAAAAAGTAGGTGAAGAAGTCGACGCGGTTGTCCTGGCAAAGGCGGGCTTACAGAGATTGGGAGTTACGGATAAGATTGATCAGGTGCTCCCATTGAAGGACTTCCTTCCAGCTCCGGGACAGGCTGCACTCACAGTCACCTGCAGAGAGGAAGACGAGAAGACCTTGGAACTTCTTAATATTATAGATCATGCAGAGAGCAGGTACGCGATCACCGCGGAGAAGGCGGTCCTGAACGAGATAGGCAGAGGCTGCAGCGTTCCTTTGGGCACTCTAGCTAGAATAGAAGGAGAAGAGATCGTACTCGAAGCTGAACATTCAGGCGAAGGTGTACGGGTCGTCGTAGAAGGCGATATCGATGAGGCTGCAGCTGTCGGCTCGACGGCCGCGAAAAAGATGATCGAAAAGATAGGAGGTGTATGAATGAGTGGAAAGGTTTATCTTGTCGGTGCAGGACCCGGGGATCCAGAATTGCTGACAGTGAAAGCTCGCGAACTTCTTAAAAGATGCGATCACGTACTTTACGATAATCTAGTGGATGAGAAGCTGCTTCAATTGGTCGAAGACGGAGAAGTTATCTACGTGGGCAAAAAACCGGGCGAATCCGACAAGCAGAGAAGGATAAACAAGCTGATGGTCGAGAAAGCTGAAGAAGGTCACGATGTATGTAGATTGAAAGGAGGTAATCCGGTCGTCTTCGGCAGAGGCGGAGAGGAATACGAATTTCTTAGGGAGAAAGGCATCGACGTCGAGATAGTCCCTGGTCTTTCTTCCTCTATTTCGGTTCCACCTCTTTATGGTATCCCTTTGACACACCGGGATTTTTCATCCAGCGTTTCCTTACTCACGGGTTACGGCGCCGGAGGTTCCGACCCGGAATGGGAGTGCGTCAACGATACCGCCGTGGTGCTGATGACGCTTGGAAACCTTCAAACAGTGGTTGAAAAGCTTATCCAAGGAGGTATGACCGAAGAGACTTTTTCGGCACTGATCTCCTCCGGTTCTACAGAAGATGAGCGTCTATTGGTCGGAGAACTGTCAAGGATCACGGAATTGAAGGAGCGTTTCGGTATCGGATCTCCGGGATTATTGATCGCCGGCGACGTGGTCGAGAGAGTCCTCAGGATGAAGGGAACTGAAGTCGCTCTGTTCCGACCGGAGGGTAAGAAAAAGATCACAGAAGGCATGATAGAGACCTCCGGCGGGATCCCAAAAGTGTACGAGATAATGCGTTCCGAACCCGTGGAGGGACTGGACGGACTCCTGTCGAAGGACTGGAGATTCATCTGTTTCATGAGTACTGAAAGCGTGAAGATCGTTTCTGAGATCATAGATATTTCCAACATAAAAGCTGTGGCAATAGGGGAAAAAACCGCGGAAGCGTTGAAGGAGCAAGGCTGTAAAGATGTATCGATACCTTCACCACAGAACAGTGACGGGATGGAAGAACTGTTGAAAGACATGGGTGTGGAAGAAGAAAGCGTTCTAGCTCTTCGTTCCTCGCTCGCTGAGGATGAGATGAAGGGAGCGGTCAATAAGGATGCCTATCGTGTCAAGGTGTCGGAAAGAACGGTAGGTAAGATATTGAAAAAGTATGAAACTGAGGCTCCAGATTTTACTATACTGACCAGTTCAGGTATGTTGAAGTTGTTGATCCAAGATCTTGATCGTGATGAGGAGGAGCGTTTCCTCTCACACCTTAACACGTCCTTCGTGATATCGATAGGTCCGAAGTGCTCGGATTTTTTGAAGGAGAAGGGTGTGGACGTGAATTACGAGATGGAAAAACCCGACCTAAGGTATTTTTTCGAAGAGGTGATCCCTGGTGAAGATCGATGAGACGGATAGAGAACTGATGAAAAGAATACAGAAAGATTTTCCACTAAGAAGGAGGCCGTTCCGCGAGATAGGTGAGGAGTTAGGGATAAACGAAGTAGAAGCGATAGAGAGGATCAGTGCACTGAGTGAAGAAGGATTGATCAGAAATATCTCCCCTAAGATAAGATCCAGCGAAGTGGGATACGAAGCCAGTACTCTAGTCGCGGTCAAGATCGAAGATGAGCGGATAGAAGAAGCTGCAGAGATCATCAACCGATATGATGGTGTCACGCACAACTATGAAAGGACCGCGGACTACAATCTCTGGTTCACGCTTCATGCAGAAACTGAAGAGAGATTGAATGCTCTGATAGAAGAGATAGAACAGCGGATAGAACCTGAAGATGTGCTGAACCTGCCAAAGGAGAAAAAGTACAAACTTCACGTCGATCTCGATCTAGAGGAGGTAAAAGATGGATGAGATAGACAGAGATATACTGAAAGAAGTACAGGACGGTATACCTTTGGTAAAGAGGCCCTACGAGGAAGTAGCTTCTAGATTGGACCTGGAGGAAGAGGAAGTTCTAACAAGGCTTGAGAAGTTGAAAGATGAAGGTGTTTACAGGAGGTTCGGAGCCTCTTTAAATCATAGAAAGATCGGGTTCAAAGCTAACGCTATGGTGGTTTGGGATATCGAAGAGGAAAGGGTGGATGAAGCAGGTAATATCGCCTCCGCTTTTGAAGAGGTAACTCACTGTTACAGGAGGCCTAAAAAAGAGGGAAAGTGGGATTACAGCCTCTACACCATGATACATTCCGACTCCAAAGAAAAGTGCGAAAAGATCGCGGAGAAGATCGCCGACAGTATAGGCGTGGAAGAAGAGGACTACCAGGCGGTTTACAGCACTAGAGAATTAAAGAAGACCGGGGTCAGGATCTAGTCTGTCTGGTCCAGTCCCTCTTTGATCCTTTCTTCTATCAACTCTCTAAATTTTGGATGGGAAGCTAGGACGTCGGTGATCGTAAAATCGATTTTTTCATGCTCTCTTCTCAACTCCTCTACTAGATTCGGCAGGTCCTTTTCCACGTGATTGCCCGGGAACAAAAATACTGGGACGATCACTATTTTAGAAATGTCGTGAGATTTCAAGGCTTTTACCGCATCTTTAAGATCTGGTTCGGTGAATTCTAGAAAAGCGGGTCGTACCATGGGATGTTCCTCATCATCTATGCGATCCACCAAATTTTTGAAAGCCAGATTGGATGCTTCTCTCCTGCTGCCGTGGCTGAAAAGGATCACGCCTATTTCTGTCATGGGTAGAGATTGGAAACATAGTTAAAAATTTTTGTACGTGAGAAAATTACAAGTATCAGGAAATCATTACCTATAATCCCGTGATAATTTATGGCTAAAGAAGATAAGTATGAGAAGGTAGAGGAGGATGAGGAAAGAAAAACACTGACGACGAATTCTGGAGAACCCGTTCCGGACAATCAGAATTCCAAAAGCGCCGGACCTGAAGGTCCCTTGCTGATGGAAGACTACCATTATCTGGAGAAGATGGCCCAGTTCAATAGAGAGGAGATCCCGGAGAGGATAGTCCATGCTAAAGGAGGAGGAGCGTTCGGTACCTTCACCGTCACCAATGATGAGATAAGTAAGTATACCATGGCCGATCTATTCTCTGAAGAGGGAAAAGAAACCGACGTCTTCGTGCGATTTTCGACCGTTGCCGGTTCTCGAGGGTCGCCAGATACCGTAAGGGATCCAAGAGGTTTTGCGGTAAAGTTCTACACCGAAGAGGGGAACTGGGATCTCGTTGGAAACAACACTCCGGTTTTCTTCGTAAGAGATCCGTCGAAGTTCTCTGATTTTATACATACTCAAAAGGAATTGCCCGGAAGCGGATTGAACGATCCTACCCCTCAGTGGGATTTTTGGTCGTTGAGTCCCGAATCACTCCATCAGATAACTATACTTT
This sequence comes from Thermoplasmata archaeon, assembly GCA_003554965.1. GTDB lineage: Archaea > Thermoplasmatota > Thermoplasmata > Halarchaeoplasmatales > Halarchaeoplasmataceae > Natronoplasma. The sequence continues at coordinate 48,056 of PWHR01000007.1, read as the reverse complement.
TCAGCGATAGGGGGATTCCTGCGACCTGGCGTCACATGAACGGTTATTCCAGCCACACGTTCTCCCTGTACAACGAGGAAGGAGAGCGCTATTGGGTAAAGTTCCATTTCAAGACCGACCAGGGCATAAAGAATCTCGATCCCGAGGAGGCGAAGCGGCTTGCCGGTGAGAACCCCCATCACCATCGTGAAGACCTTTATCAGGCGATCGAAGAAGGCAATTACCCTACCTGGACTTTGAAAGCCCAGATAATGCCTGAAAAGGAAGCGGAAGATTATCACATCAATCCGTTCGATCTAACGCGCGTTTGGCCGCACGGGGATTATCCTATGATGGAGATCGGCACTCTAGAGTTGAATGAGAACCCGGATAATTTCTTCCAGGATGTTGAGGAGGCCGCGTTCTCTCCTGCACACGTTGTTCCTGGGATCGCTCATAGTCCCGATAAGATGCTTCAAGGACGTATCCCTTCGTATGATGACGCTCACCGCTACCGCTTGGGCACAAATTTTGAAAACATACCTGTAAATAAACCTAAGAAGGCGGAGAAGAACAACTATCATCAGAACGGCTTCATGAGGGCCGATGGGAACCTTGGATCGGGACCCAATTACGAGCCTAACAGTTTCGGTGGTCCGGTCGAAGATCCCTCTGTCAAGGAACCTCCCCTTGAGATATCGGGAGATGCGGATAGATACGAGGCCCAGGAGCGCATCGACAATTACAAACAGCCAGGGGACCTATTCAGAAAAGTGATGAGTGAAGAACAGCGCCAGCATCTGATGGACAACTTTGCGGAAGATATGGAGCCGGTAGATGAGACCATACAGAAACGCCAGCTGGTGCATTTTTACAAAGCTGATCCACGCTGGGGACGCGGTGTCGCCGAACGCCTTGGCATAGATATAGAAGAAGCGGTACCTGACGAATTACTTGAACTGCCGGACGAAGAGATAGCAGAGGCACCTGTGGTAGAGGACTTGCTGGATTAGCTACACTACAGTCCGTTTATCTAGGGGACTACATCCCCTCTTATTTTTTACATTTAGGTAGAAAGGATTAAATGTTAGTATCCTAAGATGGTGACGACGATGAAGCAGGAGTTCTTGGATCGGATCATATGTTTGACAATATCCCATCATCGTGCCAGCGTTGAAGAGTTGGAAGTGGCATCCTTCAAAGATGAATCTGCGGCATGCGTAGAACTACTGGATAAAGGATGGGTGGACGAGGTCGGCATACTGCAGACGTGCAACAGGGTGGAAGTCTACCTAACGATCTCTGAAGTAGGAGTAGACGAAGAAACGTTGGGTGAAACGGCTGAAGAATTTTTAGGTTCTGAAGATTCTGAGAATATCGATATATTGAGAGGATTGGATGCTCTTCAGCACCTCTTTGAAGTTTCGTCTGGCATGGTTTCCATGGTATCTGGAGAGGACGAGATATTGGGCCAGGTCGCCGACACTTTTGAACACTGCGTAGAAAATGGATTTTCTGGGAGCGTACTGAATCCTGCCTTGGAGAAGGCGGTGCACGTGGGAAAAAGGGTCAGGAATGAAACGGAGATAAATTCTGGACCTAGATCGATCGGATCCGCGGCGATCAGGTTTGCGGAGAAAAATCTAGATGATGTGGAGGATGCGGAATTTGCTATGATCGGAGCGGGGGATGTGGCAGAATTGGTGAGCAAGTCATTGAAGAAAAGAGGTTACGATTCTGTATATATAACTGATAAAGATCTGAGCAAGGCTCGAAAGGTGGCGGAAAAAGTGGGAGGAAAGGCCCTAGCCAGCGAACATAACATAGATCTATTTACTGAAGTCGACGTGGTGATAAGCGCCACTTCAGCCGGAGATGTGATATTTGATAAGGAGGACCTGGAAGACAAGATCGAAGGTAAAACACTCATACTCGATCTGGCGAATCCAAGGGACGTCGACGCAAACGTGGGAGAACTAGATCGTGTGGAACTTTTCGATCTGGACAGCTTGAATTGTATGTTGGAAGAGAACGAGGAGAGGAGGGAGAAAGAGAAGGAGAAGGTCAAAGAGATCGTGGACCAGGAACTGAAGAAGTTGATGAAAAAGTACAAGGAAAAGAACGCAGAAGAGATCGTGAAGAACATATACAGGAAGGCGGAGGAAGTCAGGGAGAGGGAAGTGGAGAAGGCATTGAGGATGTTAGAAGCTGAAAATGGTGGATTATCCAGTGAAGAAAGGGAGATAATCGACGAAGCGACCAGAAGCATCGCGGAGAAGATACTTCACGATCCCGTTAACAGTTTAAAAAACGCTTCTATAGAGGAAGATGAAGAGGTCGTCGAAGTCGCTAGATCTCTTTTTGACTTAGATGAGTAAACAGGAATAGATATCATGATTTCGATCAGTAAGCTGCTGTGTGGACTGAAGACAGAATCCGACGGGTTGAGGTACGATGACCCAAACGGAAAGAAGAAACAGATAAAGCACCGTGGAAAGCACAGTGGAAGGCCGGTGGTGGTTTGGAATTCCACCGTGAGGTGTAACCTTGGATGTAAACACTGTTACGCCGCGGCAGAGGATGAAGAAGGTGAAGGAGAGCTTTCCACCTCCGATGCTAAAAAGATGATCATGGACCTGGCCGATTACGGAGTGCCGGTGTTGATCTTTTCAGGCGGAGAACCTCTGATCAGGGACGATCTTTTCGAGCTGATTCAGTTCACCAAAGATCAGGGTATCAGGGCTGTGATATCTACAAACGGAACGCTCTTGGATCGAGAAAATGTAGATAGAGCTGTGAAGGCCGGGGCGGATTATATCGGAGTTTCAGTTGACGGTGTTCCCGAGGTGAACGATGAGTTTAGAGGTGAGAAGGGCGCGTTCGACCGCGCCGTTAAAGGTATACGGAACAGTTTGGAAGGTGGTTTGAAAACGGGTCTCCGGTACACGATAACTGAATACAACATGGGCGATATGGAAAAGGTGATAAATATGCTGAGAGAGGTGGGTGTCGATCGGTACTGTTTTTACCACTTGGATTACAGCGGCAGAGGAGAAGACATAAAAGAACACGATCTTAGTAGAAATGAGACAAGGCAGGCGGTGAGGAAGCTTTTTACACTGACTGAAAGTTTCCATCAGGAGGGGTTTCCGATCGAAGTGCTGACCGTGGGTAATTACGTCGACGCTCCTTTCCTCTATCTTTACGTGAAAGAGAACTACGGGGAAGAAAGGGCACAAGCGGTATATCAGCTGTTGAAAAAGAACGGTGGAGACGGTACCGGAGAGCGCATAAGTGCGATAGACGCTGAAGGAGAGGTGCATCCAAACCAGTTCTGGAGGTCTTACAGTTTTGGCAATATTAAGGAAAGAAGTTTCGGTGATATATGGGAAGATACTAGCGATGAGTTGATGAAGGGACTGAAGAATAAAGAGAAAATGTTGAAGGGAAAATGTGCGGACTGTCAATTTTCGGAGATATGTAGGGGAGGTAGTAGGCTTCGAGCTTTGAAGATACACGGTGATGTTTGGAAACCTGATCCAAAATGCTATCTTCGTGAAGATGAGATAAGATGAGAGATGATGATATGGAAAAAGGACACCCGCATGGAAGTAAAAAAGGTAAAAGCCCTCACGGTAAGATAGATCATGATGAGTTTCCTTTCATCGTCTTCTGGGAAGTGACTAGAGCTTGCCCACTGGCCTGCGATCACTGCCGTGCGGAAGCAATGATAGAACCTTCTCCTGAAGAGCTGAGCTATCAGGAAGGTATCGAGTTTCTAGATGAATTGGCCGATTTTGAAAAGGTGCCCATCCTGGTCTTAACCGGCGGCGACCCACTGATGAGAGACGATATCTTCGATCTGGTGGGATACGCTGTTGATAAAGGTATAAGAACGGCTTTCACTCCAGCGCCTACAAGATCATTGGATGAGGAGAACATAAAAAAACTGAAAGAAAAAGGTGTGAGCAGGATGGCTTTATCCTTAGATGGAAGTAGTCCTGAGATCCATGATGCCGTAAGAGGTGAAGGCTCATACAACGCGGTTTTACGGGCAGCTTCCGTTTCTGAGAATATAGGTCTTCCGATCCAGATCAATACCATGGTGACAGAAGAGACAGTGGATGATCTGCCTGAAATCGCGGAAAAAGTTGAGGACCTTGGTGCGGTTATGTGGGCACTGTTCTTTTTAGTGGAAGTCGGTCGAGGAGAGCACTTGGAATCCGTCTCTGCTGAAAGGGCGGAAGAAGTCATGAACTTTCTGTATGAGGAGGACCTGAAAAGACCTTACATGGTGAAGACTACTGAGGCGTGTCATTATAGAAGGGTCGTGATGCAGCGATCGGGATGTATGAACGAAGTTGGAATCGGAGATGGGATAGGGAGGAGCTTCGGAGTTAGTGACGGCAACGGTATAGTGTTCGTTTCTAGAAAGGGTGAGATATTCCCCAGCGGGTTTTTGCCTCTAGAAGCCGGGAACATAAGAGAGGACGGACTTTTACAGGTTTATAGGGAAAACGAGTTGTTCCAGGAATTGAGGGACAAGTCGAAACTCAAAGGCGACTGCGGTGTCTGCGGATTCAACGAGATATGCGGTGGATCTAGGGCTCGAGCCTACGCCGCTACAGGTGACCATTTACAGGAAGATCCGCTTTGCGTTCATGATCCAGAGAGCTGATCACCGAAAGTCAGTCCCTCTTCTTTTCTCTTTTTACCACTTCTTGACCCTTGTCCTCACTCGTTGTTAGAGAAGAAGTCATATCTATCTTGCAGTCTTTTATCTCTTCTTTTTCTTTATCCTGGAACTTGCTGGAATCGCCAAACACTTCGACCAGATGCTCTGAAGTGATGTCAACATTTGCAGAGACTATCACGTCTCCTGGTTTACTCTCCTCGAGAGCATGGGATATCGCCTTCATATGATCCGGTATAGTGATCGGTTCTTTCTGTACCGCTTCAGCTCCTTCTTTGAGAAGAGATGTGATCTCTCCAGATTCTCTCCCCCGTATCAGATCTTCTTTTTCCGTGAATATGATCTCATCAAACTTTCTCCCAGCGATCTTTCCGTTCTCTAATATATCATCATCAGGCCTATCTCCGAGACCAGTGAACACCAATATTTTCCTGTCTCCATTGGAGATGTGATCAGTGAATTCACTTAAATTTTTCAATCCATCCGGGTTGTGGGCGTAATCCACTACTATCTTCCGGTCCTCTACTTCGAAGACGTTCAAACGTCCCGGGGTTGTACATTCATCCGTTTGGAATCTAGCTAGTGTGTTCTTGAACTTATCTAGGTCTAGTCCGCTTGCATATCCGGCGGCCATCGCCGCTAGAGTATTCTCCACCAGCATTTTTACGCCTCCTCTCAGGTATGGGAAGTCATTTACGGTCGCTATCGTCTTAACGCCTTCGTAGAGATAGGCTTTAAGCTCGTCTCCTTCACGAACAAAGGCTTCTCCTCCATCGTCTATATGTTCTTCTATCAATCGATTTTTCTTCACACCGAAAAGGATAGGTGTAGCATTGGACTTCTGGATAAGTTTTTCTGCATAATCGTCGTTTCCATTGATCACGGCATAACCGTCTTCGTCGATCGCCTCGACTACCAAAGATTTGACCCAAAATATATCATCCCGATCCTCTATGCCATCTGATCCTATGTGGTCTTTCCTTATGTTCAAAACAACCCCTACAGAAGATTTGTCAAATCCCAATCCTCTCTTGAGAATTCCTCCTCGAGCGGTCTCTAGAACGGCATAGTCCACTTCAGGATCCTGAAGAACTAGATTTGCACTCCAAGGGCCTGTTGTATCTCCTTCAGCCACCTTCATGCCGTTGGACCATATACCACCCGTAACCGCAAGACCAGTATTATGGCCTTGATTCCTAGCTAACCACTCGACCAATCTGGACGTAGTAGTTTTACCGTTAGTTCCAGTTATCGCCACCAGTGGAATCCTTCCATCCCCTGAAGGATAGAGATGATCGATTATTTTTTCTCCCACCGGTCGAGGTTCACCCGATGTTGGGGAGATATGCATCCTCAGACCCGGACTTGCATTTATCTCGATTATGCCCCAATTCAATTTGCTGACCGGTTTTGAGATATCGTCCGCTATGAAATCTATACCCATAAGATCAAGATCGACTATCTTGCTGGTCCTCTCTAATACCATTTTCAAGCTGGGATGTATATCATCGGTCCGATCCTTTGAGGTGCCTCCAGTACTTAGATTCGAAGTCTCCGTTAATTGCACAGTTTCCCCTTCTTTCGGTATATAATCAAGACTCAGACCTTTGCGCTCCAAGTTCATCATGACTTCTTCACTGAACTTTATCTTCGTCAACAGGTTGTCGTGCTCGTCTCCTCTTTTAGGATCTTGATTTACCAGCTCAACAAGTTCTTTGATTGTAGAGGAACCATCTCCTTCCACATGAGCGGGCACTTTTTGAGCTAGAGCGACAACTTCGTTGTTTACCAGCAAGGCCCTATAATCATCTCCTTTCAGATATTTTTCTACTAGTTGATAATCCCCGTATTCCTTAGATAATGAGTAAGCTTCCGCTAATTCATCTGGATTTTTGAGGTTTACAAAGACACCATCCCCGTGATTTCCGCTGACCGGTTTTATAACCACAGGATAACCGATATATCCGGCTATATCTAACGCCTCCTGTTGAGAATTCGCTACTTCTCCTCTCGGTACTGGAAGGCCGTGATTATACAGAATATCCTTACAGATATCTTTTTCCTGAGCTATCTCAGTCCCTATCAAAGAGGTCTCTGAGGTCTCGGGACCCCATATCATCTTACGGTTTTTTCCCCATCCGAGAGAAAATAGACTGTAAGATTCGTCTGCTCTCTTATATGGTATATCTTTACTCTCCGCCGCTTTTATGATTGCGTTGGTGCTGGGTCCGAACTTTTCTTTCATAAAAGCATCTTCCGCGTCTTCCAATATATCATCTACAAATCCTTCCAAATTTTCTTCTCCAGCCAGTAATTTGTTTACTAGCTTCACCGATCTTTCAAGTGCTAAAGAGCCTAAAGAAGGATATTCGTAAGATATCACGATTTTGTAGGTACTGCCTTCTTTTCTTCTACTTCTGCCGAAAGACACGTCAGAGCCTACGCTGTTCTGAATGGACAGAGCTATGTGTTCGATGATATGTGCGGGATAGGTCCCTTCCTCCAATCTCTCCAAGAATCCACCTTCATAGCCTTTAGAGCACGTGTGCTTTTTGATCTCTGGTAATAAACTTGTCAGCTTATAAGCTAAATCCTCGTTAGAGGGTGTCTCCACCCAATCTCCCAGATCAACGTGAGCCTCGATAACAGGGAAAAGCGCATGAACGTTCGGTCCTTCGAAGACTTTTTGCTTTATCAATTCTATTTCTTCATCGACAATATCTCCGATCTTCTTTTCATCGACCAATTTCATTTTCTATACCTCCTTTTAGGGTATTTTATCGTTTAGACAACTCGCCCGAAGATCTGTATATCATCCCAAGACATATGTTACCCCGCTCCCTAGACGAGATCACTATACACCTTTTTCTTCTTCGATCGAGTTTTAGTTGTACGAAATAAAATTGTATTACTGTGTTATATTAGCGAGTACCTGATATTTAAATTTATCTTAAGAACTCTTCTTTTTATCTAAAAATATCGAATCATAGTCTAAATTTTTTGCAGACGCTACAATTGAGATATCAAAGGAAAAATTTTATCTAGTATTATAACATGTTGATAACAGGAGGATAATACTTGAAAAAAGAAGGTAAGTATGCTTTGGCCGGCATAATAGGATTGTACATCCTGGTGGTTGTACTGTTTCTATCCTCACCGACACCTGAATACTTCGATCACAATTTCTTCGTCAGGTTCTTCGCACTTACCGGTTTCTACTTTTTGTCCGTTTCTGTCTTACTGACGCCTTTCGTTAGGGAGATATATCAGCTGTTTGGAAAACCCTTCCAATCTATACACCACTATTTTGGAGCTATAGGACTCGCCGGAGCAACACTCCATCCCGTAATTTTTGCTGTAGAGGAAAGTGATCTATCTGTGTTCGTTCCCGATTTTTCGGAATGGATAGTATTTTGGGAATTAGCGGGTAGACCTGCTTTCTTTGTCATCTATATCGCGGTGGTCGGGGCCTTCCTTCGAAGTAAGATGAGGAAATACTGGAGAAGTTTACATTCGCTCATGTATTTAGCTTTGATCTTCATATTTTTCCACGGCTATCTGATCGGTACGGACTTTGATAATCTAGGCGTGCTGATCATATTTACCGTGTTGTTCATAGCTTCCATGATCGTTCCATTCTACAAGAGATACCAAACAAAATGACATGAGTCAACTTACCCAACGTTTAAAATGGACTTCATGATTCAGCTCCATTGATGAGCAGCTTTACCAGCGAGAAGATAGAGACCGTATTTTTCGACGTGGACGACACTCTCTTCGACCAGAGAAGAGCTCACAGGCTTGCTTTGAAGGAGATAAAGGAAAGGTGCAGCGAGCACTTTCATGGCGTGGATTACAGGGAACTGGTGGAGGCGTTTGAAAGAGCTGATCAAAAGTCGATAGAGGATTTCAGGGAAGGCGTACCACTGAATGAGATAAGGGAGGAGAGAAGTGAGGATATGCTGAGAGAATTGGGCATAGACGTGAGCTTTTCTGAAGAACTCACCGAACTGTTCTATGAAATTTACCCGTCGATGGAATGCGGTATGAAGGGGGTAGAAGAAGTAGTGAAAGGACTTCACGGGGATCGAATTTTGGGTGTGATAACTAACAGCTCGAAAGAGGTCCAGATGCGGAAGTTGAAGACGCTGGAGATCATAGATCATTTCGAAACGCTCGTCTTTTCGGAAGAGATAGGATATCGTAAACCCGACGGTAGGATCTTTTTGGAGGCGCTTGGAAGAGTGGATTGTAAACCCCAGGATTGTCTCTACGTTGGTGACTCGTATAGAAGCGATGTAGTCGGGGCTTCTAGGGTCGGGATGCATACCTGCTGGTTGAACCTTGACGGTGGATTGAATGGTGATGTAGAACCCGACGTTATCATATCAGAGCTTACGGAACTATTGGAATATCTGTAGAGAAGATGATACGTAATATTTATATTAGGAGTATATATTCAAGAGGTGCTCATGATGTTTGAATGGATGAGAGATGTAAAAGATTTGATGAGTGATAAGGATGGAAAGTGAGATCAGGACTTATCTGGTTCTAAGTGTCGTGCTTCTGTTGATGGTGAGTGTTCTTGGAACTGTTAACGTCATAGTTGAGGAAGAAGGGTCGATTTATCGGTCCGAGAAGCTTGATCGTGTCGTTTTTAGCACGTTTGATGATGGGGCAGATGCTGAAGAGAGTATTTCTTTAAAGGAGAATACTTACGATCTGAAGTTTATCATCATAGACGAAGAGGACGACCCCATCGAAGGTGCCAACGTCACTTTGAATGATATGGAGAACACTACTGATGAAGAAGGAGAAGTGTTGTTCAGAGATCTTGAACCTGGAGAATACAACTATACGGTGGAGAAGACGGGCTATGAGACGGTGGAACGTAGCTTGATCATAGATGATGATGTTGAGGAATATGTAACACTGAAAGAAGTGGAATTTGAGATCCCTAGGTGGATGTGGGTAGTGGTCATACCTGTCGTTTTGTTACTCATAGCTGTTGCACTCTTCCTTATGAAACGCAGCGGTGAAGTCGGGGAGACGGACGAGGAAGTGTAAAAAGGCAATTGGATATTCATAAAAATATTTTTTTTATCTTTCTTTTATGGTTAATTTCTAGAACATAAAGCTTAAATCTTTCAGAATCTATCTAGTGCATTGAAGAGGTGTTAAACATTCCAAAAAATTATGGAGGGTATAAAGGTAAATTGTTGAGAGTCGATCTTACGGATAGCGAGATTACTGAAGAGGAGATAAGCCCTGAAAAGATGGAAAAATTTGTAGGTGGAGTCGGGTTGGGCAGCAGCATTCTGCGAGAGGAGATAGAAGATGAAGTCGATGCTTTCGCTCCAGAGAACAGATTGATATTTTTCACAGGGCCATTCGCCGGCACCAAGGTCCCCGGATCGGGTACCTATTCTGTTGTTACAAAGGGCCCTCTCACAGAGATGTTTGGAGGAGCCCAGGCTAACGGATGGTTCGGAGCTAGGATGAAGTTCGCCGGTTATGATGGTATCGTCTTTCATGGAAAGGCATCGGAATTGAGTTACGTACTTGTAACGGACGAGGATGTTCAGATAAAGACGGATCCTGAGCTTGCAGGTAAAGACACGTACGAAACGCAGGAATACCTGAAAGAAAAGTTGGCCATGCCTAAAAGCAGCGTGGCCTGTATAGGTCCTGCCGGAGAGAACGAAGTCCGCTTCGCTAATATAGCCAGTGATGGAGGGCATTTCGCTTCTACCAACGGGATAGGAGCAGTTATGGGTTCAAAGAACCTGAAAGCCGTGGTCGTTGCTGGAGATGAAGGAGTACCAGTAGCTAACGAAGAAAGGTTTGACGAATTGGCCAAAGAATGGCAGAAAGAGGTAAATGAAACACTGATGGGTGCAACGGTCAGCCAATACGGAACGAACGGTTTCTTTTCTGCGGCTGCTGAAACTGGATGGCTCCCTGTGAAAAATCTGACTACAGACATATTCGAAAAGCACCCTGAATTCAACGGCGACAGTCTAAGAGAGAAGTTAGATCTCGATAGGACCCCTTGTCATGCCTGTCCTTTAGAACACTGCAATGAAGTACAGTTGAAAGAAGGAAGGCACGAGGGCTTGAAAACCGACGAACCCGAGTATGAAGGTATGGCTGCATTCGGTCCGTTGATCGGAAACGATGATTACACTGAAGCGATATATCTGAACGATCTAAACGATAGATTGGGGATGGACCTCAAAGAGATGGGTTTCACACTCTCGCTGATCTTGGAATGTGTAGAAAATGGAGTTCTAGATGAAGAGGACCTTGATGGTCTTGATCTGGATTGGGGTGACATAGATGGTGTTGAGAAGTTGATGAAAAATATAGCTCATAGAGAAGGTGTGGGCGATATGTTGGCGGAGGGGGTTTACAGAACAGCGAAAAATTTTGGTGAAGATGCTTTAGATAAGGCGGTCTATACACATGAAGGAATAGCTCCTCACATACATGATCCAAGAGGACTGTGGGGTTATCTTTTCGGACAGACCATATCCAACATGGGATCGATCGAAGGCTTCAGTCCGGCAGAACTCGTCCCTCAACCTGATCTAGGTATGGATGAGCCGGTGGAGAAGTACAAAGATCCGTACGAACTGGTCGAGGCACAGGGAGAGATGGCCAAGAAGTACTACTTTGTGGACAATCTAGGTACTTGTTTCTTCACCAGTGTAGATCTCTCCTTGATGACTGAAGCATTGGAAGCCCTGACAGGGATGGAGTATTCAAAAGAAGAAGCCCTGAAACAAGGTCACAGGACGATGACGAGTAGTAGACTTTTAAACATATCTCAAGGATGGAGCAAGGAGGAAGATAAAGCGTCGGAAAGGCTATTGGAGCCATGCCCAGACGGCCCAAATGAAGGTGTGAGTATCCGAGAAGACATAGACGAGATGGTCGATTACCATTACCGCAGGATGGGATGGGATGAAAAAGGCCATCCTAAAAAAGAAACTTTGAAAGAACTGGGTCTTGACTAAGAGGTAAAATGGTATGGGCCGGGTGAAAGTCAAAGTATATCAACCCTTAGCTTCTGAGATGGGTAGGGAGAAAAGCGGACCGCTTGAATTCCAAGTAGATCTACATGGGGAAATGTCTATAGAACAAGTACTCTCTCTTCATGAGGTAGGTGAGGGTTTACTATCGTTGTTGAAAACCAGTGAATGGAGCGATAATATCATGATAGCGTTGGAAGGAGAGATAAATTACGACGGTCTTTCTGCAAAAGTTTCTGCCGGTGAAGAGATACAGTTCTTCCCTCTTTATGGTGGAGGATGAATAGATCAGTATCAACAGTGTATCGGTCAAAAAGATTATCAACTTGTGATGATTGTAGGATACTGAGGCATAGATATGACTTTCAGCCAGGATCTGTATGAGGAAGCGTCCGATGTGTGGGAAGCCTACCATGAACATCCGTTCGTGAAGGGCATAGGCGACGGAACACTAGATAGGGAGAAGTTCGAGTACTGGTTGCGTCAGGATTACGTTTATCTTATCGATTATGCGAGGTCGTTTGCTTTTGCTGCAGGAAAAGCTAAAGATCTGGAGGTGATGCAGAGATTCGCTGAGCTGTTGGATGGTGTGTTGAATACGGAGATGGAATTGCACCGCGAGTATGCCGCCGAATTCGGTATATCTAGAGAGGAATTGGAGAACGTTGAAAAGTCTCCCACTTGTCAGGCATACACTGATTTTCTTGTGAGAACCGCTTCTTCTAAAACCCTGCCTGAAACCGTGGCCGCACTATTACCCTGTTTCTGGGGGTTCCTCGAGATCGGAAAAAGGTTGAGCGAAGAAGGCGACACTAGCGAAGATAATCCGTACAGGGACTGGATAGAGATGTACTCTTCGGATGAATTTGAGGAGTTGGCAGAATGGAGTAAAGGGCTCATGAACAGCATGGGTGAGCGGGCGAGTGAAGAGGAAAAAGACCGATTGAAGGAAGTATTCCTTACGAGCAGCCGACTGGAGTTGGAATTCTGGGACATGGCATATGAGATGGAGGGATGGGAGAAATAGTCGTTGATATCCGTTTGTGATCCGGTTGTGAGGAGAAAACGATATCGAAGATATTTACTTAAAAGTCTTGTTTAATTGGAGAGAACGGATCACTCAAAACAGAGGGTTAAACTGATATATTAGAGATTTCGTATCTTAGAGATATGTGGGCCCCAAAAAAAAAGAAGTGATCAGCTATGGATAGTGATATAAATATCCTTCTTGTGGACGATGAACCTTCTCTTTTGGACCAGGCGAAGACATTCTTAGAGAAAGAAGATGAGAGACTTAACCTGATCACTGCTTCGTCGGCTGAAGAAGGATTAGATTTACTAGATGATGAAGATATAGATGTTATCATTTCAGATTATAAGATGCCTGAGACGGACGGACTGGAGTTTCTAGAAACCGTTAGAAAGGATTTGAAAAGCGAGATCCCTTTTATAGTCTTCACCGGCAAAGGTCGAGAAGAAGTCGCGATCGAGGCTTTAAACCTTGGAGCCGATAGATATCTTCAGAAGGGTGGAAGCCCGGGATCACAATATGGAGTTCTGGCGGATGCGGTGATCCAAGAGTATGAGCATCACCTTTCTTCCATCGAAGTGAAAGAAAAAGAGAAGCGGCTAAATTTCTTAGAATTGGCGATCAATGAAATGAAAGATTTTAAGATCGCAGTGGTCGGGGAGGATTACCGATATAAGACCGTGAATGACTGGTATGTTGATGAGTATGATTATGACTCTGATGAGATTGTAGGGATGACCGTGGAAAAATTGATGGGTGAAGAAAATTTTAGAGAGACCGTCAAACCACATCTGGACAAGGCTTTAGATGGGGAAGTTTCGGAGTACTCCTCATGGTTTGATTTTCCATCTGGAAAGAAGTTCATGGAGGTGATTTATTATCCCCTTGAAGAATCCAAGTCAGTCGCTATAGTCATCCATGATATAACTGATAGAAAGGAATTCGAAGAAGAATTGAAGGAAAAAAAGACCTACTTGGAGCGTGTCCCCGAATTTATCGTCGCACTCGATGAAGAGGGCGCGATAGAATATTGGTCTTCTTCATCTTCACCTCTTGATTTTGAATTGCTGGATCCTGAGAAGATAGAGGATGAGAGCGTTTTTGATTTTGTACATCCAGAAGATAGAGAAGAGACGATAAATATATTCGAGATGGCTGTAGAAAATCCCGGCGAGGAGTTCTCGGCAGAGATAAGAGGTAAAGCGGAAGAAGGTTGGATCTGGTTCGAGGCGAGAGCTATAAGCCTGTTGGATGATCCAGATGTCGAAAGTATTATCGTAACCGGTAGGGTGATCGAAGAGAGGAAGGAAAAGGAAAAAAAACTGGAAGAGAGCAGGCGGATGCTTGAAAAAGCGTTACAGGAGGCACCCTACCCTATGGCGCTGTATGCCGAAGATGGAGAAGTGATCGATATCAATCAGGCATGGAAGGATATAACAGGTTATTCCCTAGAGGATGTTCCAACACTATCCGATTGGGCAGAAAAAGCCTATGGGGAGAAAAAAGAAGAGATCATGGAAATTTTAGATGGACTTCACAAAGAAGGGAAAACTCCAGAAGGAGTATCCAAGATAGAAACTAAAGACGGTGAACAGAGGATGTGGGAGTTCAAATCTTCAGAGATCGGGCGGCTTTCCGACGATAGAAATATGATTCTGAGTATAGCAAAAGATATCACCGAACAGAAAGAGATGGAGGAGGAATTGAAGCGTAAAGAAAAATATATTGACCATACCCCAGAATATATCACTGTTTTAGATGAAGAAGGCAATATAAAATATCATAGTTATCCATCCGATGAAATTTCAGTGTTAGATGCAAGTGAATTCATGGGTGAAAGTTTCGAAAACGCCCATCCAGATGATAGAGAAAAAGCGCTGGAGATGTTTTCTGAGATATTTGAAAATCCCGGCGAAGAATACAGAATGGAGTTACGGGGGAGAGGAAAAGAGGATTGGATCTGGTTCGAAATCAGAGCTGTGAATCATCTAGATGATCCAGAAGTAGAAGGAATAATTATCACGGCTCAAGACATATCCAAAAAGAAAGAGAATGAAAAAGAGATAGAGGAAAACAGGGACAAGATAGAAAGATTGCACGAGATAAGCGCTGAAATCCAACTGTGTGATTCGGAAGAAGAGGTGTATTCTTTAGCTATCAAAGCGGCTGAGGGCATACTCGATTTCGATATATGTAGTTTTGACGCTGTTGAGGGAGATATGTTCGTGATAAGGGAGATCTCTACAGCTACTCCCGAAGATGGGCATGCCGACAGGCCTATCGATGAAGGGGGTCTAGCTAGCAAGACCTACCTGAATAAAGAATCTTATGTGGTCGATGATGTATCTGCAGACAAAGACGCAAAACCGGTGAAAAGTGATTACAGGTCAGCGATAAGTGTGCCTATCGGAGATCAGGGGGTGTTCCAGGCAGTTTCTACAGAAGTTGGCCATTTTGACGAGGAAGATCTAAAGACAGCTGAGCTCTTGATAAGCCACGTTTCTCAAGCTATAGAGCGGATCCAAGCGAAAAAGAGAGAAGAATACCTCCATTCTTTATTAAGGCACGATATGAGCAACAACTTGCAATTGTTGGACGGGTATTTGTACCTGCTGCGCGAGATAGATCTTCCTGAGGAGGCAGAAGGATTAGTAGAAAAAGGTAATCTTGTTTTGGAAAAAACTAAAGGATTGATCGAAAAGATCCGTAATCTGAGAGAATTAGATGAAGAAGAGATTAAGGATGTAGAGATAGGTTCTATCATCGAGTCCGCTATCTCAAAGAATAAGGATAGGTTGGAAGATGAAGGCATAGAACTTGAATTCGAGGAGTTTGAAGAAAAAGTGAGAGCGGGTTCGTTATTGGAAGAGGTTTTCTCTAACCTGATGGAGAACTCGATCCGTCACGCTAATTGCGACAGAATCAAGTTGAGCGGTAGGGTTGAAGGGGATGAATTAGTAGTCATACTCGAAGACGACGGTAAAGGGATTTCAGAGGATGTGAAAGATAAGATCTTTGATAGGGGCTTCAAGAAAGGAGAAAAGTCGGGCAGCGGCCTCGGTACGTTCCTAGTGAAGGAGATAGTCGAGAGTTACGGTGGGAGCGTTGAGGCTAAAGATTCAGAGCTGGGAGGAGCACGCTTTGATATATATCTGGAGAGAGTACCACAATGAAATAGTTTGAATTATGGGGTTACCGTAATCTCTTTTTGAGAGATATGGGTTAAACTGATATAACATAGATATAATATATGGAGTATCAGAGGACCTCTAAAAACAAGGGTGAGAATATGGATAATAATATAAATATCCTACTGGTAGATGATGAACCTTCTCTTTTAACGCAGGCAAAGATATTCTTGGAGAGGGAAAAGGAAGAAATAAACATCATAACAGCTCTATCGGCAGAAAAAGCTCTAGATCTATTTGATGATGATATTGATGTGATAGTTTCCGATTACCAGATGCCGGTGATGAACGGATTGGAGTTTTTAGAAGAAGTCAGGAAAAAAAGAGAGATCGATATCCCCTTTATCATGTTCACCGGCAAAGGTCGCGAAGAAGTGGCTATGAAGGCCTTGAATCTCGGCGCTGATAGGTATATCCAAAAGGGAGGTGATCCAAAGAGTCAATTTAATGTGCTCGCACAAGCTATCTCCCAAGAATTTTTACATTACCAAGTGGAAAAGAAGTTTGAACTTACCAAAAACTCAGTAGACAAAGCCAACACAGGTATATTTTGGATAGATCCTGATGGAAAATTTGTTTATACTAACCAAAAAGTTGAAGAAATTCTGGGTTACTCTGAAGCCGAACTTCGGAACATGTATGTTTGGGAGATCGATGCTGAACATGAAGAAGATAAAGAGATAAGAAAAAAACATTGGGAGAGACTCAAGAAAAAAAAATCCGAGATGATCGAAAGAAAGCATGAAACAAGAGATGGTGAGGTGTTTCCTGTAGAAGTTTTTCGAAACTATATCAAGCATGGAGACGAAGAGCTGGAGTTCGCCTTCGCTAGAGATATCAAGGAAAGAAAAAATAAGGAAAAGGAACTTCGAGATGAAAGGAATTTCATCGAACAGATAGCTGAGACCAGTCCGGTATGTATAACCAAAGTGGATAAAGATGGAGATATATTATGGGCAAATGAAAAACCTGAAGAAGTACTGGGCTTGTCTAAGAGCGAGATAGAAGGACGTACTTATGATGATCCGAAATGGAAGATCACTGATTTTGAAGGAGAAGAGTATCCGGTTGAAGAACTACCTTTTAAAATGGTTAAGGAGAAGGGGGAAGCGGTCTATGATGTTAGGCATGCAATCGAATGGCCCGATGGGGAGAGAAGACAACTCTCGATAAATGCGGCTCCACTGTACGACCAAGAGGGGGAATTCGACGGCATGGTGGCAACGATAGAAGATGTTACTGAAGAAGTAGAGAAAGAGAAAGAACTGAAAGAAAGCGAGGAAAGATATAGAAGACTTTTCGAAACAGCCCATGACGGGATGCTGATAATCGATGCGAAATCGGGTAAGATAAAAGACGCCAATCCTCACCTACAAGACATGATAGGATTCAGCAAGGAAGAACTTGTAGGAAAAGAACTCTGGGAGATAGGAACTTTTCGAGATCTATACGAAAATAAAAAGAGGTTTAAAGAGTTGGTAGACGAAGGAAAGATTCGCTACGAAGACCTTCCCCTGGAGACAAGAGAAGGTGAAGAGATCCCGGTAGAATTCCTCAGCAACACTTACGAAGTGGGTGAAGAAAAAGTTGTACAGTGTAATATAAGGGAGATAACAGAACGGAAAGAGATGGAAGAAAAACTACGAGAGCAGAAACGTAATTATCAAGAACTGTTCGAAAAATCTGCAGATGCTCTCTTCGTATTCGATCCCGACACCGCTGAAATTTTAGACGTGAACAGGAAGACGTGTGAGATGTACGGGTATTCTCGAGAAGAGGCTTTGGACCTTACTATAGGTGATCTAGTATCTGACCATCCTACCTATACAGAAGAAGAAGCGAAAAGGAGAGTCCGAAAAGCCAGAAAAGAGGGGCCTATAACTTTCGAATGGTTGGATGAGAAAAAGGACGGGACGCAAATCTGGATCGAGGTCACCCTGAAAGTCGCTAGGATCGGAGGTGAGGAAGTAGTCCTGGCGAGTGAAAGGGACATAACCGAACGAAAGAAGATGGAAAGAGAACTTCAGGAGAGCCGAGAGAAGTACCTTTCACTGTTCGAACAGTCGATGGACGCTATCTATCTGCACGATAGGAAAGGAAATATTCTCGAGGTCAACGAAAGAGCCTGCGAACAGTCGGGATACGATAGGCAGGAACTCCTAAAGATGAATGTGTTCGATCTTTATATAGATGATCCAGATAGTAAAAATCTGCCGAAAGAAGAGGTTCTCAGCGATTGGCAAGAATGGGAAGTAGGGGCAAGGCACACCATTGAGGGAGAGCATCAACACAAAGACGGGACCATATATTCTGTCAAGATAGTTGCGGGAGTTGTAGAATATGGAGATGAAGAACTCATCATGGGCGTTGTAAAGGATATCACTGAGCAGAAGGAAGCAGAAAAGAAAATAAAGGAAGTTAAGGAAAGGTTGGACTTGGCCTTGAAAGGAACAAAAGCAGGGATTTGGGATTGGTACGTTCAGACGGGTGAAACCGTCTTCAATGAGAGATGGGCCGAGATGTTAGGTTATGAGCTTGAAGAGCTAGAACCTACGACCATCAAAACGTGGAGAGAACTAGCCCATCCGGAGGATTTAGAAAGATCTGAAGATTTATTGGAGAAACACTTTGTAGGAGAAACCGATATGTATGAGTTCGAGGGAAGGATGAAACACAAAGATGGCCACTGGATCTGGATCTTTGATAGAGGAAAAGTCGTCGAATGGGATGATGATGGAAATCCGATAAGGATGACAGGTTCTCATATTGATATCACCGAAAGGAAAAAGGCTGAAGAGAGACGGGAATTCCTGTATTCTCTCCTCCACCACGACGTCGGGAATAAAATACAGGTCGCAAAAGGGTATGTTCATTTGATGAAAGATGAAAACGAGGATTATTCTGATGAGCTCATGAGGAATATCAAAAGTACTGAGGATCTGATCGATAAGATTAGAACTCTGCAGGAAGTTGAAAAGAGTGAAGAGGTAGGAGAGGTCGAATTGAATAATTTGATGGATCAGGTCATACGTGATTATGAAGAACAAGCTAAAGGAAAAGATATAGCTCTAGAAGTCCAGGATTTCAACAGTAAAGTGAAAGGAGGTCTACTATTGAAACCGGCCTTCGGCAACCTGATAGAGAACTCTATGATACATAGCTTATGTAAAAAGATAAAGATCGGCGGTGAGGCGAAAGGAGAAGATGTTGTGGTTACAGTCGAAGACGACGGCAAAGGTCTTTCAGATGATGTAAAAGAGAAGATATTCGAACGAGGGTACAAAAAAGGTGAAAACGCTGGGAGTGGACTTGGGACGTATCTTGTGAAGGAGATAGTCGAGAGTTACGGTGGCATCGTTGAAGTTAAAGATTCAGAGCTCGGTGGGGCGCGCTTTGATGTTAAACTGAAGAGAACGTAAGTGGTTTAAAGCTTCTTTTTGGTAGAGCCGAGACTGGACGATTTCGGTACTTATCGACTTTTCCTTTTCTGTTGGCCTCTATCTTCTTTGTCGATTAGCTCCCGGGGCAAGAAAAATTTATATTGCATTAAATAATTAATGATCGAGGCGTGATCATCTTGAGCCAAAAGGAAGGAGTGGAAGGCATAATCGGAAAGTCGCTTGAAAAGTCTGGAGAACGTGTGATCGAACACCTTGAAAAAGGAGAGATAAAGGAAGCTGTCAAAATATCGAAGGAGTTATCCACATTCAGATTGAAAGATATATTAGGAGACTTCTCAGTTGAAAAGATAGAGGCATTTCTTAAAAAGATGGAAAGAGAAAGGGCCGTAGAAGTGCTGAATGAATTCCCTGAAGAATTTACCGGTGACCTTATTATGGAGATGGAAGAAGATACCGTTCATTCGCTGTTAAAAAAGATGACTCCTAGCAAAGTCGTTGATTTCTTACCTCACATATCTGAAAAGAAAAAAGAAACTGTTCTAACGCTGATGTCTCCTGAAAAAAGAAAGAAAACTGAAAGATTGGCCTATTATTCGGAAGACGTAGTAGGGGCTCACATGGTCGAAGACTATATCTCGATCACCGAAAGAACCACTGTAGGTGAGGCTGTTAAGCTTGTTGAGGAGGCACCTCTTCAGATGAGAAATACTGATTATATCTATGTCGTGGATGATAAGGGTGAACTCCTAGGGATGACCACATTTAAAACACTGATGTTCTCTAATAAGAACAGATTGGCCAAAGATGTTATGGAGACTAGCATCTATTCCGCCGAACTGGATGATCCTGCGTATGAAGTCGCTCAAAGGATAAAATCCCGCAGATTCAAGATGATACCGGTGGTCGACGAGGATAACGTGCTAAAAGGTGTGATGACACTTAACACCGCTGCAGATCTTCTCTCGACAGAGATCGCGGAGGAATTCGTTTCTCTAGCAGGTACTATCGGTGATGAATCTTTTTTCACCAAGCCTGGGCGGGCCATAAAGATGAGACTACCATGGATGGTCGCCAACGTATTCCTAAATCTAGGTGCCGTAACCGTAATAAGTTCGTATGAGGCGACTATCGAATCCATTGCGATCCTAGCGGCTTTTTTACCTATGATCACGGACATGGGAGGTAATGTAGGGATTCAAGCTCTTTCCGTCTCTATACGAAGCATAGCACTCGGAGAGGCCCAGTTCAGAGATATATTCATATCTATGAAAAAAGAGATAGCGGTGGGTCTGGTCAACGGCCTAGCTTTAGGGGCGCTTTTCGGTACATTGGCGTATCTTTTCGAGTGGAACGTGATATTGGCCGTTGTGGCCGGGACTGCGCTCGGAGTCAATGTTCTAGTAGCGGGTATCATCGGTGGGTCCATGCCTTTCATAATCAAAAAGTTAGGTAAAGATCCGGCGATGATGACCGGTCCTGTGCTGACCACAGTCACCGATATCACCGGAATCTCAATATATCTGGGTCTTAGCACGGCCTTCCTGGCATACATGATATGAAGGAGACTCAAAAACACTTTTTTCTTCTTTTCTGTAGAGATCAGTTGTTTTTAGATGAATAGGGTATGGGTGGAGGATTTTTTGGCACCATAACCTGTCAAAGATATGGGTTAAATTGATATAATACTCCTTATTTATAAAGAGTGGAAAGGGGAAGATCCCATATGATGGAGGTTAACGGCCTTGGAGCATTTGAACTCGTCACTCTTTTTCTAGGACTGATCGTTTTTGTATTCTTCCTCTCACATCGAAGGCTAAAGGACGAACTTCCGTATTCGAAGATTCTCATCGCAGGATTTCTATTCTTTTTACTCAGCTGGACTTTTACAAATCTTGAACATCTTATATGGTATGATGTGTTGAATTTATTGGAGCACATCTCTCAGTTAATGGGAGGACTTTTCTTAGCTGTTTGGAGTTGGATGGTGTTCGGAAAGGGGGATGAAAAGAGATGAACATCATAGTTCTGATTAATATAGGACTTATCGTCGTCATTCTCTTTGCACTCGTGTTCACCATCAAAGGTTGGGAGAAGGTATTTTTTAAGGACGCCAAATTTCTCTTTATCACACTCTTAGTCCTGATCTTGATCCACGGTACGTTAAACAGCTTGGAGTGGTGGGCATATCCTGGGCTGGATCCTTTAGGAGATCTTATAGAGATCTTAGAACCGCTCGTGTGGCTTTTTTTCTTGTACGCATTCTTAAAAGAAGTCGATGAAAGATATCTGAGCGAAAGTGAAAGAAGATTTCGGAAATTATTTGAAAGTTTAGACGTAGCTATCGTTATCCACGGACCAGAGGGTAATATACAGTCGGCGAATCCAGCGGCTGAAGAAGCATTGGGTCTTAAGGTCGAAGAGATGAAAAAACGAGATTTGTCATTTTGGAAAGGAAAGATTTACGATGAGAACAGAGACCCGATGAAGCTGGAAGAATATCCATTGAGCAGAGCTATTGTCTCAGAACGTCCCGCGGTTGATGTGATAGGTATTCGAGCTTCAGATCAAAAAGAGATAAGTTGGTATTCCATCAGTGCTGTACCCCACAAAGATGAAGAAGGTGAAGTCGAGAAGGTGATCACATCTTTCAAAGATATAACTGATACTAAAAAAACTGAGGAGCGGAAAGATTTTCTCAACGTGCTCATAAGGCAGGACTTGGCCAGTAAATTTCGGACCATATACGGATACCTGATCCTTCTGGAGGAAGAAGAGATCAGTGAGAAAGCGGAAGTTTACTTGGGAAGGGCTATGAGAAGCGGTGATAAGACGCAGCAAATTTTAACTCTTGCTAAAGAACTCAGAAAAATCGATAGAGGCGAATGGAAGTTAGAGAAAGACATTTTCGAGATTATCGAACAGGTTACTGAAGAGATTTCTGTGGAGGATGAGGACGTCGAGATAGATAAAAGATATTCTAAAGACACTGCTAGAATGATCAAGAGCGATTATTCGTTAAAAGAATTGTTCTCCCATCTTTTAAAAGTTCGGATCAAAACAGCTAGATCTTCTAAGGTCATCATCGAGGTAGATGAGAGTGACGAAGACGTGATCGTTTCTATCATAGATGACGGCGCAAGATTACCCGAAGATATCAAGGAATTATTTTCAGGTAAGGTCTACATGGGTGAGAGCAGTGGTGCGGGAGGAGTCCTTTACTACATGATAAAACAGATAAGCGAATCGATCGACGCTATGATGGAAGTAAAAGATTCAGAGCTCGGTGGGGCGCGCTTTGATATATATCTAGAGAGAGCTGATTCCTGAGTAAGTTTTGAATCGGTTTGGCAGTTCGGTTAATATCCTATTTTTCAAATCCACTCTTGAAATATATAATTTTTTCACTTCGTTTTCATCCAGTTCTAACCCCACACAACTCCAGAATTGGGAAAACGTATTTATAGCTGAAAAAGCCAATGATATTTTTAATGAGTAACTTAAATACCGGGAAAAATAGAATTCTCATTCATTTAAGATATTTTCATTCCCCTGGTGATCAAAATAGTAGTTTAGGAAGACCATATGAGCTAACCCAGGAAGGAATTTCGGAAGCAGTAGATCTTTCAAGAGGCAGAACTAGTGAGATAATAAGAGAACTTATCGAGAAGAGTTTAGTAAAAAAAGAGATGGCAAGAATTTTTAGCTTAAAAAGACAAAGAGATGTTTACACATTAACTAAAAAAGGTTTACAAAAATCTGAAAAAATTATTGAAAAGATAGGAAATATTAAAATCACAATTAGAAAAAATTCTAAAAAATCTGAAATTAAGTTGAGCGAAATAGATTCTTACATTAATGAAAAGAATCCAATCTTAATCGCTTTGAATAAAATCAAAAAAAAGGACGTTTTAGACATAAATAATCTAAATAAACGAGTTAAGGATCCTTTCGTAGGTAGGGAAGAAGAGATTAGATTCCTTTTTGATAGATTGGATAGAGCGCATAAAGGAAACTCAGTCACGATTTTAATAAAGGGAAAATTGGGAATCGGAAAAACAAGACTTTTACAAGAATTCAAAGATAGAATAGATGTTAAAGATACAACTGTTCTCTTTGGAAAAGGACATTATAAAAAGTTAGAACCATTTTTACCTTTTAAGGAAGCATTCAAGTCCTTTAAAACGGAAGGAAATCATTTTCCTTTAGAATTTTCTTATCCGAGTAAAACAGTTCCTCAAAAGTTTGATGTACAAGAAGGAGGAAACATTCTTGATAAAAATTTAGTATTCTCAAAGACATTAGAGAATTTAAAAAATGTAGCTGAAGATCATACTCTTGTACTCCTAATCGATGATTTGCAATGGCTAGACAGATCATCATTGAAATTTTTCCACTTTTTGAGTCGGAAATTAGAAAAAGAATCTATCTTGTTGATCGGGTCTTATAGGCCTGAAGATGTGAAAAGAGATGATTTCTCATGGGGGGTATTTCAAAGAATGCATAGAGAGAATATTTATCAAGAATTGGAGTTAGAGCCAATGAAATTGAAAGGAACAAAAAAGATAGTCAACAGCATTTTAGGAATTGAAGACATACCCGATGAACTTATCCGCTCGATTCATGAGGCCTCTGAAGGGAATCCGCTTTTTTCTAAAGAAATAATAAAGCAGATGGCGAAAGACGATGTAATAGATATCGAAAAAGACAAGGTATCTAATGTTGAGGGAGAAGTCAAAATTCCTAAATTGGTTAAAGATATTATAGAAAAAAGGATAAAAAAGGTGAGAGGAAACACATTAAGGATACTTCAAACTGGATGTGTGATAGGAGATAAGGTACCCTTTTATCTTCTTGACTCTGTAGTACCATTGGATACTTTTGAGATTAATGAAAAAGTGGAGAAATTAATCGATTTGGATATATGGCATTTTGATTCTGAAGAAGACGTTTTCTACTTCAGCCATGGCCTGATAAGAAGAGTGATATATGAAGATATACCTAAAAAACTGAGAGAAGATTTTCATAAAAAAGTAGCAGAATCCCTTAGAAAAGAATCTGAAAAAGATTATTCGAAAATAAGTTTTCACTATGAGAAGGCTGATGAATTATATGAGGCAGTTAAATATTATAAAAAAGCGGGTAGAAGGGCTGAAAAAAATCATGATTATCAGAATGCTATAAAAATGTACAAAAAGGGGTATACATTGGCTGACAAAATTGAGAAACTTAAAGATTTTGAATTATTAGAGTTGATTGGAGATTTATATAAAAAATTAGGCGAATACGATCAAAGTTTAGAATATTATGAAAAAATCCCCTTGGATAATGTAAAAGAAGAGGCAAAACAGAGAATATACAGAAAAATGGCGAATATCTATGACTGGAAAGGTGACTTCAATGAAACTTTTTGCATTATAGAAAAGGGTTTAGATGTGGAAACGGAAGAAAACTTGGAAATAGCAAATCTTCTATATAGAAGAGGATGGTGTAAAATAAAACTAGGTGATTACGATTCTGCTGAAGAGGATTTTACCGAAGCAAAAAAGATTAGTGAAAAGTTTAATTCCAAGAAGACCCTAGCGAATATATATCAGGGATTGGGTACTGTTCAAATAAACAAAGGTCATTCCGAAAAAGCGTTAGATTTTTTGGAAAAGGTGCTAGAGATAAAGAAAGAACTAAAAGATTTTGAAGGTCAAGCTTCCTCTTTAAGTAACATCGGAAATATATATCTGAATTGGGGAGATTTAGATAAGGCTCTCAAATACTACAAAAGAAGTCATGACATAAGTGAAGAAAAAAGAAAAAAAAGAGAAATCGCATCTACTTTGAACAACATGGGTACTATATACTTAAAGAAAGGCGAGTTAAGCAAAAGTTTGAAGCATTATAAAAGAAGCTTAGAGATATGGGAGGAGTTGAACGATCAGCAGGGGATGGCGATCTCGTTGATAAATGTTGGAGAAAACTACCTAATTAGTGAGAATATAGAAGAAAGCTTGAAGAACTTGAACAAAGCATTGGATATAAGTAAAAGAATAAATTTTAAGAAAGGTCTTACCGCCTCATTAGCTAATCTGGGAAAATTTTACTATAAATCAGATGAATTGGAAAAAGCTAAGAATAAATACAAAAAGTCACTGAAAATATGTTATGAGATAGGTCATCAACCGTTGAAACCTAATGTTTTCTTAGGTTTGGCGGAAATCTATATGAAGGAAAACAAACTAGACAAGGCTTTCAAATATTGTATAAATGCTAAAAATCTATCTGAAAAGGTCGATTCTAAAGCGGAAATGGGCTTGTCACATAAAATATTAGGCATAGTAAATAGAAAGAAAGGAGATTATGATGAATCTGAAAAAGAATTGGAAAAAGGATACGATCTACTATCAGGGATAGGGGAAAAAAGAGAGTTAGCCGAATTGATCTATCATCAAGGAGTATTGTTAAAAGAGAGGGGAAAAGACGAAGAAGAGAGTAGAGATAAATTATCAAAGGCTAAAAGGATGTTCGAAGAAATGGGGATTGAAAAATGGGTCAAAAAGTGTGAAGATGTATTTAGACGTGATTAAGTTAATCACTATGATTTAAAAATAAAAAAGAAAAGGATTTTATTCACTTGATCATATGTCTTTTTTTGATTCGATTCTCTCAGGATTTTCCATCGATCTCACTGTCTTCTGTCTTTTTGTCTAGTAATGGTTTGTCTCTTTTCTGAGATGGTTGACGATCACTGCCTTTTTTCATAAATATTAGTATCAATCCGAAGATACCCAAAAGGATCGCTATGATTGCCAATATTATTCCTACTATCGCTAAACTCATCGCCTCGTTCGTGTCATCAATCTGTTTTTCAAGATCATCTTCTACCTCGTCAATCCTTGCATTGATGTTCTCTTCTAGATCACCTAGATCGACTTCCACCTTATCTTCCAAGTCGTCTATTCTATCGCTCATGTCGTTTCTCAAATCTTCGATATTATCTTCTAGATTTTCCTGATCGGTCTCTAAGTCATCGATGCGATGTTCAAGGTATTCTAATTCATCGTAGATCAGATATATGCCATCTTCTACCTCGTCAATCCTTGCATTGATGTTCTCTTCTAGATCACCTAGATCGACTTCCACCTCATCTTCCAAGTCGTCTATTCTATCGTTCATATCGCTTCTTAGAACATCGATGTCATTTTCAAGATCAGTTAGCTCATTGTCAACATAAGTCGTCAAGTCATCGATCTCATCAGCTAGATCAGCTTCTAAGCCATCAATACGACCATCAAGGTATTCTAATTCATCGTAGATCAGTGCGATGTCAGTATTTATATTGCTGAGCTCATCTTCGATTTCGCCTATGTTATCCTGTATGTCTGCAATGTCATCTTGAGCCTCGCTGATGTCGTCAGCGTTATCGTTTATAGCGTATTCCAAAGCTGTAACGTTTTCATCCAACTCTGTTTCTAACCTAGAAACTTCTGATTGTAGCTCATGCTCCAAATCGATTATGTCCAGTTCAAGGTCGTCCGTTATGTCAAATAGTTCATCGATATCTTCTCTGTTCTCATTGATATCGTCCTGCATATCTCCTATAGTGGTATCTATATCATCGATAGCTGTCCATAGGTCATCTATTTCATCTTCGATATCTTCTAGTTCACCTTCTATGTAAGTTATGTTATCGTCTATGATGTCTATGAGATCGGTCCTGTTCTCTTTTATAGCGTCTTCGAGTGCTGTAACGTTCTCATCCAATGCATCTTCAAGTCTATCGACTTCAGCGTTCAGCTCGTTTTCGAGTTCTCCGATGTCTATCTCTAGGTCGTCTGTTATATTGAATAGTTCATCGATATCTTCTCTGTTCTTGTCTATATCGTCCTTCATCTCACCTATTGTGGTGTTTATATCATCGATAGCTGTCCATAGGTCATCTATTTCATCTTCGATATCTTCTAGTTCACCTTCTATGTAAGTTATGTTATCGTCTATGATGTCTATGAGATCGGTCCTGTTCTCTTTTAAAGCGTCTTCGAGTGCTGTAACGTTCTCATCCAATGCATCTTCAAGTCTATCGACTTCACCGTTCAGCTCGTTTTCGAGTTCTCCGATGTCTATCTCTAGGTCGTCTGTTATATTGAAGAGATCGTTGATATCATCTCTGTTCTCGTCGATATCGTTTTGCAAATTATCCATATCATCCTGCATCTCCTGGATCTGTGGTAAGTAAAGCGCATAAACAGTAGTTTCAGCAACTTTATCGCCGTCGTGCTCAGCTATCACCCGGAAAACGTTCTGACCTTCGACCAATGTTGTCTCGTACTCAAACACACCTTCCTCGTCAACGTCTACTTCTACCTCATTTATGTATACATCCAACTCAGGATCGGTTTCCCCAGCTATGGTGAAATCCTCCTCGTAGGTGAGACTTTCAACTCCGCCCGCAGGTGCAGTGATATCGAGTTCTTCTTCGACGGTATGTATCTCAAAAATTCTAGACTCTATGAATGTCTCTTCCGTTTCGTGTGTAGCTCTAACTTGAACGATATGAGTGCCTTCTAATAGTCCTTTGAATGTATATTGGGTATCAGTTCCTACGCTTTCCCAATCTCCATAGTTTATTCTGACTTCATACTCCATATCTTCAAAGTACTCATGTCCCTCCCATTCAATCGTAACAGTGTCTTTCTCTATGACCTGATAATCGTATTCAGGATGTGTTATCTCGAATGCCTCTAGCGGCGGTGTGGCAATGATCGTTATGGTATCATCGTCACGGTTACCTTCGTAATCGGAAACCTCAAGTGTTACTTTATATTCTCCTTCATCTGGGAATATATAGTCTACTGTTTCTCCTTCTGTGGTATCCCAATATCCTTCAGCATCTCCTGATATTCCTTCAATTGTCCAATTGTAAAACTCGATCCCTACATTATCTGAAGAACCAGTTCCATCTATTTTATATTCTATACCTGCTCTTGCGATGTCTGAATTACCGGCGTCAGCGATTGGATCTTCTGTATCAACTGCGTGGATTTGCTTCCAACTGGTGTTCTGATTTCCGAACGAGTCTTCTACCGCCAGAGTTATGTTGTAATCTAGAGCGAATTCTAGCGTATATTCAACTTGTTCTCCATAAAGCGTGGTTAGCTCTCCAGTAGGATCCTCTATCATCCAAGAGTGGTTCTCTATTTCTGCTTCGCCTCCAGGTTCAATGTACGAGTTACTGCCGTCTAAAGTTATTGTTTGACCCTGCTGATACGGTTTATCTTCTACTATATCGATAACTGATATCGGTTCCGTATCAACAGCTTGGATATGCAAGGAATCGGTATCGGTATAGCCGTACGGATCTTTGATTTCTAGAACGATATTGTAATCTCCAGGTTGTTGTAAAGTGTAGTTCACTTTTTCGCCGTATAGAACTGTTTCGTCACCATCTGGATCTTCCACAGTCCAGGTATAGTTGATTATCTGAGCGCCCTGAGGATCATAAGAATTGGTGGCATCTAGTGTGATCGTATCTTGAATGGTGTGGGGTTCCTCCTCTAGCACAGTGGCGTTAGCGATCGGTTCTTCAGTTCCCTCTAGATGGAATTGCCAACCCAACTCCTCAGGTGGTGAGACGAACTCTACAGAATTTGCGAACAATTGATTAGCTTCCTCAGTCCACCCATCAGCATCAGCAGTTGCCCAAAAACCTATACCTTTCGCTGACAAAAGAACTTCTTGTCTATCTTCGCAAACTCCGACTGCTGGCCCTTTATAATCATTGCGGTAATCTTTTTCAGCAAGAATCTCTCCAGAGTAATCATCGAACCATGAACCCCAGTTCGTGGTTCCAAGTTCTACCATCTTCACTTCATCGCCTTCTTCACCTACACCTTCGAATATCTCATGGTCCTCTAATATATGGAGATATTGTGGGGATCTACCGTCCCTGGTACTGTCTCTAAATTCAGGATCGCCACGTACTTCATGTAAACTCCTAACTCCGTCAGCATAGGCTTCCTGTGTCGATCCGATATGTGAATCCAGATATACAACTCCTTGTATAGGTGAAAGATTATCTAAGAAATCTTCCGCTGCAGATTTTGAATCATCTTCATCATATTCGAAACGCTGTATCACAAAGGTATCATAATCGCCCATTTCTTCGATGAGCCAATCTTCCCAATGTTTGTCCTGTTCGTTCCATAAAGTATCGACATTGAATCGGTCTTCTGGAAGATATTCTTCCAATTTATACTCTATCTCGAATTCCTGATAATTCTCTGCATCCACCACTGCAACATCTAATTCATCATCATCTTCAATTAGATCTTCATCGGCCATATGGGTCTCATCTTTTTGATCCTCTGGTTCAGGTATATCGACGAAGGCCTCTATCGAGAATGTGAATCCCCATTCTTCCATATAATCTTCAGACCAATCATCAGCATTGAATGGATCTTCTGCATTTCGCCATCCACCGTTCTCAACATGTGGACTCATTGCACCGGCGGGGAAATACCCTTCTCCCATATCATCGAATTCCAAAACTACCCAGTAATCTCCTGGATCTTCTATTAACACAGCTTCGTCCAGTTCAAGTTCTACCCATCCTTCATAAGGTTCTGGTTCATATATCTCAGTTGAAGCGGCCCATGGTTCTTCTGGGGCGCCGTCATCGTTGGGAGATACGTGGGCTTGGACTTCATGAGCACCAGTTTCATGATCCCAGGCCGGATTGTAGTAAGCTACTTTCGACAGTTCCATACCTACTTCTTCTGAGAGATCTAGTTGCATCGCGCCGTACCATGTATCCTCACCTCCGATCCGTACATCAGATGGGGTTCGATGCTCATCTGGATATAACCAATGCCATCCATATTCAACATCAAGTATATCGAAAACCGGTCTGACACTCCTATCTTCGTTCATCATCAGTGTGATCTCTTTATCCTCAGCGATATTTTCTTGTACATCTCCAGTCCATTCTTTAAATTCGAACTCTAAGTCATCTATAGTTCCCGGTTCAGCTTCTAGTGTGACTTCAGTGAAACCTTCGATTTCTTCAGTATAGGGCCATTCTTCGGTATCGACTATTTCATCTTCTAGATAAACGTCTCCTACACCCACTGGTTCTTGGATTCTGAGGGTGTGATCTTCCGGTGGATTCATCTTTCCGATATTGTAGTCTTCATAGGAAGTGATTACGTACCAATGATGATCTTCTGTCCTGTTCTCCTCTTTCAGTTCCCAAGTATACTCGACCGTTTCATTTACTACTGAAGTCATCTTTTCCATCATCTCGTGGGTTGTGCCGTCGTAGAACTCAACGTTTAGATGATCACCTGTCGGAGAAGCGACGTCGACCGATAAAGTCTGCTCTAATTCGTCGACCCAATCTTCATCTTCTGGATTTGGATCTGTTGCAGTCGGCATATGTAATTCTGAAACCACCTCTTCGTTCAATTCTATATTACCTACTCTGTCTACCGCTCGAACTACATAATTCCACCTATAGCCGTCGTCGGCTCTGCCACTATCAATATAGGTGTAATTCTCGGAACCATCGGCCTCGACAGTGTCTATCACTGAATCTTCATTCCATGGCCCTTCTTCTGAATCAGATCGGTAAATTATGTAATACTCAGTATCATTGTAACCTGAACCGTCGTCTGGTGACGCATCCCATGTCAATTCGTTTCCTTCAACCTCGTTTATCGGTGCATCCCAATCCAAGTTGAGATTTTCTACTTGCCCAGGAGGCTCAGTATTGATGTCAGCTGTATCTGTAACCCAAATCGGTTCTGGCACATATGTATGGAACTCCCATGTGTCAGATTCATATGTCTCGATGCCGTCGTCCAAAGTAACGTTCCATTGATATGTTTCGTCTCCATCAAGCAGCATGAACTGCACTTCAGCATCCATTCCCTCTAAAATATCAGTATCGTTTTCCTCAGCTATCAGCTCGCCTTCATCGTCATAAAGTCTAAATGTTGCATCTATAGATATCTCTGGGGCACCTTCAAGAGTCACGCTCAGATGTGGAGAATGAGTAACGTCTTCTTCTCCATCAAATGGATCTGGATTTGTAGCTTCAGGTGACACGTATTCGTAAACGTTGATCCTCTCTGAGATCTCGAATTCACTGAAGTGACCATTTCCTGAAGGTAGTACGGTCATCGTTCTTCTGAACACCTGAGGATAATCCTCAACATCTGGTGTCCAATCATCGAATTGGATATGCATTTTGTCACCAGGCTCCAAAGCTTCATCGATAATTTTTTCGTCTTCGTATTCTTCATCGAACAGTTCCTCCGTGATCTCTACATCGTCGAGCTCCCAGAATTCGTTTTCTTCTATCTCTTCCGTATAGTATTCCCAACCGATAATGACGTCTTCTTCATCGTAAACCCAGTCAGTTATGTCGAGTGAGATATGTCCAGAACCGATATTTCTTTTTATCGTTGTGTGCGTTTCTCCACCATCAGTGGACAACAGTATCGATCTATCATTGGAACCAGCATAACTTGAATAGAATTCTAGTAGAACTCTATCTTCTCCAAATGTATAGTCTCTAATGGGTGTCCAGAGTACGTTGTTTTCTGGAAGCTTGTCATCTTCTGGAGTCACTTTCATCACTTCGTTCTCTCCGTAGTGCTCCCAAGTATTGTCATTGTTATTCCAATCCTCGGCGCTCCAACCATTGCTCAGAGGATCTTCACTGAAGTCCTCATCTATCGGAAATTCTTGATGGATCGGATCGATAGTTTTTTCCACCAAAAGATCTTCAAGATCATAGTTGCCCAAGTTTTCTATTTCTCCGATTACTTCTTGATCGAAGTCATAGATCGGCTCTTCTGGTGATTCAAAAGATTGGTCTAGATCAATTATTATCGGATCTACATGGACTCCTTTATCTAGTGATGCGTTATCTGGGTTTATATCTTCTGGATGGTATGCTTCCACTTCGAAGATATACTCTCCAGGCGCAGCAGGATCCCAGTACTCAAATTCGGCGGTCGTACTCTCTCCTTCGTCGATATCTACAGTTGTCTCGTCTTCGTACTCGATCGATGGGAAATCAGCCCTTACATCGTTCACAAACCAATCGTTGAATTCCCAATCGTCGTCTACATAGAATTGAATCTGTGTACCTGTGCCAATGTGTTCGGTTATGTTCACTTCATAGTGAGCCGGACCCACATCTCCATCTACAGGATTATTCCATGGGGTAACGTCTTCCCACTCTTCATCCGGTGAGGACCGTACGAGAACTTCTGCGTTGTAACCGCCTTCGGCATCGTCTATATAAGAGTAAAATTCTAAGATTAATTCATCTGCTTCAGTGGTGTTTACCATAGGGGATTCGAGATAAGCGGAACCATCCACTGCATCACCCCAGTTGACATTTGCTTCAGGCGCCTCTCCACCGGCATTGTTGCTGTGAGATTGTGTCCAATCATCGGTTTCCCATCCCTCTGGAGGGAATTCACCTGAAAAGTCTTCGATTAAACCGGAGATCCGACTCCCTGTGGCGTTAACCAACAAGTCTTCAACATCGTAGTCACCGTAGTTAGCTACCGTCGCTTCGACCGGCTGTGTTTCATTGAATACATCTTCTTCTGGAGATATTATCTCGTCTACGCCGTAATCGTGTTCCCAGTCCAATATCTCTACATGCTCTATTTCAAAATCATTTATTGGATCTTCGTCACCTTCAAGATCCGTGCTGATTTCGACTCTAAAATCTCCTCCAGATGTAGGATCCCAATCTTCAAACACTACTGTTTCAGCCGGTTCTTCCACGTACAAATCGACCGTGGTCTGATCGAAATATTCATCGACCATATGATGTATATTTACTTCGAATATCTCCCACTCGTCAAAAGTGCCTTCTTCCGCGTCTGAACTGTTGAAGACGAAAGCCACCTGCACTTCTTCATTTCCATCGGCGTAATCAGATATGTCGTACTCGAAGACGCCCTCGGCGGACTCTCCTGGTTCCCATTCTTCAATCATATCCCAGGACTCTCCAGCATCTGCACTGACTTTGATCCTTCCCCAAGAGTCTCCACTGACTATGCTTGTATCGAAATTGTGATCCAATTCTAAAGTCGTATCTTCGATATCACTTGCATCTATCTCCGGTGTGACCAACCACTCGTCCTGCCAATCTTCTCGTTCTTCAACGAAAGCTCTAGGGGTTCCATCCCAGGGTTCGGCCCAATGCCATGTATAGGGTTCTTCCGCGGTACTTTCTATCGTCCAATCCTCCGGGATTTTCTCTCTTAGATCCACATCTAACAAATATTCGATCTTTTCTATTATCGCCTCAACAGGAACGTCTTCTTGGTCTAAATTACCGAAGTTTTCGGCTTCTGCTTCAACATCGATGATATCGTCGATGAAGTAGACACCCTCTGGGGAAATTATATCGGTCACACCGACATCGTAGATGTCTTCTACGGTAATAATTCGAGTCTCGTAATCGTTTGTCGGATCATCATCCTCTTCTAGATCGGTAGTACCGTTCACTATGAATTCACCTTCGTCGGAAGGATTCCAATCGTCGAACACTATCTCTTCACTCTCTTCGACATCGAGATCTATAGTGGCTTCATCGAAATATTCCTCTATCATGTAATGCACGTTCACTTCAAATATATCCCAATTACAGGAAGTACCGTGATCTTCAACATCGTCGCTTTGCCAGACGAAAGCTATCTCAACTTTGTCCTCTCCATCGGCATATTGAGAAATGTTGTACTGATAAACTCCGGTAGGATCATCTTTATCTTCCCACTCGTCGATGAGTTCCCAGGTCTCCCCTCCGTCTGTAGTGATTTTTACTTCAGCTGTGAATTCGGGATCAGAGGAACTTGGATCTATATCATGATCGAATTCAAGTAAAGTATCTTCAGAGTTAGTAGCGTCGATGGGTTGTGTGATCAACCATTCTTCCTGAACCTCGTCTCGTGTAACATCTACGGTGGCCTGGGTACCACTGATGGGATCGTCCCAATGCCATGTTTCTTCGCTTGAGTCATCTATCTCCCATTCATCCGGTATCTCTTCCTCGAATTCTTCGTAGAGTAACGTTATCTCTTCCTCGATGACGATTTCGACGGGTACTGTTTCGTCGAATGTACCATAGTTTTCGACTTTGATTTCTACTGGATGATCATCCAAACTGTTCACGAATTGAGGTGGTTCGATTATATCGGTCACTCCAACGTCATGTATGTCTTCAACCGTAATGGTTTTGGTCTCGTAATCATTGGTCGGATCATCATCTCCTTCAAGATCCGTAGAAGAGTTGAGGAGGAACACTCCTTCATGGGAGGGGTTCCAAGACTCGAATCCTACCTTCTTGTTTTCTCCAGCGTCGAGATCAAAGGTGGTACTATCCATGTAATCTTCGACCACGTAATATACGTTCACTTCTGAGATGTCCCAATTGCATAAACTTCCGTGATCGTCGACGTCGTCGCTTTGCCAAACAAAAGCTACTTGGACTTCGTCCTCTCCATCGGCGTGCTGTGAGATATCGTACTGATAGACACCGTTGGCTTCCTCTCCGTCCTCCCATTGATCGATAAGTTCCCAATTATCTCCACCATCGGATGTGATTAAGACTTCGGCCGTGTACTCTGGATTTGCAGGTGTAGGGCTGACATGATGATTAAATTCAAATAGGGTCTCTTCGGCATCGGTGGCGTCGAGCATCGGGGTTATTAGCCATTCTTCCTGCACCTCATCTCTTGTGACGTCTACTGTCGCCTGTGAACTGGACTGATACCAAGTTTCATCGCTTGTATCATCTATCTCCCATTCCTCTGGGATCTCATCTGCAAAATCCTCATCGAGCAGATATGAATATTCTTCAATTTCTGTCTCGATGGAAACGTCAGTTTCATCGAAGGTACCG
Source organism: Thermoplasmata archaeon (assembly GCA_003554965.1). Lineage (GTDB taxonomy): Archaea > Thermoplasmatota > Thermoplasmata > Halarchaeoplasmatales > Halarchaeoplasmataceae > Natronoplasma. The sequence goes on along the minus strand of PWHR01000007.1, from coordinate 12,815 downwards.
AAATTCTCTACTTCTACCTGGATCGGTTGATCTTCCACACTATTTATAACATCAGGCGGTTCGATTATATCAATGACTCCAACATCGTTTATATCTACCACAGTGATATCCTGGGTTTCCTGATCATTTGTTGGATCTTCGTCGGCTTCTAGGTCTGTATTGGATTCCAGGGAGAATTCCCCTTCATGAGAAGGATTCCAATGGTCGAAAACCGCTGTGGTGGTTTCACCAGCATCTACATCAACCGTTGTCTCGTCGAAGTACTCTTCCTCCATATAGGATATTCTGATTTCATATATCTCCCAGTAATCTGTCCAACCGATACTCCAATGCTGCTCGGTATCGAAAACGAATGCCAGCTGGATCTCATCTTCATCTTCGACCTGATCAGTTATGGCATATTCTTTTTCTCCTGTAGTTTGAGTATAGGTGTCTATTTCGTCCCAAGTCGAACCTCCATCAGGGGATATCAAGACTTCTCCTACGGGATCTCCATCCGAACCGTCTTCGAAGTGCTGATCGATATATAGGGTAGTTTCTTCAACTTCACTAGTATCAATCTCAGGAGAGATCAACCATTCTTCTTGATCTTCATTTTGATCATCTTCTACGTAGGCGTAAGAACCTTCGTGATGCCAGGTTTTTGGTTCAAATAGCGTTCCATCTATCTCCCAATCTTCTGGTATCTCATCCTCGAACTCTTCACGCATCAACATAGCTTGTTCCTGGATGGTCGTCTCTACGGGCACGTTTTCTTCGTTAACATCACCGAAGTTTTCCACCAGGACCTCTACTCCATGGTATTCTTCACTGTTGACTTTTTCAGGCGGCTCTATAATCTCTATCACCCCAACATCTCTTTTTTCCTCAATATTATCAGAAGGTGAATTTACATTGACATCTTCGACGTTAGATTCTAGTTCCTCTACAGGACCTGGATCTTCATCGAGGTACCAGGCTTTGATTTCGCCGTCGTGATCTATCCAAAGCGAACCATCTTCGTCTTCTTCACTCAGCTGGACTGTCCCTTCGAAGATCCCTTCTCCTATCTCTTCAAGTTCTACTGTTTTATTTTCCAGGAGGCTGCCACCAGAATCGTAACTGGAGACCGTCACATCATAACTACCTTCTTCTTCCAATGTGATATCCGAAAGTGTGATCTCAACTATATCGTCTCCAGCATATTCTTCTCTATCAAAGCTTATCTGACCTTCTTTGTCAGGTATATCTATTTCGTCAGGTACATTGTAGGTGGTTAAAGCAAAGTCCTGATTTGCTTCTCCATCATTGTTAGCGTCTTCCGGTATATCTGTCCCATGAACCCTTACTGTATATATGCCCGATTCAAGTTCATCGGGATGGATAAAAACGTTCTGAACGTTATTAACGTCGTCCCAACCATCATCGTTGTAATCGAATTCCTCCATCACTTCCGCATCTGGATAGGTGTAACCATCGTCGCTTTCACCGTCTCCAGAGAGGTCAAAGGCGTTACCTCGTATTATCTCACCTTCGGGTGTTAACACTTCTAGGTCCAAATTGTTCTTCAATGTTGGTGTCCCACCTGAACTGTCTCCTTCAAGTGCGTTCTGATCAGTCCATGTTAAAGTTACTTTCAAAGGTTCATCTATGTCATCTGGATTTACCTCGTACTCTTCGACTTCTCCTGTTTCTATCAAAGTCTCCTGATCTTCTAGTAGGAATCCTATCGGGTCTTCTTTAGGATATTCTAATTTAGATAGATCGGGTACACCCCACCCTTCATCTCTGTTCGGTATATGTCCTCTGGTATCACCTATATCTGGATCTAATTCATTAGCAGTATTTATCAAGATAGAACGGACCATCGCCGGACTCGGAGTTTCTTCATGATTTTCTTCATACCAATCTACGATGATGGTAGCCGCTCCGGTGACCAAAGGATTTCCAAAAGAAGTACCCTCCGCTGCGATATAATCTCCATATTCGTCGTCCAGTGGAGTGTTATGAGTGATGACGCTTTCTGATGGAGCTATCACATCTGGTTTAACTCTGTTGTCCTCAGTCCATCCTCTAGAACTCGCACCGTACATCTCTTCTGGATTCTCGTGTCCTAGACCCGGATTGTAGGGCCGATTTCCTCCTATTGTTATCACATTTTTAGCGTTTCCAGGACTGCCTGTTTCCTGTTCAAAGCCTCCACGGCCTCCATCGTTGCCAGCCGAAACAGTGACCACCATAGGCTCGTTTTCTTCTGTATCTCTATTCGCATCTCTAACCCCCTGATCGAATATTTCATCGTGGGCGAAATATTCCCCTAAAGTCCCAGCACCCCAAGAATTGGTGTGGATGTAAGCGTCTGATCTTTGGGCGGGCTCCTCTAAGATAGGATAGTACTCAGTAGGAATAAAATCTCCTCCATCACTGAATATCTTCGTACCGAAAAGCTCTGACTCATAACTCAGTCCCTGGCCTAGATAATATTCCATGTCACCGTCTTCAAATTCATCCCAGGTCTCGCCGGATCCTCTATAGGTATCTCCTGCGACCAATCCGGAGACCGCTGTACCATGATAATGTCCATCAGCCCAATCATCTTCCTGTCCAAAACCATATCCTCCTATTACTCTATCAGTAAAGTCTTCGACACCAGCATCACCCACCGTACCGTCGCCTATACCTGTATCGGCCACAGCTACCGTGAGATCCTCACCGCTGTAACCCAATTGATTGATGTAAGCTCCGTAATCCCCATATTTTCTGTAAGGCTCTTGGGGGTCGCCCTGCCTTGGTTCGGGATCTAGATCTGTATTCGTTGGATATTCATCGTCCATGAACCACATCCCACCGCCAAGCATCTGGGCTTCCATCTCCGCGTGCAGTTCTGGTTCAACGTACGGTGCGATGTAATACACATCGTTCTCCAAGGCTAAATCTTCAACATCGTCTATCGATCCTATATCGACAGTCACTCTAGAGCCATCTTCTCTAAGGTCTTCTACACCCAAAATATCGGCTTCGGCTTCGATCATATTCAACGTAGAAGCATCAAATCCTGGCCTCAACCTTATGTTCAAAGGCATATCTTTGTCAAGAGCCTCGTTTATCTCGGGATGAAGTTTGAATCCCGGTTGATAGGGTCCTACCCACTCAACGAAATCAAGGTCCTCGACTTCTTCAGCTTTTTCTGGAGTCATGACTACTTCGTAGGCATAGTTGCGCTGATAATTGAATACATTTACTCCGATCTCTTCGATCTTTTCTCTCCACTCTGGGTTCACCGGGCCTATCATATCTACTAGATAGATTCCCTCTGTCCCTGACTCGTATCCTTCGATTTTCAACTCAGAGTCCAATTCTGGAAAACCTTCATTGGTATCAAACGTGTGACCTTTCACATTTATCTGGTTTCTATCTTCAAGTATTTGGATATCCAATTCACCTTCTAATCGACGAGCTTCTTCTCTATCCATGGTCAGTAAAACATTTCTTCCGTAATGATCAATTACCTCGCCGTAACCGTCCAATAAAGACAGCTCTCGGTCGTTTTCAACTCGTGCGAGGACTACTGTCGTGTCCTCAGTATCTCTTCTTTCAAACATCGGTTTTTCCTGGTTTTCATCGATAATAGATACGGCTGGCATCGCCGTACCCATCACTAATATAATTCCGAGCAATATGGTAAATACATTCTTTGTTTTGTTTTCCATCGTTTATACCTCTAAGTGCAAGAACGAGAAGAACAATATTTAAAACAAGCCACTAAATTTAGCTCGGCATTTAAATAAGGGGTTATATTCTCTAAAAATTTACATTTATATCGTTTGACCCTGTAGTAAAGTCCTTTCGCTGATTTTATGATTCTTTTGGGATTGATTATTCTAGATCTAGATTAAATCTATCGTCTCGGAGGTGAAAAGCTTTCAGCCAAGTAAGTTTGTGAGGATGTCACAATAAGATTTCAATCTGAAGGTCCTGTTCCCTTTGCAGTCCAAAGACCTGTTGATGCAGGGATATCCTATCTTCATAATTGTGGAATTGTAGGAGGCTATAAAAAGTCAGGGTTTGGGGCGGACCAAAAGTTTATACTACACTGGATATTAAAATGACTATGCATCAGGACTTCAAGAAAGCTCTCAAGCTGGAGTACTTCACCATCCTTTACAGTATAGTAGAAGCTGTCTTTTCTATCTTTGCGGGAACTGTTTCTGGTAGTGTTGCACTAGTTAGTTTTGGGGTGGATAGTATAGCGGAATCCATGTCGGGAGTGGTCCTAGTTTGGCGACTCCGTAGACAGTCCGATATAAGCTCTGATAAAGAAGAGAGGATGATCGAAAGGAAAGCTCAGAACTTGGTCGGGTTATCATTCATTCTTCTGGCGATCTACGTTCTTTATGAGACCGTAAAAATGCTAGTCTCCTCTACGATACCTCAACCTTCACCTTTGGGCATAATCATCGCTATATTCGCCTTGATCACCATGCCCCTGATAGCTTATAAAAAACACAGATTGGGAGAAAAACTATTTTTGGGATCTCTCAAAGCCGATGCTAAGGAAACACTGGTGTGCTCGCTTTTGTCTCTCGCGCTCCTCCTAGGATTGGTTGCCAATTACCTATGGGGCTTGTGGCAGTTAGATCCAGTAGTGAGTCTGATGATCGTGGTATTTTTGATAAAAGAAGGAAGAGAGTTGGTAACGAGAGAGTGATAGGCACTCCATTGTGCATTTTACAGGTGTAGGATCAGAACATATTTTTTTCTTCTAATTTTTCCTCCTTCATATTAACTTTTTCTTCCCTCTCCTTCACTCCTTTCTCCCATATATTTATCTCTTCTTCTTTCATCTTCAATTCTTTTTCTCTTTCTTCCAATTCGGATCTCCTTGAATCTATCTGTTCGAACCAGTCTTCTATCTCCGCTTCTCTTAATTCAGAGCGTCTATCAGATTCTTTCAGTTCGGACTCCATCTTCATCAGCTGCTTTTCTTTTTCCTGCAGTTCGCCTTTTATTTCATACGTATCCTTTAATTTTCTTTCTAAGTTCCCTTCTTTTTCGTTCAGGTTCTTTTCACGTTCATCTAACCTAACTTCTTTCTTTCCGACTTCTTCTTTTAATTCTTCAAGGTCTTCTTCTCTTTTATCTATCTCTTGTTCTTTTTTGGTGAGTTCATCTTCCAGTTCTTTCAGGTCGGATTCCTTTTGATAAATTCTTTCCTCCCTTTTGTTCAACCCTTCCTCCCTTTTATCGATCTCTTGTTCCCTGGAATAGATATGTTCTTCCAGCTCTTCAAGGTCGGACCCTTTCTGCTCCAATTTTTCTTCCTTTTTGTTAAGATCGTCTTCTCTGTCATCCAATCTATCTTCTCTTTTATCGAGTCTTTTTTCCTTGGCCCTGATGTGGTCTTCCAATTCCTTCAGGTCGGATTCCTTCTGATCCAATTTTTTTCCCTTGTTTTTCAGGTTCTTTTCACGTTCATCCAATCTAGCTTCTTTCTTTTCGATCTCTTGTTCTTTAGTGTTGAGTTGGTTTTCTAGGTTTTTTAATTCAGATTCTTTGTTGTTCAGGTCCTTTTTTCTTTGGTCCAATTTATCTTCTCTTTTATCGATCTCTTGTTCTTTTTTGGTGAGTTGGTTTTCCAGTTCTTTTAGTTCAGCATCTTTGTTGTTCAGGTCCTTTTCTCTTTGATCCAATTCTTCTTCTCTTTTATCTATCTCTTGTTCTTTAGTGGTGAGTTGGTTTTCTAGCTCTTTTAATCCAGATTCTTTGTTGTTCAGTTCCTTTTCTCTTTGATCCAATTTTTCTTCTTTTTTATCGATCTCTTGTTCTTTTGAGTTGAGTTGATCTTCCAGCTCTTTTAGCTTGGACCCTTTCCTCTCCAATTCCAACTCTTTTTCGTTCAAATGCTTTTCACGTTCATCCAATTTAGTTTTCTTTTGAGAGAGTTGTTTCTCCGACTCATCTATCTTTTTTTTACGAGACTCTAGATCTTTTTTTAATCCGTTCAATCTATTTTCTTTTTCTTCGACTTTTTTTCTCCTCGATTTTACTTCCTTTTCTAGTTGTTTTAATTCAGATTCTTTCTTGTCTAGGTCCAGTTTTCTTTTAACGATCTTTTCCTTTTCATCCCTCAATTCCGTTTTCCTCTGCTCTAACTCATCTCTCTTTTCATCAACGGCCATGATCTTATCGGACAACTCTTTTAGATCCTTTTCGAACTCTTTTTCCTTCTCAACCACTCTCTTCTTTTTTTCTTCTAGCTGAGCTTTTTTCTTTTCAAGTTCCTGCTCTCTTTTGTCGAGATCTTCCTCCCGTTCATCCAATCTATCTTCCTTGTTCCAAACTTTCTGTTCCCTCCTATCTACGTCCCTTTCACGTTCCTCCAACTCTTTCCTCAAATCTTCTAGTGAACCTTCTTCATCATCATAAATATCTTCTACAGGGTCCAATATATCATCCTCTCTCATCTACGAAAATAACATCGTGCTCATTTTATACAAAGGTTATGGTCTACTGCTTTTAAACGGTTAAGAAGGCTTTTGTGGATTTTCGACCATTGGACGTTCGACGGGATCAGACAAAAATTTTTAATCTTATGGGAAGGCTCGGTTTCGAAGTGGAGAGGGAGATGCCGAATATGATTTACTATTTCAAAGAAATCTTCCAACGATAGGGTTTCGACTTCATTTCCGCCTTCCACGGACCTGCCGACCACCATGTGATGTTCCTTTCTGTCCTGACGATTCCACTTGAGTAGGTCGGCCTCATCTTTTAGGGTTCCAGTCGAAGAGATTAACAACCATCAGTTGGATTGCAAGCTGCAGTTGGTGGTATGTGTTTACATGAAGTAGTTCCACGAAATTGATTTTGTGAATCTACTAGGAAACTTCCCTACGGAGTTCGTCGATATGATCCTCTACTTCTTTCTTCACTTGTTCGTAAGGTACGATGTTAGGGGCTAACTTCTCCATGTCTCTCTCGTATTTCTCTTTTTGGGGATATGAGTTCCAGGAGAGTTCTTCTTTCAGAAAACCTTCGTTTACGAGGACCCGATGTTTCTGTTGGAACAGATCAACGTCTATAGCTTTGTTGCTTTTCAGCAGATACCAAACGTCGTAGAGATCTCTGCCTTTAGAGCGTGTTAACAAGGTGATCACTTTTTCTACCAGCAATTCGTCTTCGTTCATCACCTGAACGAGATACTTTTCTTTGGTCTCAGGATATTCAGACTCTATCAGAACGTACCTCGGTTCTAAGAGTGTTCCTCCTCTTCTTCCCGCATCTATCCTGAATTTGTTCCTTGTTTGCTTGGTTCCTTCGTGTAAGGGGCCGTGAAACCAGATATCCGCCGTGTAAGCATCTTCAAAATTTTCTTCTTTGATAAAGCCGTATTCTATGCCTATGTTTTCGAATTCTTTCAAGGTGTTGCTGACTTCTTTTTTGAATTTTTGCGGTTGTACAGAGAGATTGAAATCGATGTCCTCGCTGAACCGGTCGGTACCGTGAAGATATCTTATACAGGTGCCTCCTTTGAAAACGGCCGAATCGTACTTTCGGAAGTAGTGGAAAAGAAAGATCTTGATGAGGTAATCTTTTTCCTGCTGATAAAGATGCAGGAACGAATTCTTGTTTATATCTCTCAGTTTTTCTCTCGATATCATGTTTTGGGGACCTCTCTATTAATTTTTACATTCCAATCTGAGTCAGGGTCTTGGATTTTCGATCCGTTGGGGTCGAGCAGGATATAGGTATTGGACTTGTGTTCTTTTAGCTTTTTCAGGGTGTCTTTTTTTGCCAGATTCAGCTCTTCTAGTATGAAGCCCGTTCTAGAGATCAGAGATCTGTTATCAAATTTTATGAGATATTCTGTGTACTTTTCTATGTCCAATTCGTTATAGCCGTTCTTTAAGCATTTGACATACTCTTCAAATCCACCACATTTTTCTAATTGGTATAAGGTATCTATCAACGCCTTTTCTTTTTCCGCTATGATTGGACCTTCCCTGTTATGATATCCGAAGAATCTGCTGGGCTTGAAAGTTGTTATGGTTATATCTTTGTTTTCGACTTTCAATCCCTTCAGCTGTTTTGTTGAGACCAGCTGTATGGTATTCACCTGCTGCTCCGTGAAACCGTAGTAGGAAAGAGCGGTCCAAAAACTCACATAAGATGGTTTTACCGCGTCGGTGACCACTTCGAAAGTCCTGTCGAAGAAATCGTTCTCAAGGGTGTAAGTGTTCCTTTTGATCTTGATCAGATGTCCTTTTTCTTTTAGTGTGGAAAGCGTGTTATGTATCCTGGTCTTCTTCCAATCAGTTAGAGCTTTGATCTCATTCACTCCGAAGGTTAAGAGTTCTTTAGAGCTAATCGCTTCTAAAAGTCGAGCCTCGTTCTTGGAGACCGTTTTATAATTCATATCCCTTTCTTGTGATTTTTTCATCATTAAAGAATATGTTTTGTATTATTTGTAAGTTGTGGAGCGTTTGAGATGGATAAAAAGATATGGCCAGGTAGAGTGAACGATCGATCCTAGACTATGAGACGAAAATCACAGAATAGTTTAAATCATACTTAAACAGTAGTTTTTAGCATGGGAGTGAGAAGAGTAGTTCTAGTGACTTTAGCTGTATTTCTGCTGTTTGGCGTCTCTACAGCTTCGGCTCACGTTCCCAAAACCGCTTCGGGAAACGAAAGTCTCGAAAGCGCAATGATAATCGAAGACCCCATCAAGTCCTGGGCGATATATTCTGAACTCAAAGGAGGTGATGTGGCGAACTATTATGAGATGGAGATGGAGTCCGGTGAAAGACTTTACCTGAGTTTGTTGACACCGAAAAACGAGGATTTTGTGCCGAACTTGGCGGTTATCGGACCGGGAATAGATGGAAATGATACTACACCTGATTTTGTGCAGATCCCAGATGATGTCGGAATAAAGGTCATAGAAGGCGATCTGGGAGAAAGAAAATACGAACCTTTCACTCCTGGAAGCTACTATCATCCCGCGACCTTCGACCAGAATATCGAAGAGAGTGGTACCTACCACGCAGTCGTTTACAGTGAAGAAGAAGCAGGAGGTAATTACGGCCTAGCTGTAGGTTACGAAGAAAGATGGAGTCTAGTAGAGTGGATCCTTCTGCCTTTAGACGTTATCAACATACGTATATGGGAAGGTCAATCTCTTTTGCTGATATTAGCTCCTATGATAGCCGTTTTGACATTGGGTTTTACATGGACTGGTTGGAAATACCGTTCACAGGGGAAAAGGCCTGGCAACGTAAGAGAGTGGTTTCTTCTGACCTCCGGTCTTCTTTACATCGGCAGCGGAGCCATGATGTTGATGCAGATAGTTATAGCCTTAAGCGGTTCTAATCCGAGCTTGACCGTTACAGTGACGCTTATCTTTGCCTTGATCCCTGTGATCCTAGGTTACAAGCTTTTTGAAGAGTCTTCAGATTTTAAAAAGCCAGAAGTTAGGGATAGGATCAGAGTATTCGTGTTCGGGATCTTAGGTTTAACTGTCTGGGCAGGTTTCATCCTAGGGCCTGTTCTGGCCATGATACCTGGCCTTTTACTTTCAAAAGAAGGCTAAAAAGGGTTTAGTTCGATCTTCAGCCCCAGATCTTCTCCGCATCCTTTCACTAGAGAGGTAGGTTTATGATCTAGTCGTTCGATATGCTAATATGGTAGAGAATGAAGCTCACAAGAAGATGAGGAAGTGGGAAGGAGGCTTGAAGAGAAAGGTGTGGACTTCATTTCCTTTCGTAAGAAAAGTTAAAAAGCCGTTATCCTACAGTGAAAGGAATCGCAACTAAATCTACCATTTGGTTCAAGTTTTTGGTATTTAGCTCACTTGGATCTACCAGATGGCCCCGTGATAACCAGCACCATTGCGATTAGAGTGATCACTCCGACTACGAACATCAAGTACCATGCTATGCTTGGGCTCCAGCTAATTTCTCCTAAGATCGTTTCTTCAGAATACCAGAAATCACTCATATTTACGTCAATTTCCTCGAACATATCATCTAGATCTCTGATGTTGGCTATCCAATAGTATAGCGGTGCGATGAATGAAAATATCATCGCAATCCCAAAAAAACCGCCACCGAGTTTTTTACTGGCCTTGCCGGTATCCACCATGTAACTGACAATAGTTCCAAGAGCCGCACCTATAAGGGCGATAATAGTAAATATATACGTGTTCCGAACAATGTCATCGTCGGTATCGTCGTATAAGAGAGTACTACTTGAAAGACCAGGTGCCTCTGCTGTGAATATAGGTACAAATATCGCTAAAATAAGTAAGATCACAGCGATGATCCCCATAAACATCCCTATTATTGTCTTATTCATCAAATTCTACCCGTCTTTAACATAGATTTACTAATTAATATATCTTGAGGTGATCCGTGTTTGTCAAACTAGAAATCTAAGAATTCTATATAATCAGGAACAGAATTTGTGAGATTAGTCAAAGAATTGGAAAAATCTAGTAAAAGTTACATCTTTGGCTATAATCTAGAATCGTAGTGCCGTTTGCAAGTTGGTATAAAATTTATAGGGTATTATCGGGTTGTGGTACTTAGAGGATGTATTGTAGGGAAGGATTTGAATTCAGATAACTGCTATCGTTGATAATCGAGAGGGGTAAAACTGCCATCTTTCATATATCAACTATGGGAGACAGGAGTGGAGGTATTGAGGTTTGGATGAGTGGCGAACTGCTGTCTTTGATAATTGGGGGTTGCTGGTTGGGCGGTTCGATAGCGTCTCGCCTGCTCGGGGAGGTGTTACTTACAAGTAAGTTACTCTAGAGTAAGTTCATATCTGCGATATATCATCCAGGGTAAAAACAAGTTCTCTTTTTGGAGCATCCTTTGTGATGAGGCCAAAATATTTTTCCTTTAGATCAAATCTAGCGGTCTTATCCTCTAGTTTGTCTATAATTTTTTTGACACCATCATCGCCCAATTCACTCCACTTCACTTCGAAGAACATCCCTTTATCTTCTTCTACAGCGACCAAATCGATCTCATCTCCCTTATGCCACCATCGGCCGATCTTAGTGAACTTGAAAGGGAGTCTTTGTTTTCTGTTTAATGCTTCCAAGAATTCCTTTGCCACGTCTTCATATTTTCTCCCTAAATATCGATTGAAATCTTTCTTTACAGGCCCTGTAACGTCTTCTCCCTTTTCTATTAGATGTTTGCGAGGATAAACGAATTCAAACCAGAAATGGAATAGATTATCATCTATCATATATCTACTTCCTTTGCCCAGTATCGTTTTTTCCTTTTTTATATATCCCATATCTTCTAGTATATTGAGATATTTACCTAGTGAATTCGTGTCTGTTTTCGATGCGTCGGCGATATTACCAAAGGAGGTATACCCGTTCGCTATAGCTCTTAAGACCGAAAAATATCTAGATACTTCTCTGATCTCCTCTCTCAGTAAGTATTTCGGTTCGTGGTAGTATCTACCACCTTTTGAAAATAACATCCTATCGAGATTATCCCATATACTTTGTTTTGGTTGGTAATCTCTCCAGTATTGCGGGACCCCTCCAAAAATGGAATAGATTTTGAAAGATTCTTCGGTCTTTATCGGATGATAATCCTTCAGATCTAAAAATCTCAATGGTCGAAGTTTCCAGGCACCTGTTCTCCTCCCATAGATAGGAGAATCTCCGCTGATCACCCCCTCCATGAAGGACATCAAAGATCCACACAGCACCAACGTTATATCAGTATCTTTGAGCTCAGTATCCCATTCCTTCTGTAGAACACTCATGAACGGCTTGTAGTTCTTCGCGAGATATTGGACCTCGTCCAAGATAACGAGAAGTTTTTCTTCTTTCGCTTTTTCAGTTATGTAAGTAAAGAAAGCTTTCCAGGACTGGAGTGGATTTTCCTCCAGAACCCTATCATCGAATTCATCGGCTAGTATGTTGGAAAAATCCTTTAGGACCGTTTTACTTTCTTCCGCTAAAAGGTAGATCGAGTCTTTTCCTAACCCTTCAGTTAAGAGATAGGTTTTACCGACCCTTCTTCTACCATAGATTACCAGGAGTTCTGCCTTTTGGGATGAGTAGCTATTGTTCAAAAAGTTTAGTTCGTCTTCTCGGTTTATGAATATTTTACTCATGAGTAAGTTACTCTAGAGTAAGTATTTAAATTTTCCCTAAAGTTTGTTTTAGGAGAGGGTCCACCTTACAGGTATCTCAGCCGGATATCCTGGTGGAAAATAAAGAAGGAACTGTCAGCGTGATCGAGATCGAAAAAGAGGCGAAGACTCCGAAGTATATTTTGGGTGATTTTTATGCGGTTCTACACTCTGAGTGTTATAGTGATGAGTCCGGGAATGTGAAGGAGTTAGACGAGGCTGACAGTATCTATATCTTGATAGCTGAAATGAAGGCTGAGAAGGGAGTTAAAGCCCGTCAGTACGATCTTCTCGTGGATCGGTTGGAATCGGTGGATTTTAAGATATTTTGGAAAGAGGATGAGGAGGGCTTTGAATGAAAAATCATCCGAAAGATTTAATTATTATTGCTAACTATTGTTAAAACATGGGGAGTAAAAGTGTTTCGTTCAGCCTACCAGAGATAATGACCGAGGAACTTGACGCCTTGGTGAAATCCGGAGAGTACACATCTCGGAGTGACGTTTTCAGAGATGCATTCCGAGATTTTCTGAGAAATAATCCTGGAAAAAGGCTGAGAATAGCTATAGAATTATACAAAGATGATGAAGTTTCTCTTATGAGAGCTGCAGAGATAGCGGATCTAAACGCTGAAAAATTCAAGGAGGAACTAGCAGAACGAGGGATCAAAG
>PWHR01000018.1 GCA_003554965.1 Thermoplasmata archaeon | reverse complement strand
GAGAAGGATACTCAGACCCGGTGGAAAACTCCTGATAACCGACTTGGACAAGCACGATCACGAATTCTTAAGAACGGAACAGAACGATAGATGGTTGGGATTCGAAAGAGAAGATATAAGATGTTGGTTCACGCACGCAGGACTCAAAGATGTTCGAGTCGAATCTATCGGCACTGAATGCTGCAGTAGTTCAACTTGCGATGATCAAGATGCTGAGATAAGCATCTTCGCAGCGGTCGGTGAAGCTGACTAGAAGATACATACTTCACACACATAGACAGAACGCGTAGAGCGGTACCGATTCCACTTCCACATCTTCGACCTTTCTGGTTCCGTGATCATCTTTGGTCAGTAGATAAGGTTTGAACCCTGTCTCCTCAGCCGCTTCGATCAGATTCTTCACTCCCAGATCCTCACCGTATTCGACTTCTAATAGAACAGATCTCTCCGGGAGAACTTATTCCGATAGTTGTGTAGAAGTTACATAGTTTTTTAGTACAAATTATGTGAAAACTACATGATCAACGATATCATGAGGTGAAAAATTTATTTATAGTACTAATCACACTGTAATAGGAGGTGTGATGATCTTGATGAAAAAAAAGTTAGGTTTGGCGATAGCTGTGATGATGATACTGGCAAGTGCAACTGTTCTGTTTTCTGCAGGCACCGTTGAAGCTCATGCCCCTAGTGATGTAACCATAGACTACGATATCGAAGAAGAAGAACTGACTGTCGATATAACACATTCTGTAGAAGACCCACAGGACCATTATATCGAGAACGTGGTCGTAGAGGTAGATGGCACAGAAGAGATAGATGAGGAGTATGACGAACAGCCTGATGATACCAGTTTCCAGTATACCTACGATCTGGTGGTAGAGCCCGGTAGTACAATAGAAGTAACCGCTTACTGTGTCCGGTTCGGTTCGGGTTCGGATACATATGAGGTTGAAGAGGAAGACGAAGATGAACCTTACGTAGTCGAATTCTGGGTGAACGAAGAAGATGAGGACGTCGTTATACCGTATGACGAGGAAGTGCACGTCTATGCGGAAGTGAACAATCCACTAGGCGAAGAAGTAGTTATGGTCGTGACGGTCTATGAAGACGATGGAGACCAACGGCACCAGTGGGAAGAAACTATAGAAGCGGAAGGAACAGGTGTGATAGATAATAGTAGAGAAGACCATGTTGATGATTGGGAACCAGGTGACTATGAAGTAGAGCTTGTAGTGGACGGCTACATCGATGAAAGTATCGACGTCACGGTTGAAGAGGATGACGACGATACACCGGGATCCACAACTATATTCCTGGCCTTGCTGTAGTGGTCGCAGTTCTAGTGTATCAAAAGAAAAAGAGACGCTAGATTTACTTCGAGATCACTCCGAAGGTGTAGTTCCGCTGAAAAACACGGAATGGCCCGGAAGAACGACGTTTAGTTCTACCTCGACCTCGTAATCCGTCTCTTTCTCTATACCTTTAAAGGTCCTGGAGACAGAGAACCATCCGGTTTCTCCGACCTCGATGAATTCATAAGACATATCGGCATCCATGGCTTCTTGTTTATCGGCAGTGGTGAAGTTGACCATAGGGCCGTCGAACCTCAGTGGGAGGTCACCCGTATTTTTTATCTTGATCTCGTCCACGAAGACTTCGACGTCGGAATTCACCTCGTATCCTACATTATGATCCAAGAGCTCGATCTCGGCGGACTGGAACACTTTTGAGTACTCACTGAGAACATCGCCGTTCTTCTCCGCCACAGCGGTATATTCTCCTCCTTCTGCCTGGGGTATCGCCAATTCGACTTCGGTGGCTGAACTGTTCTCTATCTCTCTGGTATGATCTTCGGGCACTCTAGGCCCGTCTAAAGTCAAAGAAAACTCCATATCGGTTTCGAATTCAACGGTGACGTAATAATTGGGCATGCCTCCGGTCTCTTCCGTTCCCTCTTTCATCCATATAGAGATGTCTTTGATCTCGACCCTACCTTCGGTCTCTTGGAACACACATCCTGAAAAAGCTGTAGATGTTAATAAAACCAGCATCACGATACCGAACATCTTTACTTTCATATCATCACGAAAGCAAAAGTCCTACAAATTTTTTCGGGAGGATCACCGTACCAAACCACAGATACACCATCTCGACCTCAAAGGATACGTTCTTCATATCCACTGCGTATCGAGTGTGCGATTGAAAAGTCCTTTCCACATCGACAGCCGGTCTCTTCCTAAGTCTACTCAATTTCATATCAGATCGTCTGTCTCATTAACTCCTCCAGCAGACTACACTCTCAAAAACTCCAATGATCTCTAGAGATGCAGGTTCTAACATCCTCCAGCCGGATCAGATCTCTAGGGTATGGATGGAAAAAGCTTTGGTTCACCAGGTTTTCTTCTTTTTCCCTAAGAAGCCATGTGTGAAACCGTCTACATCTGATCTTTGCGTTAAAAAACTTTTAGCAAAATCTAACATATCCTCGGTAAGATCTTTGCCTGTCTCGGGCTGTAACAATCTTTTCTCTTCACCGTTCGACACCGATCGGACGGGATCTCTTGGAACTCCTAGACCGATCTCCATCTCTGGACATACGGTAATGAACTCGATGTGGTCTCTCATCTCTTTTCCTTCGTCGGATGAGATGATCTGACCATTATACCTGCAGCTCTCGAATCCTAAACATCTACTGACAACAACCCTGGGTTTGACGGCTCTCTCCATATCTAACATATCTCCCTACTCACAGATCTTCTTGACATGTTTTAACATCTCATTCTTACCTTCTTCATCAGCATAACCACTGCCTCTAAATTTGATGTTCCCCTTTTCATCGACCAAAAAGACGTAGCCCCGATCCGTGTCAACTATACCCAACTTTTCCTTGAACTCCGACGCGTCGCCGTAGTGAGTCCCGACGAGATCATGTTTTTCCTCCGGAATACCGGATCTCATACCTCCGTCTATGAAGCCAGAGAATATCTTCCAAAGATCACTTTCTATGATCGGAAGCTCGTAAACTTTCCGTCCATGACACAGTTCTTCAAAGTGATCCATCCACGAATCCAACATCCCCTGGGCCTCTCTGACAAAAGCAACGCCTATCAATACAACTTCACCTTCAGCATCATCCGGGAGTACAAGTTCTTTTCCAGATAATGTTTTGACTTCTATTTTAGGAAATTTTTTCTTATCCATATATGTTCACCCGCTCTCGAACCCGATACACTTTCTTCCCTAAAACACATAGACCCTCTACCATATCAAGGTTGTGATAGTGATCGGATCTCATTCTGTAGTGGGTATGAGCATATCTGCCGGAATAAAAAAATTTAAAAATCCTCTCGACTCTTCACACTAGATGAGTTCGAAAAAAGAGGGTACATTGTATCTACTGATCCTGATTTTAACTCCGATCATCGTGTATTATATACTTGCAGGTGATATGGTACTGACATACCAAAGAGGTGGTACCCTCGGTATATGTTTTTTAAGCGTCCTCTCAGGCCCCATCATGTTTTATGTGGTTTACAAGGTACGGGAGAAATTCTTCTCTAAGAATATAGAATTTGAGGATATAAATAAAGAAGACCATTCCGTTGAAACAAGGTCAAAGAAGGGCCATACTCGTGGTATATTCAGCAGTAAGAACAAGTGCGAGACCTGCGACACGGAGACGGAATATAAAAAGGATATGGATAGCTATTACTGTCCGGAGTGCCGCGAATACAAGTGAACATGATGTAGTCAGTTAACTTGTTCTAGGTCGACTCAACGAACTCTTGGATCCCATGGTGATCTACTCCAAGCACCATATCACTCGAACCGAGTGGCTACAAAGTCTATTATCACGCCGTATCCTATACCTGCGAAAAAACTTGGCCAGTCTCTAAATCCGCTGGTAAAGGTGATAGCTGAAGACACGATCAGACCCAGTAAGGATCCTCTCAAGATAAAATTCTTATCCGTATCTATGATCTTGACATCATAAGCTAAACCTATCAAAAGGCCCATGACGATCCTATTATACCACATAGCGAACAGAAAAAGTTCGTTTCCGCCGTACCCGATCCTAGTTCCGACGCCAACGATACACAGTACCCCTAGAACAGCACCCATCATGACCGAAAGTATGATCCTTTTACTTCTCATGATCTTCCCTCTCTATCATGATTAAAGAACAACTCGAAAGATGCCAAGAACATGGTATACTGACTCGGAGATGGATCTACTCTTCCGGCGAACGAATCCATGGATCTTTCATACTTTTCTTTAAAGGTCTTCTCACCCGTCATATCCGAAAGATATACTAGGTCGAGTGATGCGATGGAATTCCCAGACGGGTAGGCTCCGTCGCGAACCGGTTTTTTACGTAAAGGCAGTTCACCTGACGAAGTAAAATAAAATCCGCCGTTCTCATCATCCCAAAACTTGTCTATCATCGATCTTGATAACTCCTCGGCTTCATCAAGGTAGGATCTTTTTTCACTGGCCCTATTCATCTCCAATAGTGCCCAAACGAGATATGCGTAGTCGTCTAACATACCTTGTATCCCTGCTTCACCCTGTATATACCTGTGATATAAGCCCGGATCGTCCTTCGATCTCGACAGAACGAACTCTAGATTTTTTTTCGCCGTTTTAAAGATCCCCTTATCATCCAATACCTTAGAAGCTCTTGCTAAGGCGGCTATCATCAGCCCGTTCCAATCCGTTAATATCTTCTTGTCTTTACCCGGAGATCTTCTTTTCTTCCTCTCCTGGTACAATCTCTCCTTCATCTCCTCCAACCCGTCTATATCAACATCTTCAGATAAGTAGAGCACGTTCTTACCGGTCTTTTTTCCGGTAGATTCTTCCCGGTAATTACCTCCAGATTTAACGTTGAAAGCTTTTTTGAATCCTTTCGACCGCTCTCCAAGTATTTTATCTATTTCATCCTCAGACCAAGTGTAATATCTTCCCTCTTCCCCGTCGACGTCGGCGTCTTCAGAAGAGAAAAACCCGCCTTCTTTTGACTGCAAGTCCCTTAGAACATATTCGATGGTCTCTTCCGCCGTTTTCCTGTATCTCTCCTTTCTGGTGATCTTAAAAGCCTCTGAATAGGCAAGGATCAACATGGCCTGGTCGTAAAGCATCTTCTCAAAATGAGGAAGTTTCCACTCACGGTCCGTAGAATACCTATGGAACCCGTATCCTATATGATCGTAGATACCGCCGTTCCTCATGGCATCTAGAGTTTTCGTCGCCATCTCCAACGCCTTTCTTTCTCCCGTCGATCCGTAGAAACGTAAAAGGAACAGTAGATCGTGAGGGGATGGAAACTTCGGGGCGGTACCAAAGCCAGGATATCTTTCATCGAAAGTCGTCTTGAGATGAGTATAAGCTTTATCAAGTGTTGAGCTGTCCATGGTTCCCGGCTTATTTTCTCTTCCTTCAAGAGAGGAGATGATACTTTCACTTCTAGACAAAATTTTTTCTCTCTGGTTCTCCCACTGATCTTTCAGTTCCTTTATCAGTTCTTTAAGGCCGATACGACCGTATCTTCTCTCCTTCGGGATGTAGGTGGCTGCATAAAACGGCTTTTTGTCAGGAGTTATAACGACATTCAGAGGCCATCCCCCGGATCCCGTCATCGCTCTAGCTACGTCCATGTAAACCATGTCCACGTCCGGTCTTTCCTCCTTATCGACTTTGATCGAAACGAAGGTCTGGTTCATGAGTTCCGCCACCTCTTCGTCTTCAAATGATTCATGCGCCATCACGTGGCACCAGTGGCATGATGAATAACCTATGGAAAGAAATATCGGTTTATCTTCCGACCTTGCCTTTTTAAAGGCTTCTTCACTCCAGGGATACCAGTCTACAGGATTGTCCGCATGCTGTTTCAAGTATCGGCTCTTCTCACCGTTTAGATGATTCTTTTCACCCATGGCCTTTTAACGGACTTTCTATTAATAAATGCTTTGTGTCTGATCGTAGAGGATTTTTGTATACACGATCTATTCGTAGGCTGTCCGTGCTATCTTTTCATCCTTATCTTCACCAACTACGAAAAGAGAATACAAACTATCCTTGGACACTATATTTGAGAAATAATCCCGAAATTTATTTATAGTATTTCGACATTATTTCATAAACCATGTTCGATTACAGGCTCTCGCCCAAGGAGATAAACATACTCGCGAACCTATGCAAAAAAGAGAGGAGTATAGAGGAGCTATCCAAAAACATCTCGCTCTCTTACACCAGAACCAGCGAACTCATAACTAGACTACAGCGTAAAGGATTCCTCACCAAGACAGGAACCCTGAAAAAAACCGTAAGAACGACTAAAGCGGAACACGCACAGCGTTTCTGCGAACTCATAACCACCTTTCCCCACATCGATTGGAAAGACCTTCTTTCACATTCCAAAGTGGAGATATTGACTCAGATATGCTCCTCTGAACATGACATCAAGCAGCTTTCAGAGATCACTAAAAAAACTGAAAGAACGATCAGAAACAACCTAAAAAAGCCAAATGAGATGGGTCTCATAGAAAAAAAAGACGATAGATTCAAGATAACAGAAAGGTTCACACCTTTATGCTCCTTCCTGAAAAGCTGGAGATATTTTTACAATTCATCCCTCATAGAGGAAGTAAAACCCAGCTCGGCGATGATATGGCAGCAGGGCTTGGAATTCATCATCGAATCCGATTCCCCCATTGACAACGAAAATTTTGACGAAACAGGTCCATCTATTCTTTCAGACCTAGATGATGAACTGGTTTATACTTCTCACACCTACATATACACGAAAAGGGGATTAGATATCAAGGATCACCTAAAAAACGCATTGAGGATCGAAAGAGATAACAAACGCATACAAAAAAGCGTGAAGAAGATCGCAAAGACTAAAGACATTTCTCTCGATTTAAAGGAGGTATCGTCTTGAAACTTTACGAAAGAGATACCATATAAGAGATATTCAAAGAGATCGAGGAACTCTCGGTCAACAGAATAGAGGCATATCTTCTTGGAGGAGGAGCGATGATTCAACACGGCTTCAAGACAGCCACAAAAGATATCGACCTTGTATTAGACGACCAAGAACATCTAACGACACTAACAAGTACTTTGAAAAAGATAGGATACGATACGGTGACCGAATTGGAAAACGTTTATAAAAAGATGGATGCGAAGACCGTTCTAGAACGAGAGAACAGTCCTCGTTTCGATATCTTCCTCGATATCGTATGTAAAAAACTAGTTCTCTCCGAAGGTATCAAAGAGCGTT
>PWHR01000075.1 GCA_003554965.1 Thermoplasmata archaeon | reverse complement strand
CTTGATGGAAAAGATATCAACGAGATAGCCGAAAAAATGGGAGAAAAACATCAGGGAAACAAAACCCAAGTGAGGAAGATTTACAACGATATAAAGAAAATTCAAGTGGATTGGAACGCTGTAGAGAACAAAGAAGAAGAGATTCAGGAAACTATCAGTGCTCTCAATCTTGTCAGACCGAAGTTGGCCTACGCTGCTGCAAGGAAGAAGGACCTCGGAAGTCTAAAAAAGGAAATCGATGACTTGATAGAGAATCTTAACGAAGAAGTGGAAGACGTAGAAAATTTCTTCAAATTGATGGAATCCTTCATCGGATACCATAGATATTTTACGGAGAAGCGATAAAATGAGTGGAGCAGATTTTATAGGAAATTTGGTAGTGAAGGCTAACCTTGTATGCAAGACAGGATTACAGATAGGCGGGAACAAAGAAACACAGGAGATAGGAGGTATAGACCAGCCTGTAATAAGAGATCCTTCAGGCTTCCCTTACGTCCCGGGAAGTTCTCTAAAAGGAAAGATGAGAGCATTATCCGAATGGGAAAGAGGAGCTGTAATGGAAGATGGAAAGGTACACGAGTGCAGCGAAGAGAGTTCTGCCATCGAATGTGAGATATGCCGAGTTTTCGGATCATCTTCCGATGAGGGTTTCAAGACCGGCCCTACACGCTTGACCGTTAGAGATGCTCATCCCACTGAAAAGACTAAAAAGATGTGGAAAGAACTCGACACGGATTTGCTTTATACTGAATGGAAAAAAGAAAATTTCATCAATAGACTTGAATCAAGCGCTACCCCTAGAGACTTTGAAAGAGTTCCAAAGGGTTCTGAGTTCAAGGTTGAATTCATCTTCGGACTTTACGATGTACCTAAAGCCGAAACAGGGGACTTCGATTACATCCCTGTGCTGTTCGAGGCTATGGATCTCTTGGAAGATTCATACCTAGGCGGCAGTGGAACGAGAGGTTACGGTAAGGTAGAATTCAAGGACCTTTTGGCGACCTTTGTATCAAAGGAGGACTACAGTGAAGGAAAGGAAGGCATAGAGATAGATGTTGAAGAACTAAGAGAAAATCCGAAGGAAGCTATCGAGAGTTGAGGGCAAAAATGAAGGTAATTCATTTAAAGCCGTCTTCTCCATTCAAAGATCCTTTTCCTCACAGCGACACTTTATTCGGTGCGCTATCATGGGGGATAAGACACGTCTTCGGTGAGGAAGCCTTAACTGATCTTCTAGCAGATTTCAAAAATGGTAGGCCTCCATTCAAGATCAGTTCACTATTCCCCTACCACGAACAAACATATTATTTACCGATCCCGAAGACGCCTACGTTTATAGAAGAAAATCCAGAAAACTTCGAAGAGATGTGGCAGGTAAAGGAGGATAAAAAGCTGAGATGGATAACTGCTGAAGGGTTAGATCAATTCATCCAAGGGAAAAAGGACCTAGAAACCGTCTTGAAGGAAACGGATAGAAAGACCTTTGTGACAGAGTTTGAGCAACCTGGAAATGCCATAAATCGCTTGTCTTCTGCTACTGAAGGAAATCTTTTCTTCGAACCCGTTCACAAGCATTTGAAGGGAACAGAACTTTACTTTCTACTCAAAACCGGAACTGAAGATGTCGAGGGTAAGATCAAGGGAGCTCTCCGTTACTTGGAAACTAGAGGTATAGGTGGCTCGACCTCTACTGGCAAGGGTAGTTTCGAATTGGGTAAAATAGGAAAATTCGAGGAGTTCGAAGAGGACGAAGAAGCCGATAGTTTTATGACTCTGTCCCTCTACAGCCCAACCGGAGATGAATGGAGTAGATACCGGAACAACGAAAACAAACTTCATTACGAGCTTGTAAAGCGAAAAGGTGTGGTAGAACAGTCATTCACCAATTTGGAAGCTCCGTGGAAACGGACTCTCTTCATGTTCTCTGAAGGTTCGATCTTCCCTGCAGTGAACGGAAACGATGAATACGGCAGGAACCCGATAGTGAACACTGAAGAGTTCGATGTGCAGCAGTATGGTTACGCATTTCCTATTGGGGTGAAAATATGAAAGTGAAATTGGAAACGCTCAGTCCTGTTAAAATAGGAACGAGAGAGGGGCAGGAGTTGGATAGATTAAATTCATTCGTTGTTGGAGATAAAGTTGTCAAAGTTAATATCGACAAAGTGATTTCCAAAAACCCGGATAAAGCAAATCAAATTGTGAAATTTATAGATGATGGAAAAGCCAATAAATTATTTGAAGGTGAAGAAAAATACTGGAAGTTTTCGGTTCCTTTCATAGACGAACATACCAAAGATTTGTTCCGTAGAAAGGGGGAGATAGATCCACAGATACTTCAGGCCGATGATACCATTTATTTTCCGGGTAGTTCGGTAAAAGGTGCGATTCGAACCAGCCTTTTGACTTACTACTACATGAACAATCCTTCGGCTTGGTGGTTCAAAAATAATAGAATAGAGAGAGAAGTGGAGAAGTATTTTAGAGTCGGCGAGAACGACCCGAAAAGGGACTGTATGAAAGGTTTCCAGATCTCCGATTCGGAAAGCAAAAAAGTGGAAGACGCAGGTATAGTATTTCCTGTGAAAACGTACTCTAAGAATTATGATAAGTTAGAGCCCAAACACTGGGAAACTTTACATATGGCTATCGCTCCAGGTAAAAAGTTTGAAACTGAAATAACTTTGTATGAAGAGTTGCTAGCCGGGATGGCAAAAAGATGGGGCGAGGAGAAAAAGATAAAAGGTATCCTAGGAGGTTTTTCTGAAGAACAGATAATTGATAAACTCATAGAGGCCACTACGATGGTTTCACTAGAACGGATTGAGAGAGATTTGAATTACCTTCAGAGCTGTGAGAACAGTTTTCAGTTCAGTTTGGTCATTGACCAGCTGGAAAAATTTCGTGAAGAGGTCATGAAAGAGGACTCTGCCGTGCTCAACCTCGGGTTCGGTATGGGGCGTTTAAGCTCTACGATTCAGCTAGCTGCTAAAGATGATAAAGTAAAGAAAAAATTGAGGGAAATGTACGCACGTAAAGGATATCAAAAAGGAGATTTAAGTAACCCGTGGCCCAAGACTAGGAGATTTTTCCTGGAAGAAGAGGATCCCTCTGGAGAGCTAGGTTGGGTAAAGATGGTGATAAAGAGATGACTAAGTGCAGTATTATAGGAGCTATCGGTAAGAGTGCTCCTGTGATGACCGAGTTGGTCGAATGGCTGATAGAAGTTAAGAAAGAATTCGTAAGCGATGTAGTTTTGCTAGTAACCGACGATGAAGAGGTTTGGAAACAGGGAGAGCTTGTAGTGTCCGCGTTGGAGCTCTCCGATTGGGACATACACGTTCATTGGAGAGAATTACCCTTTAAAGATGTAACCACCGACGAAGATAATTTCACCTTTCTGAAGAAAACGATGGAAGCAATTTATGAAGAGAAGTCGAAACATGATGCCGACAGAATATATCTAAATGTAGCCGGGGGACGAAAGACGATGACTTCTGGTCTGCATTTTTTATCTCAATTTAATCCCGTTGATGGCGTATACCACGTGGTATCTCCGCAGATAGGGTTGTGGAATCAAAAGTTGGAGCAGAATAAAGACAAAATAGACGAATTCTTTCACGCTTCGGACCTAAACCGCTATTATGAAAAAAACAAAAAGACCTTTAACGAGATATTGTTTCCAGAACCTACTGAGTTCGAAGTTATATCCATGCCGGTTCTCCCCTATCCTCAAAGAGTCCTGGAAAGTTTCAAAAAAGTTTGGAGATCTGACTCAAAAATAGAAAGAAGCAAAATTGAGGGGCTAACTGATAACGATATTTACAGGGCAGCTTCCTTTGATCTTTTGAAATATAAAGATGGTTGGGTATATCCCACGAAATTAGGAAAAAAATTGCTAGAAATTATGAGTTGATATGATGAAAAGAGCTTTGATATGTACTGTTGGAGTGGGCACTGGAATACAAAGGCCGATATCAAAGAGTATAAAAGATCACAATCCAACAAAAGTCGTCCTTTTAGCTAGCGAGGAGTCGAAGGATAAAGCCGAGTCCATAATAGATGATTTTGAATCCGATTTCGATATGACCTTTGAAAGTGTATTCGATCCAGATGATCTTCAAACATGCTACGATAAATCTCTAACATTGATCGATGAGCTTTCTGAAGAGGGTTTCGATAAAGGCGATATATTTCTGAACATCACCAGCGGAACGAAGCCTATGTCGGCCGGATTAGCGTTAGCCGGAGTGGCTCAGAAGTGCGGATCGTTCACATATATAACTGGGAGCAGAGATGGGGACGGCAGGGTAATAAACGGTACCGAGCGAATTTACTCAATGGAGCCAATTCTTCCAATAGCGGATTCCCTAATAGCTGAAGCGAGGACCTATTTTGATAAACATTCCTATGAAATGGCTCTCAACGTTTCCAAAGATGTGCTCAAATATTCCAGCGAAAAAAGAATCCATGAGGAAGCAAAATTCATATCGACTCTTTCTGAGGGTTATTTTAAATGGGATATATTCAAGCATAAAGAAGCTATAGATTTCATCGAAGATGTAGATGCAAAAATATTGGCCGTTAAACAACAGGATAAATTCGGAATGAACTTGTCTCATTTGAAGAATTGCATTGAAGAGAAAAAATCTAAGGCCGGGTTGGGTGAATATCTCATCGTTGATCTTTTTGCCAATTTACTGAGAAGAATGGACGAAGGAAAATACGATGATGCCGTAGCTCGATGTTATCGCTGTTTAGAGATGCTCGGCCAGTGGAAACTATGGGACGAACACGGTCTTCACCACGCAGATATAGATATAAGCCCGGAATACTTCACCGATTCGCAGGTTAAGATCTTGAAGAGATGGAAAGGAAAAAATTCCCAGCTCTCTGTTGGTTTGAAGAAGGTTTGGGAAATCCTAGGTATGGTCGATATAGATCTGCCTGAAGACCCCATCAAGGAGAAAGGTTTTTTGGATATATTAGCAGCTAGGAACACATCTATTCTAGCTCACGGCTCTGAGCCCATATCTAAAAGCTCATGTGAAAAGTTCAAAGATAAGTTAAAAGAGGAGTTACAGGAGAGTATCGACGGTTTTGATTCGAAATTGGAGAAAGCAAAACATCTGAAGCTGGGTGAAATTTGAAATGAAGGACCTGGGTTATGCTCACCTTAAAGTAAAAACCGACGAAAAAGTAGAAGAAGATGGAGATAAGGTTCGAGGCTTTTTTGCAAGCAAATTCAAGGATGAACCGTTAGTGCACCATCACACTGATGATGTTGGACTTGTTTTCAGCTACCCTAAAGTTCAGTACGCAGTGGTTGAAGGAGAACCGATAATATCCGGATTCGAAAAAGGGAAAAAACCTGTTCAGAAGATGGTGGACTGTGCAGATGTTCTAACGCTGGGATCGAGTGAATACGAGGTTGAAAGCTGGTCTCTAGATGTAGGTAAAGCCGAGATCGGGGAGACGAGAGAGCAGCATTACTACAGGTTTATAACGCCGTGGCTGGCGCTGAACTCGGAGAACTACGAGAAGTACAAATCTATGGACGACTGGAAAGAAAAAAAAGAGTTACTGAACAGCATCCTAACGGGTAACATACTTTCCATGTGCAAGGGATTCAATAGAGTCGTCGATAGAGAGATATACGTACACACACATCTAGAAGATCAGGTAGTGAATTTTAAAGGCGTGAAGATGATAGGTTTTACAGGTAAAGTTAAAGTCAACTTCAAATTGCCCGATTTTATTGGTCTAGGGAAGAGCGTTTCTAGGGGTTACGGAAAGTTAATAGAAAGGTCTAGATCGGAAGACTAATAATATATATTATTAAGTACAAATCTATTTTGGTGAGTGTGTTTGATAGAAAAGAGGTTGCGGAATATAGTAGTATCAGGTTACGGAAGCCAAATTGGAAAAGAAGGAAAATTGATATACATCGAAGATGACAAAAGAAAGCGAAAATTTAGTCCCAAAGAATTAGAACAGCTAATAGTATTTGGTGAGGGAAAGATAACCGCTGGAGCTGTAAGATATCTAAAGAGAGAAGGAGTCGATATTATATTTGTTGATGAAAGACACAATCAATATCTCAGAATCATTGAAGCTAATCAAAATCCTATCAACGATATATGGATACTGCAAATAGAGCTTTCAGAAAAAGATCGACTAAAATTGGCTAGAGACGTTATCGAGGCATCTATATACAACAAGCTTAGGTTATTGAATCAATTCGGAATTAAGGACAAAGGCTTGGAAGAATGGAAAAGGAAAGCGAAACATACGAGAAAGAAAGACGAGTTAAGAGGGATTGAAGGGCAGTCTTCACGTCTTTATTTTGCAAAAATCCGGGAGATCATCCCTGAAAAATACGAGTTTGAAGGAAGAAAGAAATCGCCTCCTCCTGATCCGGTTAACTCGATGTTGAGCTATGGTTACACGGTTTTGAATTCAAGAATACATTATTCGCTACTGAGAGCGGGATTGAACCCTTACATTGGTCTGTTACATGAAAGTTATCGAGAACAGGCTGCTCTTACTTATGACCTAATAGAACCGTTTAGATCAGTGATAGTCGATAGAACGGTGTTAACTATATTAAATCAAAGAATGCTAGGTGATGAGGATTTTAAACAAATTGATTCTAGTACCTGTTACATCCAAGGTGGAGGGAAAAAAATGTTTTTAGACAGACTCTACAGTAGAATGGAATCAGAACATTGTTACGAGGGTGAGAAACAAGAGTTTCTAGATATAATGTTCCTTCAGGCCGAAAAACTTTCTAAAAACATTCGGGAAAAGAGTGAATTTAAAGCATTCCGATGGAGGTGAAATTGTGTCAAGATCTAAAAGATATTTACTAGTTGCCTACGATATAGTAGATGACAACAAAAGGAAGATGATAAGTGACGAATTAAAGTATTATGGATTGGAAAGATTTCAGTACAGTGTTTTCATGGGATATCTAGAGAAAACTGAAGTGGGTGGACTGGCTAGTTCCCTAAAAAAATTTAACCTTGATGATGAAGACAAAATTTACATGTTTACCATTTGTTCACGGTGTTTCGAACAAAAGATAATGATCGGTAACGAACCTTCTACATTAGAAAAAGAGCATCTAATTCTGTAAAAGTTGAAGAGTCGACGGGTTTCATATTTATGCCTTACGGTTTAGATCCGACTCTACAACCGTTATCTATTTAAAGAAAAAGCCTATTATCACTACCAAATAAAAAGCCAGACCCACCCTGTTGCAAGTTGTGTCCGAAAAAACAAGGATTGAAACTCATACGCCGTTATTTCTTTCCATTCTGCCATATTTCAGTTGCAGAAGATGT
>PWHR01000059.1 GCA_003554965.1 Thermoplasmata archaeon | reverse complement strand
GACAAAGAATATCCTTGGTACTTGAGGAACGACACATTTTCAGTAGAGAAAGCAGAGAACACTACAGAGTTCGATTACTGGGCTAAAATCCCAGTGAAGGATGTCTATGGTGGAGTAACAGTACCAGTGAAGCCACACGAGGAGATAAAAGAAGAATACAATATAAAAGATTCAAAGATTGTCAGGAAGGGTTATGGTTTTGAACTTCATCTATCAGTCTCAAAGGAAGTGGAGCCTGTAGAGACCTACAACGGTGCTTTAGGAATCGATGCGGGGCTGAATAAATTTGCAACGTGCGTCTCGTTGCCCGACCGTCAGACCCGTTGCTACGGCACTCATATAGGCGATATACAGGCTAAATACTACTTCCTTCGTAGAAATTGTTCGGATGGTTATGTTAGAAGAAAATGGGATAATAAGGACAGCAAGAAGATTGACGATATATGTCACCAGATAAGCAGGAAAATAGTCGATTCAGCTAAGGAAAAGAACCTTCTGATAGTTATCGGTGAACTTGATGATATACAGGAACAGGACAAAGGCAGGAAGATGAACAGAAAACTTCATAACTTTCCACACTGGAAGTTGCGAGACTACATCAAGTACAAAGCTAAGTGGGAAGGTATAGAAGTCAAAGAGGTAAGTGAAGCGTACCCTTCTCAACGGTGTTCAAGATGTGGTGAAATCGGTGATAGACAGAAAGGCAGATTCAGGTGTGATGACTGTGGACTTGAGATAGATAGTGATAAGAACGGTGCACACAACATAGCCAGACGGGGCATTGGAAAGTATAACGAGACCTCTTCTGATGTCAGGGGTGTTGTGACAACGCCCGAAGCCACTACTGTTGACCCGACCTCTGCATCCGCAGAGGTTTCCTCGATGGATAAGAGGAATTTTAATTCCTCTGCAACGCAAGTTGGTAAGGTAGGTGGTAACCTATGCTAAAACGGTCGGAAGCACCTTCCAATCCGTAGCGATAAGCGAGGATGATTAGGAATTTATTCCTAAGAAATCGTCAAATTTGGTGGGTGAGGATGTCACACTCTTCACTTCTATGGAACAAATAGTCGTTATAGGTGCAGGAAATGTAGGCAGGACCATAGCACACGACCTTGCTGAGGATTTTGGATTGGTCATTGTCGATTCAGATATGAAAAAGCTTGATCTAATCGAAACACAAGAGCCAGTGATGGAGACCGTACAGTTGGACGCGAGTAGCAAAAAAGAATTGGAGGATCTTCTTTCAGAATACGATACGGCAGTTGGTGCGCTGCCCAGCGCTTTGGGTTATGACTGCGTCAAGGCCGCGATCGAGGCTGAGACGGACATCATAGATGTTTCCTTTATGCCTGAAGATTCCTTCTCTTTGGAAGGATCAGCGAAGAGAAAGGAGGTGACCGTTATCGTCGATGCGGGTTTAGGTCCCGGTATGAGCAATGTATTCATGGGGAGGATAGAT
The DNA here is from genome assembly GCA_003554965.1 of Thermoplasmata archaeon. Taxonomy (GTDB): domain Archaea; phylum Thermoplasmatota; class Thermoplasmata; order Halarchaeoplasmatales; family Halarchaeoplasmataceae; genus Natronoplasma. Next base: position 77,177 of record PWHR01000059.1, on the reverse strand, counting down.
GACGAGATGGATGAACTAAAAGAGATCGATATCAAGATAGGAGGCCTTCCTTTGAATCCCAAACCACCTCTGTATTATGAACTCACTTGGTCTCCTAGAGACTTGATCGAAGAATATCTACGGAAAGCGAGGATCAGGAGAGATGGAGAAGTGGTAGAGATAGACCCGTTCGATGAGATAAGAGAGGTAGAACTTCATGGAAAAAAATTTGAGGAATTTTACTCCGATGGACTGAGAACTTTACTGGAAACTATCGATGTCGACGATCTAGAGGAAACTACCCTTCGCTGGAAAGGCCACCTTGAAAAGATGAAGGTTTTGAGAGAATTGGGTTTTTTCGATGAAAAAAACATACATCATACTTTGAATGTCATCGAACCATTGATGAGGTCAGGAGGAAGGGATTTCTGTATGATGGATGTGAAGGCAAGAGGTGAGAAAGATGGAGAAGAGGTGAATATGGAGTACTTTTTCTATGATGAAGCAGGAGAAGAATTTTCAGCGATGTCAAGATCTACAGGGTATACTGCCGCTGCCATCACACGACTCTTCATGCAGAAAAAAGATGAATTTGCCACCGGCGTAATACCTCCGGAGATGATAGGGATGGATAAAGTCAATCATGATTTTCTAGTCAAAAGGTTGAGAGAGAAAGAGATAAGAATAAAGACACCATGGGATTGAATGAAGAATCAAAACTCAGATCTTCCCCAAGATCTTCTTGACACTTTTTTCTATATCCACCCCTTCCTCTCTAGCCAATTCTCTTATCTCATCCATCAATTCCAAGTAGCGCTTGTAGCCTTTTTTGCCTTTCTGCTTTTCGCTTACCGTCCTTGACAGAGCTTTGTTGAACCTTTCATGGGGCCTCTGATTTTTCAACGCTTTCTCTACCAATTTTTTGCCTTCTTTGTCCATGCCTTCCACCATCAGTTTATTATAGAACAATAAATAAGAAGCTACTTTATGTTGTTTACGGGGCAATGTCGAAAACGGTAGATCACTTCTCATTTTTTGGGAAATTACTTATACCTAATTTTGATAAGAGAAATCAACGAGCAGGTAAAGGTAAAAAGCAGAACATCTAGAATAATATACATATACGCTCGAATTCATGACTGTGGGTCACGCGAGGAATAAAATATTCCTCATATCCTCCCACTTTATCCGCTCAAAAATCTTTCGCTCCAAAAGCGGGTAGTCTTCGGAAGTAAGGCTTCCGAAGACTACCCTCATCATTCATTCGCATTCATGATTGCGGGAGTAGCCGAGCATGGCCAAAGGCGCTAGACTCAAGATCTAGTCCTATAGGGGTCCGAGGGTTCAAATCCCTCCTCCCGCATCCACATTTTTAAAGTGAAAGCTCCATCAGGAGATATTGCAAAAGCATATATAGTCAAGGCTCATTAAAAATATGAAAATAATCTTAGCGTGGTGATTACTATCCCTACCGTAAAAAAACTGAAGGAGAGAAAGGACATTTCTAGTTTAAATCAGGCTCTGACCCATGAAGATAAACATATCAGGAAAGAGGCAGTCGAGGCGATATGTGAATTGGCAGATAAGGGCGTTTATGAAAGATCATCAATAAGACCGTTAAATCAGATCTTGAAAGATGAGAATGAAGACATACGGTGGAACGCAGCCGAGGCCATATACAAATTGGCAGAAAATGGCACCTGTGCTAAGGCCTCACTCAAACCACTGATCGATCTTTTGAGTGATGAAAGCGATTATGTTAGGTGGAACAGTGCCCGAGCTATCCGGGCTCTGGCAGAAAATGGGGTCCACCATCACTCGGCCGTAGATGAACTCAATAAATTGTTGGAGAACGAGGATGAATACGTTAGGTGGAACAGTGCCCGAGCTTTAGAAGAATTGGCAGAACAAGGCGTTGGAAAAGAATCCACACTTGATCATTTGATGGATCTTTTGGACGACCCTGATCCAGACGTCAGAAATGCTACTGTTTACACTCTGAGAGCTTTGGCAAAGATAGAGATAACAACTGAAGAATCGGTCGACTGGTTAGTAGAATTATTAGATGATGTGGACTCAGATGTGAAATGGATAGCCGCTAAGACGATAGGGACCTTGTCAGATGAAGATCTAGATGTATCTTCAGCTATCGGACCACTAAGCAATCTTTTAAATGATATTGATGAGGGTGTGAGAGATTCAGCAGTTTCAACTTTAAAAACCATGGCAGAAAATGGTGTAAAAGATAAAAGAACTTTGAACAAATTGAATGACTTGTTAAAAGGGGAGGAAAAAGAGCTCAGGATATTTGCTAGTAGATGGATAAGAAAATTATCTGACGTCGGTCTACTCGATAGGTACTCCATCGAACCGATCCATGATGCGTTACATAGCTCAGAAAATAGAGTGAGGGTGGAAGCCTCTCGAACACTCTTGAAACTATCAAAAAAGGGTTTAGAATTACCTTCTGAGATCATAGAGACATTGAACGAAGCTCTGGAGGATTCCAACGTACAAGTCAGAATAAATGCAGCTTCAATACTTAAAGAATTGACCACTAGGGGGAAATGGAAATCAACCATTTTAGAATCGTTGATCGACCTTTTAGATGATCCTTCTCCGGGGGTAAGAGAAAAAGCTATCGAAACAATAGAGGCATTTGCCATCGAGGATGGTTGTCCCCCTACCATCTTAGAACCGGTAAGCGAAGCTCTCAAAGACGAAGATAAAAGGGTCAGGATATCGGCTGTTTCAACTTTGAAGCACCTAGCCGAACATGGCATTTCAGATAAAAACTCGATAAGATCGATAAACGAGAATTGCCTGACGGCAGAAGATGAAGATTTAAGGAAGAGGGCTGTGATGACTCTATACGTTTTTGCTGAACAGGGCATATATCACGAAAGCACCCTAGAACATCTCACGGAGCTCAAGGAGGATGAAGATAGAGGAGTGACAAGGATAGCGAATCAGGTCGAAGATATGATCCGGAATCAAAAACAGTGAACTCTCAACTCTATTGAATAACTTAATCATTCATATTCTATCGGGTCTTCAAGTCCAGCTTCTTCAAAACCTTTCAATCTTAATTTACAGGAATCGCACTCACCGCAGGCCTTTTCTCCTCCCTTGTAACAGCTCCACGTGAGTTTTAAAGGTACACCGATGCTGTGAGCCTTTTCTACTATTTCACTTTTCTTCATATCTATCAGTGGGTATCTTATCTCGAGGGGGGAGCCCTCTACTCCACTTTTCGTACCCACTTCGCTCATCTTTTCAAAAGTTTCGTAAAAAGCAGGTCGACAATCGGGATAACCACTATAATCTCTCGCATTAGCTCCGATGAATATCGCTTCCGCATCGACGCTTTCTCCATAACAAAGTCCGTAGGATAATAAAATAATATTTCTCGCGGGCACGTACGTTGAAGGTATATCTTCACCTATCTCATCATCCCCGTGCTCTGGGATCTTTTCTCCTTTCTTGAGAAGAGATGATCGTCCGATCTCTAACAAAGGGATATCGAGTACTTTATGCTCCTCGACGGAATAATGTTCAGCCAATTTTCTTGCGCATTCGATCTCCTTGTCGTGTCTTTGACCGTACTGGAATGTGAGGGCGTAAAGATCTTCATATTCTTGATCCGCGATGCCGAGGGTGGTTGAAGAGTCAAGACCACCGGAGAGAAGAACTATGGCTCCACTCATTTTAGGTCCCTCTTCGCCCAAGCCCCTTGTCCTCTTGATTCGTCGACGCCGATCTCCACGGTATGGATCTTTTCTGGAAAATCTAATTCTTCTATGACCTTATCTAACAAGTGCATAGCCAATTGCTCTGTAGTTATCTGCTCGAGGTCAAGAACCAAGGTATCCTCTTTTGGAAAGACGTATCTTTTATCTTTCATCTCAATTTTAACCTCATCTTCCTCTACATCTAGTCCCTCCATCTTAGATGCTAGAAGGACCTTGTGATCTAATCTGCCTGTGATATTTCTCAACTTTTCTTTGATGGGCAGAAAATCGTACACTAATCCACTTCCACTCTGCTTTCCAGATATCCTGACATGGATCGCATAATTATGTCCATGTAATCTTCCACATTTTTCATGCCCCGGTAAAATGTGAGAGGCGGAGAAAGTGATCGACTTATCCCAACCGTTCAATTTGAGCTGGATATTTCCCATTTTCATCTACCTTTGTAGGTATTAGGGATGAAAAAGAATTTAACGTTTGTGCCTTATTATATTTGCGAGGTCAAAAGATGTCAGTAAAAAAGGGCGATCAAGTAAAGGTGGATTATGTTGGGCGTTTGAAAGATGGAACTATCTTCGACTCCTCGATAGAAGAGAAAGCGAAGGAATCGGAATTCTATGATGAGAACAGGGATTATGAACCACTGCCTTTCACTGTAGGAGAAGGCCAGGTCATCGAAGGTTTTGAAGAAGGAGTTAAAGGAATGGAAGTCGGAGATAAAAAAGAGGTAGAGATACCTCCTGAAAAAGCATATGGTGAATCAGGAGATCATCCGTTGGCGGGGGAGACCTTGATATTTGAAATAGAAGTTAAGGACAAGCAATGAACAATAGTGCTAAAAAATCGAAACCTTTATCTTTTATTCTCCAATAAACGGAACGATAAGATGGGAGATAGATCGACTTATCAGAACTTCATCGGAGGGGAATGGACCGAATCGAACAGTGGAGAGACTTTTGAGAACAGGAATCCTGCTTGCAGAGATGAAATCATTGGAGATTTCCAAAGATCCGATAAGAGCGATGTTTATGAGGCTGTAGAGGCGGCTTCTAAAGCTTTCCCTGAATGGGCTAAAACATCGGCTTCTAAACGAGGTAAATTGCTGAGAAGGGCTGCAGAGAGTATCGAAAAACGCAAGGGGGAGTTGATCGAAACTCTCTCTAGAGAGGAAGGAAAAACACTGAAGGAAGCTGCCGGAGAGGTGAAAAGATCGCGAGATATATTCTATTATTATGCTGAGAAGGCAAAAGAGATCGGGGGTGAATTAAGATCACCAAATCATGAGGATAAGGAGCTTTATACCAAACAAGAACCACTAGGAGTTGCGGCTATTCTTACCCCATGGAATTATCCCTCCGCTATACCTTCGTGGAAGATGGCCCCTGCTTTGGCTGCCGGGAATTGTGTTGTGATAAAACCGGCTTCTTTAGCACCCTATTCCTGTTTGAAGATTGTAGAATGTTTGGAGAAAGCGGGTCTTCCAGAAGGTACTGTTAACCTTATAACGGGGCCTGGCAAGGCCGTGGGTAAAGCGCTGGTAGTTCATGAAGATGTGGATGCGGTCTCTTTCACTGGAAGTTTGGAAGTGGGTGATCGGGTCCGTGAACTCGCTTCTAGAGGTGGAAAAAGAGTCCAAACCGAGATGGGCGGCAAGAATCCACTGCTGGTAATGGAAAGCGCCGATGTGAACGAAGCAGTTGAAATAGCGGTCTCAGGGGCTTTTGGAGTTACTGGACAGGCGTGCACCGCGACATCTAGAGCTATAGTTCATGAGAAGCTGTATGATGAGTTCTTGGAGAAGATGAGATCTAAGGTGGAATCTATGGAAGTGGGACCGGGTTTAGAAAATCCAGACATGGGGCCACAGGTTAGCCGTGGAGAACTTTGGTCCACTTTGGATTACATAGAGAGCGGTAAACAGGAGGGTGCAGAACTTTTGATTGGGGGCGAGAGAGCAGATGTAGAGAGCGATGGACATTTTGTTCAGCCCACAGTTTTCTCAGAGACCGAACCAGATATGAAGATAGCTCAAGAGGAGATATTCGGTCCCGTATTAAGTGTGATGAAAACGGGAAACTATGAGGAGGCTGTAGAGATAGCCAACGGGATTGATTATGGCCTTTCAGCTAGTATTATCACTCAGGATCTTTCCGAGGCCCACAGATTCATACAGGACTCCGAGAGTGGAGTAGTGAAGGTGAATGAAAAGACGACGGGACTTGAACTTCATGTACCTTTTGGAGGTATGAAGGCTTCTTCGAGCGAGACTTGGAGAGAACAGGGCGAGGCCGGGTTGGACTTTTACACGATAAGTAAAACCGTTTATCTGAATTATTGATCCGATAAAGCAGGTGCTTCGATGAGAAGTTATCTGGAGGACCTGGAAAACTGCGAACTCTGTGAATGGAGGTGCGGAGTTAACAGGTTTGAAGGAGAGATGGGGATCTGTATGTTAGGAAAACCGGAGGTAGCTTCTACCACTTTGCATCCGGCACCTCCGCAAAGTTATACCGTGTTCATGGCGGGTTGTAATTTCAGGTGCTTGAACTGCCAGAATTGGACTATAGCACATCATCCCATGCAGGAGTCCACGATAATAGGTGAGGTTAGACCAGAAATTTTAGCTGAAGAGGCAGTCAAAAGGTTGAATTCTAAAAGAGCTAGTCTCATCGGGGCTGATAGGATCTTTTTCAGTGGCGGAGCTCCAACTCCAAGTCTACCTTACATCGAAAAAGTGGTGGAGGAGGCCCGTAAAATAGATGAGTCGGTGAAGGTGAATTACGATACTAACGGTTTTTTGACCGAATCTTCTCTTGAAAGAGTTATCGATATCTCGGATTCGATAACTTTTGATATCAAGGCTTTCGAGGACGGTACCCACAGGGAATTGACTGGAGCTCCGATCGAGCCGGTGTTGAGGAATGTTAGAATCCTCGCTCAAAAGTCAGTAGAAAAAATATGGGAGTTCAGGTATCTTCTGATACCTGGAGTCAATGATGACGAGGTCAGAGGATTGGCCAAATTTCTTTCAGAGATAGATGAGGAGCTACCTCTGAATTTTTTAGCATTTCGACCTAATTTTGTGCTGGAAAATTATAGCGGAATCCAGAGGCGAAAACTTGAAGAGGCCGTGGAGGCTGCAACTGAAGCTGGTCTAAAGAACGTAGATTGGTCCGGCATGCCGGAGGTATCGGGGCGGATGAAAAAAAATGTAAGATCTATCAGGAATGGAGTGGGCTGCTGTGAAACCAAAAGAGGATGTGGTACTTGTGAAAGTAAGTTGAACTGTCCCGTCAAGAGTTACGTGCCTGATAGGCGAACTTGAAAAGGTCTACTTGAAGGCCAACGCACCGTAACCGACTACCTCTCTCTGCCTCACCACGTCCCCGCTAGTGGCGTATTTCAGGAGTTCGCCTTTTTCTCCGTTCGATCCTACCATCATGGCCCCTACAGGACCGTAACCGCACATCGAGATATGTTCCTTTTCTATCGTATCAAAAAGTCCTTCTAGATCGTTCTCTATTATTCGCTTTATGGCTTTTTTGTCCTTCTTTTCAGCGTTCTCCTTTAGCACATAGTGAGAAAAGTCCGTTGAAGCTATGATCACTACGTCTTTGCCTTCCGTAGCTTCTTTTATCTTCATCCCTACCTTTTTAGAGCTCTTGAGATCCTGCCTGTTCATGCAGATCGGTACTATCTGGACATCGTCGGAAAAGTACTGCAAAAATGGTATCTGGACCTCTATGGAATGTTCTCTTTCATGGGCTACGTCGTCCTTCTTGATAATTTTTCCAGACAGTTCATCTGCCAGTTCATCATCTATCGGTACAGTCCCGAGTGGAGTCTTATAGGGTTCCTCTGAAACTGCGACACTTGCTCCCATCCCATGATGATTTGGTCCTATGATTATGAACGTATCTGGAAAACCGTCCTCAACGAGTGCTTTGTAAGAGTGTGCTGCTACAGGGCCTGAATAAACGTAGCCTGCGTGAGGACATACAAGTCCTTTGATCTCTCTAGTGTTGCCTTCAGAGGAGGGTATTTCACCAGGACCCAATTCGTGTTCGAAAGATTCTTCTATCTTTTGCTTCAAAGAACTCTTTTTAGAGGGGTAAAACTGCCCTGCGACCGCCGGTTTTCTAACCATGTTATCAACCAACCAAAAAGATATTTGTCTAAAGTTACTTAAAACTATTGTCTTGACGATTTATGTGACATCCTCTATCGGAAAAAGCTAAATCGTATAATAGTTTAATCACAGTTTGATAAGTTATGTTGGAGATAGATGGATCTTATGGAGAAGGTGGAGGTCAGATAGTCAGGACCGCACTAGCGATGTCTATGATCACTGAAGAGAATATTAAAGTCAACAATATAAGAGCGAACAGGCCGAATCCTGGTCTCTCACATCAGCATATGATGGCGATAAAAGCGGCGGAAAAGATAAGCGGGGCGAAAACTGAGGGCGTAAAAAAAGGCTCTTCAGAGATATTATTCGAACCTGAACAGATCAAAGGCGGGGATTATAAATTTGACATCGGTACCGCTGGGAGTGTTACTCTGCTTTCTCAAGCACTGATCCCTCCGGCCGTTTACACAGGGAAAGATTTTTCCTTCAGATTGAAAGGCGGAACCGACGTTAAATGGTCACCTCCGTACGATTACTTCAAGAACGTATTTTTGGGGCTTTTGAAGAGGATGGGCGTTGAAGTGGAATGCAGTTTGATAAAAAGAGGTCATTATCCTAAAGGAGGAGGAGAGATCGAGATACAGATAGGATCTGAAATCGATGAACCGCTCCAGAACGATGGAGACATATCTTCCATAGTAGGTAGGGCCTTCGTCACTGACCTACCTGATCACATAGGCGAAAGGATGAAGAAGGAAGTGTTGAAAAGATTCATGGAGCAGGATGTCTCCATCTCGATCGAGTCTTACAGCTCGGCTAGCCCCGGAACCGGAATCGTGATATGGACAGAGGGCGATAAGATACTCGGCAAGGGTGTATTGGGTGAAAAAGGTGTTCCCGCCGAGAAGGTCGGTGAGGAAGTCGCCGAAGGATTGAAGAAGGAGATCGAAGCCCCGGTGGATTTAGACTTGAACGCTGCGGATCAATTGATCCCGTACCTCGCGATGATCGAAGAGAGCGGCGTTTTAACAACTAGAAAAAAAACTGGTCATCTGGAAACCAACATATGGGTGGTGAATCAGTTCCCAAATATGGATATAGATCTGGAGGAAGATGAAACTGTCAGGATAATATATTGATGGAGACTGATCATTATGAGACCGAAAGTTATAGTGAACGTGGCCATGTCCGCCGATGGGAAGATCGCCCTTCCAGACAGAACTGAGGTGAAGATATCCGGGGAAGAGGATTTTGAAAGAGTGCATGAACTGAGGAACGAAGTCGATGCGATCCTTGTCGGGATCGGGACAGTGCTGTCTGATGATCCGAAATTGACTGTAAAACGGAAATATGTTGAAGAGCCCGAGCACCCCCTCAAGATAGTGTTAGATTCCGATGCTAGAACGCCCGAAGATGCTGTGCTTTTCGAAAAGGGTGAATGGATGATAGCGACTACAGAGGATTTAGATAAAGAAGGTTGGATGAAATGTGGGAGTGGAGAGCAAGTAGATCTCGATATTCTTTTAGAAAGTCTGGGTAGGATGGGTGTAAAAAAACTTCTAGTCGAAGGCGGGGGCGAAGTGATAAGCTCCTTTTTTGAAAAAGGTTTAGTGGACGAATATAACGTTTTTGTAGGAAGCGTGATCATAGGAGGTAAAGACGCCCCTACACCTGTAGATGGAGAGGGCTCTCAGGATGAGAAAGGTATAATAGACATGGAATTTCAAGGATACGAGTTGATGGATGACGGTATATTGTTGAGGTTTAGGGTTGATGGAACATGACTAGATTTCTCGTCGATAGGATGCTAGGTCAGACCGCCAAGTGGCTTCGTCTTCTGGGTCTAGACGCTGAATACGCTCCGGAATGCGAAGATAAAAAATTACTTGAAATAGCGGAAAAAGAGGATAGAGTCATCATAACTAGAGACAGAGATCTTGAAGGGGAAGAACGGACATTTTTAGTTAAAAAGGAACCCGCAGAAGTGATAGTGAAAAAAGTGATAAAGAACTACGATGTGGAAATAGATCCGTTAAGCAGATGCTCTAGATGTAATACATCCGTTAAGTCTGTAGGTGAAAAAAGAGTGGAGGGAAACGTCCCAGAAAGGATACTGGATGAGAAGGAAACTTTCTGGCACTGTCCCAGCTGTGACCGGTATTATTGGAAAGGCAGTCATTGGGACAAAATAATGGATAAGATAGAGAGGATTTTACGAGAAAACGAATTGTGAAAGAGGTACAGAAAACTTTTTAAAGCTCCATTAGAGTTAATAGGTTCAAGAGGATAGTATGAAGTTAATGAAGGCATTATCAGAAGAATCGATGTTCACGAGCAATTTTGTTCGATCTTTTTTCGTGGTTTTAGTTGTAGGCATATTGCTTTTTTCGGTCGTTGTTTCCTTGCCTTTGTCTATTTCCAGTACGGCTGAAGAAGACCAAGAGTATGAGGCGCCGGAGTGGAAAGCAGGTGATCGGTGGGAGTATGATGTGACGGAACCAACTCCGGAGGATCCTGATCTTTGGGTCACCACGAGAATAGAACAAGAGGTAATGGGAGATGCTGAGATTGAGGTTGAAGACTTAGATGGTGGTGAAACCGAAGAGGTCTTAGAGGTTTATTGGGTGGAGGAAACCCAGAGAGCACAAGATATGAGGGGTGATGAGATGGATGAACAACAAGATGAAGATGAGGAGATAACTATGACAGCAGAAAGGGGCTTCACAAGAGATAATCTTTTCCCAGCCTATACGGATTCCCACAATCCGAATATTTGGGAAAGCTATTACTATCCTCCTCTAGTTGAATTAGATTTTCCATTGAGTATAGGCGACGAACACAGTTCTACCGAGGGTACCCTTTATGAGGTCGATCCAGAAACAGATGAAGTTGTGGCCAGGATCAATATAATACAGTACCAGACGAAAGTTGAAGAGAGAGTAACCAAAGACATCAACGGAGAGCAAGTTGACGCTTTAAGGGTGAATTTCAGTTATATGGGAGAGTTGATAGATGATGATAATCCGGAGGAGGGTACTACCCAGTGGAGAAGAGAGGAGATATATTATTCACCAGACATCAAGAATGTGGTGCACAGAGAAAGGTATGAAACGAGAGCTATACCTCCGGAGGAAATACCAGGTGAACCAGGTTACGAAGATGAATTTTATGCTAGAGAAGCAAGTATGGGTAATGAGAGCCTTGTCGGATACTATCTAGAGGAAAGGAGAGGCGAAGCGGATGAACTATTGAGTGCTGGAGAACTGCTTGGAGTGATAGGGCTGATCGTAGTCGGAGCGTCCTCTATATACGTTATAAAAAGATGGAGAAGCCCTGAATGATCATCATATCACACTACAGATCATGATGAAACTATGACGGACAAATATCAATGTGTGAAGTTAGCCGTAATCTTTTTTACGGGTGTACTCATTGTAGGTTCTATATTTCCTTTAGTCGCTGGTAATGTAGATGGAGATGGCGAGAAACCAATATGGCCGATGTTCAGGAGGGACTTAAAGAACACAGGTCGCAATGAAGATGCAGAGATGGAACCATCTGATGATATCACCTGGACATTTGATACGGAGGGGTGGATAGATTCGTCTCCCGTTGTCGGTTCAGACGGAACGATATACATAGCGAACAGAGAGGGCGAACTCTATGCTTTGAGTGAGGACGGTGAGAAGAGATGGAGCTACAATACCACTTCAGACATCTTTTCTACTCCTGCAGTCTCTTCTGAAGGTTACATATACTTAGGGACCAGAGAGGGCGAATTATACTCTTTTTATGAAAACGGTACCAAGAGATGGATGGTGGATGAACCCTTTGAGGAAGAGATCCGGATGTCCCCTAAGATAAGGGAAGACGGCACAATACTGGTAGGCTCTAGAAGGATGTATTCCTTCTATCCCAACGGGACCATACAGTGGGAATACACACACACGTATAATGAAGGTGAATTTTACGGCTCTATCTACTCATCTCCGGCAGTTTGTGAGGAAGGGAATATTTACTTTGGCTTTACTGTATTTTTTATACCAGGCTCAAATGTTGGACAGTTGATCTCTTTGGATTCGGAAGGTAACAAGAGATGGAACTACACAGTAGGAGGTTACGAGAGTCCAGATTTTGGCGGAGACGTACGGGCTTCTCCTGCCATAGGGGAGGACGGCACGATCTATTTTGCTTCATATAATTACAGGGTCTATGCTCTCGATGAAGAGGGAAACGAGATGTGGCGTTTCGGTACAGGTGGACAAATTTTTTCATCACCTGCCGTAGGGGATGATGGCACTATTTACATCGGTTCGGGAGACGATCACCTTTACGCGATTTCTCCTGAAGGTAGAGAAAAGTGGGCTTTCAAAACTGGCTTTCTTTTTGAATTGAGTAGGGATGATCATGCTCAGTATCTAGAAGAAGGTAACGTTTCCACTGAATTGATCGAGGCTTTTGAAGAAAAGGGTCATGAGTTGAATATAGATGCGAACCTGACTAAGGAAGAGGAAAATATATGGGGAGTTGAGGGAGAGGACTACGAAATAAAGATGGGTGAAGAGACATTGGATATATATGGAGCGGGAGATGAAATTCATTCGTCTCCTGCTATAGGTCCTGAGGGGAACATTTACTTCGGCTCGTCAGACGAAAATGTATACTCCCTTTATCCAAACGGGACTAGAAGGTGGACGGTAGAGACAGAACATAGCATACTCTCTTCTCCAGCGATCGACTCCAGTGGGCTTTTATATATTGGGTCTTACGATGAAGCTATCTATGCGATAGGGTCTGAGCCGGAAAGGGAAGATTTACATGCTGAAAGGCTTCTAATCCCCATGATTTTGGCCATAATCCTGTTGGTTTTTGTATTTTTTCCAAAAAAACACGCCGAATTTAACGGTGGCCAGAACAGAGATATTAAAAAATAAATTAAAATGGGTAAAAATAAGTAAATTATAAATACCCTCCCTAGTAATAGTCTGTTCGAGGTAGAATAAAAAATGAAATGGAAAACAATACTGTCTTTGATGATCGTATCGGTCCTAGTGGCTGGTACGGTACCACTGGCTATGAGCGCCAGTGCAGAAGAAGACACAGAGCTTTTACACACTGTTGAAATCGGTGTACACCTGGATATGGATACGGCGATCATGGACATTATAGAGGACGACGACCTAGACCTTTTCATGCACGGTGTCGACGGTGTTGTATGGATGCAGGGCCCACCAGTTTGGTTCGAAGAACTGGATACTTGGGAGGTCCACGGTTCGTACAACAACCTATTGTTGAATCCTTCTAGAGAAGGAGATGAGACCGAAGCGATGCTGGAGGCTCTAGATGCAGGATGGATCGAAGATCCAGATGAAGTGAGATGGCTGGCGAACAACGCGGATGGTGATTGGACAATAAATCCGTTCGCCCACAATGATATCAGATTCGCGTTGAACTACATAAGCAGAGAAGGTATGATAGAAGATCTGCTCGATGGTCTTGGAACATCGCGATACGGTTGGATGGACAGCAGACTTCCGGTTTGGCAGGAACACTTTGTACAATCTATAGAGCAAAAGTACGACTTCACTCCTGAGGGAGACGAAGCCTTCATGGAGGATATAGTACAATGGGCCATGGAAGAGATACAGGAAGAAGTGGCTTTCGGTGAAGTCACAGGTAGCATGGACGAAGGATGGTACTACGAGCACGAGGAATCAGATACTGAGGAACATCAGATAGAGATAATCGGTATAGCCAGGATCGAGGACTGGAGAGTCGATCTGGCAGAACGAGTCAATGATATGCTAGAAGATATGGGTTTCGACACTACGACAGATGAAAGAGACGGCGCAGGTTCGATACCACTGGTTTTCGACGCTGCACCGGACCCATACGATGAAGTCACATGGCATTTCTATACCGGAGGTTGGGTCGCCACTACTGCTGTAGCGTGGCCCGACGTAGCAGCCAACCAGATGTACAATCCTTGGTATGGATTCATGCACGCTCAGGGACCAACAGAACACTGGAACTACGATGAGGAAGGTTATAGAGATACAGTAGGACCATCATCGAGAGTCAGAGAAGAGCTTGAAGCTGGAGCTGAAGAAGCAGGAGAAGACATATGGGCACATGAGGACGTCACTATAGAAGAGATGGATGCTTACGGAATGGCTTTGGATGCTGCAGAATTCGATGACATCGACGAATACTGGGAGATGTTGACAAACGTAGCTCAGAGAGGTATAGAAGAATCTGTAAGGGTATTTATGACAACAGGTATAGACTTCTATCCGTATGATGGAGACGCCATCGGAGCGATGGTGATAGAGAGCGTCAACGGTTATGACACATATTTCGGTCCTAGAACTATGCAGGTCGAAGACGGTGAGTTAGGCGCTACGCTATTGACAGGTATAGATAGACCGTTCATGGATAACTGGAACCTCTACGGAGGTTCAGACGACGTTTACACAATATACCCACAGAGGATGATGAGAGAGAAACCGAATTGGCCACATCCGAGAACAGGGCTGTCTACAGAGACGATAAACTACTGGTCTGAGGGTCCCGATCTAGATCCGAAACAAGGTGAATGGGACGGCGAGATATATTACGGGCCGGAAGATGACCCGATGGAACAGGACGTAGAGATACCTGAAGATGCGGTAGATTACGATCCAGTAGCTAATGAATGGGTAGAGGCTGAAGCCGAATATTCTTATGTAAAAGCAACTTACGATACATACGAAGAGCATGTCTGGCACTGCGGTACTGAATTTAGTGTAAAGGATATAATGGCATGGCACGCAAGAGAGAGAAGATTGGCTGAAGATGACAATATCGAAGAGGACTATGAAGACATATATTACGCACCACATGAAGCCTTGTCAGGTCCAAACTTCGGCTCGATACAAGCACTCGAGTTTGACGAGGACGCGGGAACTTACTCCGTTTACACAAATTACAACTTCCCGGATGAGTCTCAGATCGGTGGATATCACAGCTATGCACCGGAAACACATCCGTTGACTTACGAAGTATGGGATCATCTCCATGGTGGAACTTCCTGGCAGGATTATGCTGAAGACGATTGGGCTGACGATACCTGGCACTACGAGGCAGGAATGGATGTCTGGATACACCAGATAGCTGAACCTCAGGTCAGGAACGCAGTAATACCGATCATGGAAGAGATGATAGAGCAAGAGTATGTGCCGGCTTACTATACCGAAGGTGAAGTACCGATAGACGTTGATACAGATGACGTTATCGCCGAGATGGAGAACCTTGTTGAGTTCATGGACGATACCGGCCATTCCTACGTGGGTCTTGGACCGTTCTATATGACGGAGTACGATGAAGAGGTTCAGGAATTGCATCTTGAACGTCACGAGGATTACGGATTCGATTTCGATCAGGACTGGGATCCAGATAGTGAATACGAGGACGGATACTGGTCTGAAAGATTCCACATAGTAGAACTAGCATTAACAGATATGATAGTTCCAAGATTCGTAGATATGGCTGATGGTCCATTCGAAGCGATCACTGAAGGTTCGATGTCTGAATTGTTCCCTGAGGTAGTCGACGACCCTATCACTGAAGCTGATGTGGAAGAATATGAATATGTTCTCTACGACGAGGCTGGGGACGAAGTAGCTACAGTGGATGAAGAAGATATAGAACTGGATGAGCAAGCCACATGGAGCGAATTCATCGCCGAGATACCGGTAGATGATGCAGAAATCGGATACCATGATCTTGAGTTCAGAGCACTACCAGAAGGTGAAGTAGCTTTCGAAACGATATCTTCAGAAGTCATCCTTCTGTTCGATCCGGATCTGACGTATCATACATTCGAATTCGCAGAAGAGTTGATCGGTTTGGACGAAGATTTCGAAGCGACGGCAGAGCTAGACGTGGAGATTGAGGCAGACGAAGGGGATACGGCCATCATTGAGTTGTTCGATGACGAAGATGAGGTAGTTGATACTTGGGAAGAAGAGTTAGGTGAAGGCGAATCATTTGATGACACTATAACATACGAACTCGAAGGTAGAGATGCTATAGGTGATTACAGAGCAGAAGGTAGAGACGCCGATGGCAACATAATCGGCGAGGACGAATTCACGGTTTTGGGTGCAAATCCAACAATCACGGAACTTTCATTCCTAGAGCAACCTGCTCACGCCCAGGCTTTGCAAGTGGACGAAACTCTTGGCACGGCTCCTCATGAAATCGGTATAACTGCAGAAGGATATAATCCGGGAGCGGAGTGGACTGCTAATCCTGCTGTCGATCCAGCTGCAAACATATTGATGTTCAATGATGGTAACCAGGCAGGAGATGTAACGATCCAATTAGACGGTGAAGAGGTTGCTTGGTTGGAAGCTGCCGGAGGATCAGGAGTACTAGCTGCCGATTGGGATCTTGCAAACTTCCCTGATGACATTCCAGATCCTGTTGTAGACGATGACCCACTCCACTACATATTTGAGGAAGCAGGAGATTACACTTTAGAGATAGTAGCGGAATACGGATGGACATGGGAAGAAGGTGAAGACCCGATAGAATATGGTGAGCCAGCAGGAGAAGAGGTACTAGAAGAGATAGAGATTGAAGTCGGCGAGGAAGATCTTGAAGATACGCTTTCACTGGTAGTGGAAGATGATGTTGAAACAACCGATCCGATGGGCGTAGATGAAAGTTACACAATCGAGCATTCCTATACCTATGATGAAGCGGGTCTGTACGATGTGTTCTTTGGACACATGGTAGCAGATGATTTCGTACCACAATTAGACGAAGAAGTTCATGTCTCATGGTTGGATGTCATAGACTTCAGTGTTGAAGAAGACGAGTTCCCAGTTGATACACCGATAACATTCGAGGCCGAAGTCGAGAACGTTAACGATGCTGAGGAAGTCGTGTACTTCTATATAGGAGATGAAGAGATCTACAATGAAACCATCCCAGCAGAAGAAACCGCCGAGATAGAATTCGAACACGAGTTCGTAGAAATCGGTGGATACGATATCGCACTGAATGATGATCTTGGAACGTTGGACATGGTAAGCGTAACGGCATTTCCGGACGAAGCCTCACTCACATGGGTCGAGGATCTAGACTACACGTTAGATGAAGCTGAAGCGACCATAACTGGAGAGATAGATAATGAAGGTTTCGGAGAAGCTGACGACGTTGAATTGACCTTAGAAGACGAGGATGAAGAGATCGAATCGTGGGAATACACCATTGAAGAGCGTGGTGAATTAACAATAGAAGAAACTCACGTATTTGATGAAGCAGGAGAGTACACCGCAACACTCACTAGTGAGTATATAGAGGATCAGGAGATAACCATAGTCGTGGAAGGCGAAATCAACTGGATAGAGAATCTAGCTGTAAACGGTGAAGAAGACGAGATCACGATTGAAACTGATGAAACTGTTGATATAACAGCAGAAGTAGAAAATGTTGGTGAATTCGATATAGACATCGAACTAATGGTCAACGACGAAGAGATAGGTTCGTGGACCATAGGTCCAGGTGAAGATGAGAGTATAGACGAGACTTACACATTCGATGAAGAAGGAGACTACACAGTAAGTCTGTACGACCAAGAAGTGGATGTAACCGTCATGGAACCAGGCGAAGTCGAGCTGGAGGAGTTCACCGTTAACGAAGAAGATGAAGAGGTCGAGATAGAGCTAGGAGACGAAGTAGAAATTTACGCAGAAGTATATAACGGCCTGCTGGAAGAAGTAGAGATGACAGTTTGGATCGAAGACGAAGATGGTGATATACCAGCTGGACCACATGAATACGAAGAGACCATCGCCGCTGGCGAAACAGGCATAATAGATGAAAGCTTCGAGGAGCATGAAGGATGGTGGACTGGAGATTACGTAGTCTATCTGGAGGTCGAAGACTACATCGATGAAAGCATCGATGTGACAGTCTACGAAGAATTGGATTACGAACTTGAAATTGATTCAACTGATGGTGGCGAAGTAGTAGAACCAGGCGAAGGTGGATTCGAGTATGAGGAAGACGACTTCCCAGTTGACCTAGAGGCGGAAGCCGACGATGATTACGAATTCGTTGAATGGACTGGAGACACTGACTACATAGAAGACACTGATGAAGCGGAGACTATATTCGAACTGCCGGATGAAGAAGGCACTTACAGCATAACTGCTGAATTCGAAGAGGAAGATGAACCAGAACTAGACATGATGTGGATCATAGTGATCGTGGTAATAGTGATCATAATCATCGCACTGGTTGCGATGGCGATGATGAAGAAACCACCAGCGGAAGAAGAAGAGTTCGAAGAAGAGTTCGAAGAAGAGGATGACCTCTTTGAGGAAGAAGAAGAAGATCTCTTCGAGGAAGAAGCCGAAGAGGAAGACCTCTTTGAGGAAGAAGAAGAAGATCTCTTCGATGAAGAAGCCGAAGAGGAAGACCTCTTTGAAGAAGAAGAACCAGAAGAAGAACTATAGTGACACTAGAAACACAACACAAAAACCAATTCACCTAAACCTTTTTCTTTTTCTTTTTAAAATCCCAAAAATTTCATACATGAATTTGATGTTTAAAGTATGATCTTCTAAATATGTATTTAAAAATAGAATGGAATCGAGAGAAAATTTTTTATAAAATGAAAGCCATGTCTAATTAGGGTGTATGCAGTACATAATGAGCTAGACAACTTAATGAGCTAGACAACTCCCTAAGTTTGCGAACCTTGTGTACACAAAAGGAGGGGTTGAGATGAATAGATTAGATAAAAATGAGATCGTAAACCTTTACACATTAGAGGGTCAAACACAGGAAGATATAGCTGACAAATTGGACATCAGTCAACCGATGGTATCAAAATATTTGAAAGATCTAGGGGTTAAGACTAGGCCACGTGGTCGTCCCTCAAAAATATCTGATGAAACTGTAAAAAAATTTGTAGAATTATATGAAGAGGGATGGACAATCAAGGAGATATCAGAAAGGTACGGTGTATATAGGACGACAGTATCGAAGAAACTGAAAGAAAAAGGTCTTAAGCTTAGAAGACGTGGTAGAAAAATATCGTTAAATATGATAATGAAATGGGTCGGGCTTTACGAGGAAGGTTTAACCCAGAAAGAGATAGCGGAGATGTACGATGTTTGTCAGGGCACAGTATCTAATAAATTGAGGGAGCAGGGGATCAAAGGTAGATGGCTTTCTTTAAAAAAGAATATTCCAGATGATGTTTTGGAGCAGTGGGAGAGATTGTACAAACAAGGAGTTTCTCTGACAGAAATAACAAGAATATACGGTGTTAGCTATAAAACCGTATCTTCTAAACTCACCAAAAAAGGGGTGTTACCGATTAAAAAAGATACTAAAGAGATAAAAGATGAGCTTGTAGAGGAATGGGTATCATTATACAAAAGTGGTTTAACCCAGAAAGAGATAGCGGAGAGATATGACATATCTCCTACAAAAATCTCAGAAAAATTGAGGGAAAAAAATGTACAGATAAGGAGGGGTCGACCTAATGAGGTCTCTGAAGAAGATGTTAATCTTTGGATCGATCTTTATAATGAAGGAGAAACATTAAAAAATATAGCTGAAAAGTATAATGTTAGCCTAGGAACTGTATCAAACAAGTTGAGGGCTAGAAATGTACATACAAGAGGGAGGGGAAAAAAAATAAAAAAAGAGGTTGTAAAACAGTGGATTGAACTTTACGAGAGAGGGGAATCGATGAAAGAGATAGCTAAAAAGTATAATGTAGCTGTTAGCACTGTTTGGAAAAAATTAAAGGCTAGAGAAGAGACAATAAAGAGATTACACAAATAAGAGTGTAGAATATATTCTCTAAAAGTTCGAAAAGAACAGAGCCATTAGGTCTTTCTGATATTGGGAGGACAAAAATGAATTTTTTCGAAGGGTAGGAATTTATTCCTGTAGAGTTATGTATACTTATATTATTATATGATTATATTATTATGCCACTAATTGATGTCGATCATACTCTTTTATACAAATTAGTTCAAACCAGTCTTAAATTCTTCGAAATAAATATTTCTAAAAAAAATAGCTTTTTGAGATTTCATATTTTAGAATATTATAAAAAAAATCAAGAATAAACAATTGAAGAAAAAGTATAAATAATACAAAAATAATCTAGGGGCGAGGTTGATTAAAAAATGAAATGGAAAACAATACTATCATTGCTGATAGTATCTGTACTGTTAGCAGGTACTTTGGCGATGTCTGCGGGCACCATACCCGCAAGAGGTGAAGACAAACAACTTGTACACACGGTGGAAATCGGTGTACACCTGGATATGGATACGGCGATAATGGACATAATAGATGATCCGGACCTGGATCTTTTTATGCACAGCGTTGACGGCGTTGTATGGATGCAGGGCCCACCAGTTTGGTTCGAAAGATTGGATACATGGGAGGTCCACGGATCTTACAACAATCTATTATTGAACCCTTCTAGAGAGGGAGATGAGACAGACGCGATGCTGGAGGCTCTAGATGAAGGATGGATCGACGAGCCAGATGACGTGAGATGGCTGGCGAACAACGCGGATGGTGACTGGACAATAAATCCGTTCGCCCACAATGACATTAGATTCGCGATGCACTACATAAATCGTGAATCATTGATCGAAGATATGTTGGATGGACTTGGAACAGCTCGATACGGCTGGATGGACAGCAGACTTCCGGTTTGGCAGGAACGCTTTGTACAATCTATAGAGCGAAAGTACGACTTCACTCCTGAGGGAGACGAAGCCTTCATGGAATGGATCATAGAAGAGGCCATGGAAGAGATAAGAGAGGAAGTGGCTTTCGGTGAATTAACAGGTAGCATGGATGAAGGATGGTACTACGAGCACGAGGAATCAGGTACAGATGAGCACCAGATAAGGATAATCGGCTTGTGTAGGATTGAAGATTGGAGAGTGGACTTAGGATACCGTGTTGTTGATATGTTTGAAGACATGGGTTTCGATGCTAGGGCTGACGAGAGAGACGGCGCAGGCTCGATACCACTGGTTTTCAACGCTGCACCGGATCCATACGATGAACTCACATGGCATTTCTATACCGGTGGTTGGATCGCCACGGCTACAGTATTTTGGCCTCATGGAGCTGCCAACCAGATGTATAATCCTTGGGTAGGATTCATGCACGCACAGGGACCGTCAGAACACTGGAACTACGATCAGGAAGGTTATAGAGATACAGTAGGCCCATCATCGAGAGTCAGAGACCAGCTTGAAGCTGCGGCTGATGCAGCAGGAGAAGACATATGGGCACATCAGGACGTCACTATAGAAGAGATGGATGCACATGGAATGGATCTACAAGCAGCAAGATTCGATGATATCGACGAATACTGGGAGATGTTGACTGCATTAGGTCAGAGAGGTATAGAAGAAGCTGTAAGGGTATTCCTGACAACAGGTATAGACTTCTATCCGTATGATGGAGAGTCCATCGGAGCGATGGTGATAGAGAGCGTCAACGGTTACGACACATATTTCGGTCCTAGAACTATGCAGGTCGAAGACGGTGAGTTAGGCGCTACGTTACTGACAGGCATAGATAGACCGTTCATGGATAACTGGAATCTATATGGTGGTTCAGCCGACGTTTACACAATATACCCACAGAGGATGATGAGAGAGAAACCGAATTGGGCACATCCGAGAACAGGATTACAGCAGGAAACCATAAACTACTGGTCTGAGGGTCCCGATCTAGATCCGTACCAGGGTGAATGGCAAGGCGAGATCTATTACGGCGACGACATAATGGAAGCCGATATCGAGATCGAGGATCACGTAATAGACTATGATCCTGTAGCTAATGAATGGGTACAGGCGAACGAGATAGAAGATCGAGGCGAAGATGGAGATGAACCAAGAGACTACGCTTATGTAAGAATCACATACGATACGCACGAAGAACATGTCTGGCACTGTGGTTCCGATTTTAGTATACAAGATATAATGGCTTGGCATGCGAGAGAAAGGAGGCTAGCGGAAGAAGATAACGTAGATCCAGATTACGAAGGTATCTATCACAGTACTTGGGACGCAGAGTCAGGTCCAAATTTCGACTCGATACTAGGATTCGAGTTTGATGAGGAAGCAGGCACGTATACAGTTTATACAGAATATAACTTCCCGGACGATTCTCAGATCGGATCATATCACAGCTACTCACCGGAAACACACCCGTTGACTTACGAAGTATGGGATCACCTACATGGAGGAACCTACTGGCAGGATTATGCTGAAGACGATTGGGCTGACGATAGCTGGCACTATGAGGCAGGACGGGATCATTGGATACACCAGATATCAGGTTCACAGGTCAGGAACGCAGTAATACCGATCATGGAAGAGATGATAGAGCAAGAGTATGTGCCACCATACTATACTGAGGGTCTTGTCCCAATAGAAGTCGATGAACAGCAGTTATTGGATGAGATGCAGAATCTAGTAGATTTCATGCACGAATATGAACACACATACATAGGTTTAGGACCATTTTACATGATTGAATATGACGAAGAAACACAGACATTGCATCTTGAACGTCACGAGGATTACGGATTCGATTTCGATCAGGACTGGGATCCAGATAGTCCATACGAGGACGGATACTGGTCTGAAAGATTCCACATAATAGAACTAGCATTAACAGATATGATAGTTCCAAGATTCGTAGATATGGATGATGGTCCATTCGAAGCGACCACTGAAGGTTCGATGTCTGAATTGTTCCCTGAGATAGTCGACGAACCTATCACTGAAGGCGATGTCGATGAGTATCAATATGTTCTCTACGACGAGACTGGGGACGAAGTAGCCATAGTGGATGAAGAAGATATAGAACTGGATGAGCAAGCCACATGGAGCGAATTCATCGCCGACATACCGGTAACCGACGAAGATGACGAATACTTTGATATTGGATATTATAGGCTGGAATTCAGAGCACTACCAGAAGGTGAAGTGGCCTTTGTGACCATATCATCTGATATAATATTACTGTTCGATCCGGACTTGACGGCTCATACCTTCGATTTTACTGAGGATATCGGTTTAGACGCAGATGATACCGCTACAGCTGAGATCGATGTTGAAGTAACAGCTGACCAAGGAGATACAGCCTACGTTTATCTATTCGACGATGAGACGGATGAGATTGTAGGCGGTGAGCCTATAGCGGAGCATGAACTTGGGGCCGGAGAGACTTGGGATGATATAGTAACTCATGAATTCACTGAGAGAGATGATATCGGAGATTACAGAGCAGAACTCCGTGATGAAGCCGGAAATATTCTAGCTGATGATGAACTGACTGTGCATGGTGTGAATTATGACCTTGTAACTTTTGATCTAGTCGAGTTACCGCCGCACGCTCAGGAGCTTAGTGTAGATGAACCCTACGGAGTTGCACCACACGATGTAACTATAACTGCGGAAGGTTACAATCCTGGTTTCGAAGCAACACTTAATCCAGGAACTAATCCAGGAGCCAACATACTAGTATTCAATCACGGTAACCAGATGGGTGAGATCAGAATAGAACTTAATGGTGAAACTGTCGGTTTGTTAGAACTCGCTGGAGGTACTGGTGCACCTGCAGGGTCCTGGCTGATTGATTACGAAGAAGCACTGGATTACCTTATCACAGAGCCAGGAGAACACACATTACAAATAATCGCAGAACATGGATGGGACATCCCTGAAGGCGAGTTACCTGGAGAAGGAGAGGCAGCTGGCGAAGAGGTGCTTGAAGAAGTCGTATGGGAACTTGATGAAGACGATTTGATTGAAGAGATTGATCTTCTGATTGAAGAGGAGACCGTGGAGACAGCAGTCATGGATGTCGATGAAACCTACACCATAGAGTATGATCACACCTTCGAAGAACCGGGTATATATTCTATTCAGTTCGGTGATCTAGAAGAAGAGGTACATGTCAGTATCTTAGAGGTTTTAGAATTTACAATATCTGAAAATGAGATTCCAGTTGGAGACTACGTTGAAGTTTATGCTGAGATACGAAATCACGTAGACACTGAAGAAACGGCCTATTTCTACATCGGAGATGATGAGATATACAACGTGACCCTGGGACCAGGAGAAGATGAAACAGTCGATTTTGACACACCCGAATTCGAGGAGCCTGGAGACTACAGTATCGATATAAGGGACGAAGCCGACGTAACAATCGGTTCTGAGAGTCTAGAAGTATTTCCACTTGAACCGACGTTAGAAGTGGTTTATCCTCTAGAATACGAATTGGACGAAGATGAAGTCACATTAACAGCGACCGTGGAAAATATAGGTTATGAGGATGCAGATGACGTTGAATTGACATTGATAGATGAGGATGATGAAACAGTGGACACATGGGACTTCGTTGTTGAAGGACGAAGTACAAAAGAGATCGAAGCTACACACACATTTGAGGAACCTGGAGAGTATATTGCAACATTGAGTAGTGAGTATATAGACGAACATTCAGTGACTATAACCGTAGAAGGAGAATTACAGTGGGTCGACAACTTAGCAGTGAACGGCGAAGAGGATGAACTAGAGATTTATCAGCGCGAAGAAGTTGAGATAACGGCCACAGTAGAAAACGTAGGACATTTCGATTATGTCGTCGAACTTATGATAGACGGTGAGATCGAATGGGACTATACGGTTGAACCAGGTGAGGAATTATCTATTGAAGAGGATTACACATTTGAAGAGTCGGGCGAATACGAGATATCCTTGGAAGATCAGTCGGTAACTGTCGCTGTTGAACCAACATACCAGCTTAGTATCGAGATCGAAGGAGATGGCACGGTAACGGTGGAATGGAATGAAGAAGAAGAAACAGTTACAGACTCATGGTCGGAATACATACCAGGTGGCACAGACGTCACCTTGACTGCAGAGGCAGACGATGGTTGGGAATTCGATAGATGGGAACTACCAGACTCTCCGGATCATGATGGCCTCTTAGACGAAGATGAAAAGGAGATATCTTTCTCGATGGACGACGATAAAAGCACTACGGCCCACTTTGAAGAAGATACGATGGAACTGTTATGGATAATAGTGATTGTGGTTATAGTCATAATAATCATCGCCCTGGTTGCGATGGTGATGATGAAGAAACCACCGGAGGAAGAAGAATTCGATGAGGAACTAGAAGACGAAGAAGAACTATTTGAAGAAGAAGACTTTGAAGACGAAGAAGAACTATTTGAAGAAGAAGGCTTTGAAGACGAAGAAGAACTAGTCGACGAAGAGGAAGACCTCTTTGAAGAGGAACCGGAAGAAGAGCTATGATGTGCTTACTAAACAAAAACCCCTTTCCTTACCTTTTTCTATTTTTTTCCTAAAAAGGAGTTCCTTTCTAAAATAAAATCCATTTAATTAAAGGACGATAAAGTGTAATTCCGTGTCCAGAAAAAAAGACATCATGTTCCTTTATCAAAAAATTTATAACCTAGGGCTTAGTAGTAAGTGTTGATAAAATGCCAGCTTCATGGAAGTACTTTGTGGTTAGAACTCTCAATGCTCTACTAGTGCTGGTCATAGTGATCTTTATACTCTCTGCTGTTTTCAGTACGATGGCGGAAAGAGAACTAGAGGCTCAAGTTGTTGAGATAATGAGAGGAGAACGTCAGGGAATGGATTTCGAGGGTGATAGGGAGTTTAGAGAACAATGGGAAGAAGAGCGACGTCAGGAGCTAGAAGAGAGATATAATCTTCATGTCCCAACGTCTCAGCGAATATTCTATTCGGCCGTAGATGTTTTGATGTTAGATTTCGGAGATGCAATAGAAATGACGGATTACGAGGGATCTTCTGATGTTGTTAGTATAATAATGGATTATCTACCTAGGACTATTTTACTGTTCACGACAGCAGCTGTTATATATACAGCGTTGGGTATAGCTATAGGATTGAAGGCAGCACAAAGAGCAGGTACGGCACTTGATAAATTTTTATCACTCTTCGGTATAGCCGCTTCTTCGATCCCGATGTGGTGGGTCGCTATGCTTGCCCTTTTGATATTCGTCTATACACTCGGTTGGTTCCCTAGTCCAGCTAGGATGCGGGTACCTAGTTTAGCGGAGTATGGCCTCCTTGGTTTCCTCAGAGAGTTGTTTTATGTGATGGCTTTGCCTTTAGCTACGATAGTTTTCGTTCTGTTCGGTGCAAGGGCATGGGAAACTAGAAACATAGTGACTGGTATCCTTCAAGATGATTACATTATGGCGGCAAGAGCTAAGGGTGTTCCTGAAAGAAAGGTAATATACGGGCATACCTTAAAGACTGCAGCTCCACCGGTAATAACATCAGCTATAATGGCCCTATTGATGTCAGTTGGAGGAGCGATGATATCCGAAATCGTATTCCAGTGGCCAGGTATGGGATATCTTTTGAGAATCGCGATATTTACCTATTCAGATAGTACTGTGATTCTAGGAGTTTCATTCATCACAGCTTTCCTGTTCGTATTTGGATACTGGTTGGCAGACCTTATTTATGGATTCCTAGATCCAAGAGTAGAAGTAGGTGCAGAAAAGGCCGGAGTATAAAAAATAAAACTAATAAAAAAGAGGTGTAAAGAATGGTCAGATGGGACGATTTAAAGGCTAACGCGAAAGAAACTTTCCAAGAGTTCAAGAAACATAAGATAGGATGGGTAGGAGTAGGCTTGATCGTATTCGTAATAATCATGGGGATTTTAGCACCCTATTTAGCCCCAGGTGTACAGGAGGACTGGGGTAGGGGAGACCCGAGATGGCGTGCTACTCCCAGCAATTCTCCTCCCGTGTGGTACGATTGGATAACTAGAGATGATTATCACAGACATGAAGTCATAGACGAATATGAAGAGGAGATGTTCATGGGGGGGATAGAATTAGGCACGGTTACTCCTGAGACGGAATTCTTTTATGAGTACGGATTCCGTGAAGAGGGAGAAGTTAACGTTGAACTCTTCAACGATGATTTAGACGAAACAATAGAAGAACGAGATGTGGAAGTAGAGCCCAGGGAACCTGTGGAGAATGTAGAGATCACTGAGTTTGAAATAGAGTTAGATGAAGATTTCGACGAGTATCCACACGTAATTCCTATGGATCTTTCAGGAGTTGCGGAACATACCGATCCTGATGCGGAGGAAAATGCGACTTTAGAATTGGAGATAGGCGGTGAAGTGATAGATGATGAAGATCACACATGGGAAATCCCACCAGGTGAAGAAGAACTGATCGATGTTGAGCACATATTCGATCAATATGGTCTTTACAGCGTGGTTCTTTCAGATCACTGGGAGATCATCCAGGTCGGAACTGACGTTTTAGTTACAGAGATGGAAGCTGAAGAGATCGAACCGGGTGTGGTAGAGATCGAAGCATTCGCGGAGAACTTGAATCTTGAAGAGGAACAGGAACTCGCTTTGGTTCAATATGATGTAGAAGAAGAGTTGTACAGCATACAGGAGGAATGGACCATAGAACCGGGCGAAGAGGAGGTCATAATGTACACGCAAACATTTGCGGAAGAGGGTGATTATGACCTGATATTGGGTAGAGAAAGAGAAGGTCCATTTGTATACAGAGAGCCCGATGATCCTGCTACTGCGAACTTGGCGATGGAAGAGCCTATGGGCGAGAATGCTGATGAATCGGAAGAGGATATAAGTTTAACGAGTAATCCTGATATCAGGACTCAGGTGTTTGACGTGCCAGATTCTGTGGAGGTAGGCGATGTTTACGAGCTCAATGCGATACTAGAAAATCACGAGGAACAGGAGTACAATGTATCCTTCAGGATTGATGGTGAAACCGAGCGGACTGGAGTTCTAGCTAGATCTGGTTCATATCGTGGATATCGTCACACATTTGAGTTTGAGATGGATTCTGATGTACCTCCGACAGAAGTGTTTTTCGAGTATGCTGGAGAAGCTTCGTTCTTGAGGGCTAGATACATCACAGTAGAAAGGCCTGACGGTCTTGAAATGGATCTTGAGATCGACGATAGAGGTGATAGGCCTGGAAGGTTCGAAGAAAGTGTTACGCTGGCAAGGCGATGGCAGGTCAGAGAAAATATACATGGTATACCGTTCAGGTATATGAGAAATCCTGATTTTCTGTTCAATATCAGCCGTGAGGATCATCGACAGCACTTAGAAGAAGGCCCGATGGCTGATGAACTGATGCAGGCATTTGAAGCAGAAAATTATGACGTTGATCCAGATGCAGAACTTGCTGGTGAATATCCACGTTGGTGGGTTTACGAGGATGAAGAAGCTGAGTTCATAATAGAGATTGACGATGAAGATATATTTAACATCGATCGTGCTGAATTTGAGCCTTACCTTGAGGATGGTCCTGTTCACGAGAATATAAGAGCGGTTTTTGAAGAAGAAGGTATCGAACTCGGCGAGGATGCAGAAGTGGTCGAGGAAGATGATGCATGGATAATCGTGGAAGACGGGAAAGAGAAATACGTCATAGCTTTGGATCACGAACACGAATTCAATTTGCAAACTATTCAATATGAAGAATATCTTGAAGAGGGTCCTATTCATGAGAACCTAAGTGAAGCGTTCGCGGAAGAAGGGATCGCACTCGATGAAGATGCAGAATTGGAAGAAGAAAATGGCAATTGGTTGATAACAGTAGATGGAGAAGAAAAATATCTATTGATCGTTGGTCCCGATGAAATCGAGATATTTGAATGGGCGGAGGAACTGGGAATTTCAGAAGCAGGTGACATCGAAGTGTTCAGGCCTGGTGTTCCTCCAGCTGAGATCCCAGATGAGTTTGAATTCGATCCACTGAAAACCATATTCTCTAAACAGACCCATGATTGGTTGTTCGAATATGAACCTCTAAAAGGAACTTACAATTTCACGGTTCAGTTAGAGGGGATGGACGTAGAACTTGAAGAGAGCCAGGTGACTTTTGGTGGAGCGGTATACGGTGTATTAGGCACAGATTCATACAGAAGAGACATATTCCAGGGATGGGTATGGGGTGCCCGTTGGGGCATAATAATCGGGGGCCTCGTAGCTATAGCCGCTATATCTATTGGAACTATCTTTGGAATGACTAGTGCCTATTACGGTGGATGGATCGATGAATTCATGCAAAGGATAAATGAGATTGTTATGGGTATACCTACATTCCCTATCTTAATTGTAACTTTGGAATTCATGGATAGACCGAATATTTGGGCGTTTACTGCAATATACGTGCTACTGTCTTGGCGTGGAATTGCCAAAGTCGTTAGAGCAAGAGGTTTGCAGGTAGCTAAAGAGACATATGTAGAAGCCGCTGAATCACTAGGTTCAGGATCTGGAAGAGTTATAATGACCCATATGGTGCCTCAGATCCTTCCCTACTCGATTGCAACTGGTGCTATGCTAGTACCCGTAGCTATCATGGCTGAAGCAGGTCTACACATGCTCGGTCTTGGAGATCCTAGGGTAATAACGTGGGGAACCATGCTCGAGGAAGCTTACGCTAGTGGAGCCATCTTGAATCCAGCAGCATCCTGGTTCTGGGTCTTGTTCCCTGGTCTAGGCATGCTCATAGTAGGTTTTGGATTTATATCAGCAGGGATGGCTATCGAACGAATAATAAATCCTAAGATGAGACAGAGGGGAAAAAAATGCCAGGAGAAACAGTTCTTGATGTTGAAGAGTTGTGTACGCACTATCTGACAAGTGATGGAGAAGTTATGGCCCTAGACGATGCCACCTTCAAACTACACAGAGGGGAATCGATCGGAATAGCGGGAGAATCAGGGTGCGGGAAAAGCACCCTTGCATTTTCTCTCCTCAATCAGGTCCAACCCCCTGGAGAGATAATGAGCGGATCGATAGACTTAGATGGAATCGAGGTTACAGATCTTAGTGAAAAACAAGCTAGGAGAGAGATCAGATGGAAAAAGATATCTATGGTATTCCAGGGTGCTATGGAGATTATGACGCCCGTTTATACAGTGGGCCATCAGATGGTAGAACCTTTGAAATATCATAAAGATATAAAAGGAAAAGAAGCCAGGAGAATATGCGAGAGGTACTTAGAATTGGTTAATTTAGATTCAGGCATATTTGACAGGTACCCACACGAACTCAGTGGAGGTCAAAAACAGCGTGTTATCATAGCGACTTCACTTCTTTTAGAACCTGATATCGTCATTTTTGACGAACCAACGACTGCTTTAGATGTGGTTGTGGAAGCAAGGATAATGAACGATCTTAAAAGATTGAGGAGAGAACTAGACATATCAATGATATTCATCACTCATGATCTGAGTATACTTGCAGAAGTATCAGACAACCTCGCTATTATGTATGCTGGTTGGATCGTCGAATTCGGTTCTGCCTTTGATATATACAAAGATCCAAAACACCCCTACACTGAAAAACTGATCGCAGCTATTCCTGATATAAGGAAAGATATCGATAGGTTGGAATTCATCCCTGGTGTACCACCGAATCTAGTGAATCCTCCTAGTGGATGTAGGTTCCATCCCAGATGCCATAAAGCGATGGAAGTTTGTAAAGAATTAGAACCAGAAGTCTACAATGTTGACGGTGTAAAAGTCAAATGTCATCTGTTCAGCGAAGATGAAGATATCGCAGAAGATGAAGAAGCATCTTATGAAACAGCTTATGACGATGAAACGGCAGCCGAGGCCTATGAAGGAGAACTCGGGACTGAAGAGGTAGAAGACGGAATTGAAGAAGAACCGATGGAGGAATAAAAATGCCTGAACCTTTGTTGAAAGCGAGGAACTTAACCAAGCATTTTGAGATCACACAGGGCTTCCTTCAGAAGCTCAAAGGACAAGAAAAACAGATAGTCAAGGCCGTGGATGACATAGACTTTGATATCTATTGGAAAAGGAACTTTTCCGTGGTCGGTGAATCAGGATGTGGTAAAACAACAGTTGGTAAACTCATAATGAGATTATTGGATTCTACTGATGGATCAATTTATATGAAAGGAAAAGACATCACTGAACTAAGTGGTAAAGAAGAGCTGAAAGCCTACAGGAGACAAACTCAGATAATTTACCAAGACCCTTTCTCGGCACTTGATCCTAGACATAGGATCAGACAGGTCTTAGAGGAGCCACTGTTGATACATGATGTCGGAGATACAAGGGAAGAAAGGACTGACATGGTTCATGAGGCCCTTGAAGAAGTTAGACTCACACCACCTGAAAAATTTCTAAGAAGGTATCCTCATATGCTTTCAGGTGGGCAAAAACAGAGGGTTTCCCTTGCTAGAGCTATAATTCTAGATCCTGACTTCATAGTGGCGGACGAGCCTGTATCTATGCTGGATGTATCTGTAAGAGCAGAGGTACTGAATCTGATGAAGGATCTGATCGATGAGGAGGACATCACTTACTTCTATATCACCCACGATATATCTACTACTAGGTTCTTTACGGATTATATAGGAGTAATGTATCTTGGTGATCTTGTTGAGAAGGGTAGAGTTGGTGATGTTTTAGACAAACCGCTCCATCCGTACACACAGGCTCTGCTAGTAGCTGTTCCTGAACCAGATCCCGATAGAGGTAGAGGCGTAAAGGACGTCCCGATCACTGGGGAGATACCATCGGGAACCAACATACCCGATGCTTGTAGGTTCCATCCGAGATGTCCACATGCGAAGAAGATCTGTTCCAAGAAGGTTCCAGAAGAAAGAGAGATAGAAGATGAACACTATGCTAAGTGTCACTTTGCAGGTGAGATTGAATTCGATATGGACGTGGCCAAATAGGCTTGGTAAAAACCCTTTTATACCATCATTTTCTTTATATTGTTTGATCAGCACAACAAGGTATAGATTGGAGTATAGATAGAAAATAATAAGGTGTTTAAAGGATCATGTCTAAAAAAGATAGGAGCGAAAGAAACCTCTTACTGAGGATATTATCAAATAGAGATATCCAGATAGGTGCAGTCTTGTTGCTGATAGCTGTTATATTGGCTTTCGCTGCTGTTGTACCTGTAATGGGTGAGATTAATGCGGAGAATGAAGTCGGTTCAGACGATCCAGGAGTTTTGGAAATAGATTTTCCTGCGTTGAGACATTTGAGGAATGCGACATTGGAAGTAATTGCCGATGATGATGTGGGAACTGCTAATGTTAGAATCAATCATTCTGCTGATTTAGAGCTAGATTCCTTTCAACTATCAGGCGGCCAGAATTTAACGAGAAATTTGACTGACCTAGTACCAGAGGATAGAGAATTTGGTGAAGAGAATCCAAGATTTGTAGTTTTTGAATTCGATGAAGGCAATATATCTTACAACTACACCGCAACTTACGAGCATCAAAGATTCCGGATACTGTCTATACCTGCGGTAGTACTGACTCTTATCGGTATGGTCTTTGCTTGGAAAGGGCATGGTGCGTTGAAAGGGGAGATAATGATGAAGCGGATGGAAGAAGAAGCTAGGAAGAAAGAGGAAGCTGAAAAGGCATCACAAATCGAAAAAGCTGATTCGAAAAAGGATGAAAAAGAGCCAGAAGAAGACGTAATATATGAGGGGGATCAGCAGAAAAAAAGCGACGGTTCTCACATAGATTTCATGGGTATTCCTAAGGATGATGAAGAGGAGAACGATGAATAAGAAAACTGTTCAGAGGTTTTGATAATGAATATTTATTTTAGTCATCCAACTTTCACATTCAAAACAAAGACAGAGAAAAAATGCATTGAAATAATTGAAGAATATCTAGAACCTGACAAAGTGATCAATCCATCTGATTTCGGCATAAAACATGATTTGAAGTCAAAATTGAAAGAATCTGACGCGATAGTTGCGATGGCTGTCTCTAGTTGCTTTACTTACTTGGTCTGGAACGAAATCGAAATGATCGGGGAAGAAAAAGGTGAAGAACTGAAAGTTTATACATTTATGGTCGAAAACAAGGAGAACATCGGTCCATTAGTTGAGGGTGTACCTGAGGAGATAAGAAAATTGTCAAAAGAACAGTCGGAAAAATTATCCCACGAGATACAGAAAGACGACTATCAGGACGGTCTTATCAGTTCGTTAGTCGGTTCACACAGCTCTAGGTTTTAATTTAAAAAAAGATAAAAAAGGATTTTTCACCCTTTCATAACACCGATAGGTGTCAATTTAGCTACGATTTTAGACAATCCCGCGTTGTGTGTAACTTCCACCACATTGTTGACGTCTTTGTAGGCACCTGGACTTTCCTCTTTTAGTACCTTATCACTGGCTGCTTTGACGTAGATTCCGTCCTTGGAAAGATCACTCTTTATCTGGTTTACACGGAACTTTTTTCTCGCTCCGGTTCTAGACATCACTCTACCGGCTCCGTGACATGTTGAGCCCCAGCTCCTTTTCATCGCATGTTCGGTACCCATCATCACGTAGCTAGCAGTCCCCATATCACCTGGTATTATGACAGGCTGACCAACGTCTCTGTATTTCTTAGGTACTTCATTTCTTCCTGGTGCGAACGCTCTAGTCGCTCCTTTTCGGTGTACGACTACATCTTTCTTTTTATCATCCACTCGGTGTTCTTCTTTTTTAGCTACGTTGTGGCAAACATCATAGATCAGTTCCATCCCAAGGTCCTCTGCACTTTCATCGAAGACCTGTTCGAAACTCTCTCTCACCCAGTGAAGTATGAGCTGTCTGTTGGTCCAGGCATAGTTGGCTCCACAACTCATAGCTGCAAAATAATCTCTGCCTTCAGGGGAATCGAAGGGTGCACAGGCCAATTGCTTGTCTGGAAGATCGATGTTGTACTTTCTGATAGCTTTCTCCATGGTATTGATATAGTCCGTTGCTATCTGATGTCCACATCCTCTTGAACCGGTATGGATCATGGTGACCACTTGACCTTCCTCTATCTCAATAGAATCAGCCGCATCTGGATCGAATATTTTTTCCACCTTCTGGATCTCTATAAAATGATTGCCGCCGCCTAGAGTGCCTAATTGTGGTGCACCTCGGTCTTTAGCTTTCCTACTTACTTTTTCCGAATCTGCGGTTTCCATCCTTCCGTTGTCTTCTATACGTTTAAGGTCCTGTTCCCAACCGTAGCCTTCGTCTACGGCCCACTCGACCCCGTAATCAAGAGCCTCTTCTAACTGGCCTTTTTTAAGACGCAACCTGCTTTTTCTGCCGACTCCAGCTGGTACGTTTTCGAATATAGTATTGATAAGAGGCTTTATCTCATCTCTTACCCTATCTTCTCTTATATCTGTTTTAACTAATCTCACACCACAATTGATATCATAACCGACGCCTCCGGGTGATATAACACCATCTTGTGGATCCATCGCCGCCACGCCCCCAATAGGGAAACCGTAGCCCCAGTGGATGTCAGGCATGGCTTTAGAAGCACCGATTATGCCTGGTAAAGTTGCGACGTTCGCCACCTGTTCGGGAGCGTTGTCTTGACGGATGGATTTTATCAATTTATCGTCTGCGAAGATCCATCCAGGCACGTTCATACCTCTCTTGTAGCTCTGAGGGATCGTATACACGTAATCACTACTTTTTTTCAAAGGTCCGTTCCAACTCCTACCCATATTGATCAATCCTTAATTGAGTCTTTTGGCTTATATATTTTTGTATTTTGCCGGAAGTTGGAATTATCAATCATCTAAGATTATAGAAACAATCTTTTCAGCGGTGGAAGGTCCTATACCTTTTACTTCCTGAAGCTCTTCTTCATCGGCGGTAAATATTTCCCTTATAGAACCGAAATGTTCAAGTAGTCTATCTGCCAATTTTCCGGAGACTGAAGGCAGTCCTTCAAGTATGTATTTTCTAGTGTCATAGATCGACATGCTCTTCTTCCCTTTTCTAACAGATAAAGAGCCTTTATCACTTTGCTTAGAATCTCTTTTCACCATTGTAGCGATCAGAGATGCTGTTTCTTTCTCATCTTTAGCTGACAATACAGGTATCCTAAAATCACAGGCTAAAGAAGACAGAGCACCATAGATGGCATTATCCCTAATATTCCTCTTTTCATAGAGTCCTTCGCCTTCAAGGATGATGATGGGCTGCCTATAATTCTCAGAGAGAGCTTTAGCCTGAGAAAAAAGTCTTCCGTCCGTGATGGATTCAAGAAAATCAGATACCTCTTTTCTTTCCACCGCGGTATCTTCAGAAACTATATAATCTCCTATAGAGAGTTGAGACGTGTTGATCTTTATATCTTTTTTAGCAAGTTTTTCAACAACTCTGCTGTTCTGCTCTCTCGTATCGACTGTTATCTCAAATTCGTCCTTATCTTTCTCTTCCTTTTCTTTCTCCCTCTCAAAATCCATCAACGATCTCTGATCATCGTTTTTCTCAGATTCTTCTTCCTCCTGCTTCCTTTTTAGATCTTTTTTGCTTTTTTTCCCTACAACCTTATATCCTTTTTTGTCTACGTCCATTGGATCACCTACGCTTATCTCACTCTCGAGATCATCCCTCAATCTCATCAGGTTCTTATGCATCTTTTTTTCTCGACTCTTACTAGACCAGTAATATGCCTCGTCTCTAGTATTTTTTGTTATCAAGATGGTCACTTTCCCCTCTCTTTTCCTCGCAGTCCTACCTCTTCTCTGTATAGTCCTTATCTCAGACGGAACAGGTTCATAGAATACCACAAGATCAGTAGCTGGTATGTCCAATCCCTCTTCCCCTACACTTGTTGCAACTAACACGTTGAATTTACCCGATTCAAAATCTTCTATAGTCTCTATCTGTTCTTTCTGCTTGAGACCTTTGTCTCCTTCTCTATCTGCCTGGCCTATGAATCTCACAGGTCTTGTCCCCTCTAAATTTTGCAAACGTTCCGTAACTTTAGAAGCAGTCTTCCTATAATTCGTGAAAACTATGATCCTCGAATTGGGTTTTTTCTCCAATTGATCCTTCACTATTTCGTTCACTTTCTCTATTTTGGGATGATCATTTTTTAAATTTTTCAGTTTTGCTAAAACATCTTTCATCTCAGGACTTTTCATCAACCGCTTAGAGGCTTTAGATCCTCCTCTGCTTTCAGCCTCGTTCTTTATCTTTTCTAAAAATTCTCTCAACCCTTCTGGACCCTGTGTTTCAGCTTGGTCTATCGCGTGATCGATCTTTATCGATGAAGCGATCAAACTAGCCGCCCTGTAAAGAGATGATTCATTTGATGAATGTAGTTCGCTTTGAATCTTTCCTCTAGCCTTTATCAGATCTTTTCTAGAGATCCTCTTCGGATTTTTATTTTCGAGAAAACCGAATTTTTGTATCTTTTTTATCTCTTTCTTTTTTATCTTCTTTAGTTTACTAACTATCTTTTTCTGCTCTTCCGGAAGTTTTACCTCGATCCATTCTTTTTCAAGATAATTAGTATATTTAACAACATCTGGATCGTACTTTGTTCTTATCTCGACGTGTTCGAAGTCTAGTGTTGCGCACACCGATAATATATCTTCTATCTCACTTCCCGGAGATGCGGTCAGACCTAGAGTCAATCCTTCTACATCCTGATATGCTTCGCCTATGAATACGTATGCATAATCCCCAACTGCACGATGAGCCTCATCGAAAACTATCATCGAGACTTCTTCAAGATCTATCCTTTTAGCCATGAGGTCGTTTTTTATCACCTGAGGAGTGGAGACGATGATATCGTTTTTTTTCCAAAACTCGCCTCTTTTTTCGGGTCTCACTTCGCCGGTAAAAACTTCTGGTTTTTCACCTTCTATTAATTTTTCGATATCCTTTGAATGTTGATTGACCAGAGGTTTAGTGGGTGCTAAAAACAAGATCTTCTTGCTCTCCTCTTTTTCTAATCTATCGGCCATCACCATCAAAGCTATGATAGTCTTTCCAAGCCCAGTAGGTAATACCACCAAGGTTGAAGTATCTTTAGCTGTTCTCGCTATATTGACCTGGTATTCTCGCTCTTCGATGGCTTCTTTGTTCAATTTTTTGTTACCTATGCTCAATATCGATCGCCTCCCAAATGTTTCAGGACCAAAAGTGAACTAGGACTGTAATTTTTCCTCTTATTGAAGACTTGAAGTTTTTTAGAGCCCGATATCTTTGTCTATCTTTTCATCCATCTGGTCCTCTAAGGCTAGTTCTTCCTCCCATTTTTCTAGATTGTCCAGTATCTCTTTCAATCGACGAAGACAATCTATGCATATCCATTTCTCCCCGACCTCTTTACCGGGTACTTTTTTGTAGCTGATGGTCTCGCAAAGATGACAGTAGTTCATATCCTTGGTCCTGTGTTCGGCATAGGCTTCCATCCTCTTACCTTCTTTCAACCTGGACATCAACTTTTCTTTCAATTCATCGTCGATATCTTCGTCTAGATCGAGGTCTAGTTTCCTGAACTCTTTCTCGTCTGACTCTTCTGCCAGTATACCACCTGTAGAGGATTTTAAAGGTGTTGACCTATTTAAGTTATATCCCCAGCAGTTACAATATTACCGTTACAAATCTTTAAATCCATGTATATTACTGTTGTTCAAAGATCGATATTCAGGAGAGATCAAGATGGGAACGGGATCACCTATAAAACTCGTGTTTCTAGGCACTGGAGGTAGTTATCCTATACCTGAAAGGAATGTATCATCACTGGGTTTGAAGATCGAAGGTGAAGTCATACTCTTTGATTGTGGTGAGGGTACTCAAAGACAGCTTATGTCTTCTTCTCTATCCTTTATGAAGATAGACAAGATCTTTTTAACTCATCTTCACGGGGATCATATCTTGGGACTTCCAGGTCTTTTGCAGAGCATGAACATGAACGATCGGGAAAAAAAGATAGAGATATTTGGACCTAGAGATACTACTAGAATAGTTAAAGATATAGTTTTGAAGGGATATTTTAGACCCGGATTTCCCGTCCACATAACGGAATTGAATCCAAAGGCAAGATTAGATTTTGAAGATTACTCTATCAGAGTAATCGAAGCGAACCATAACGTTCCCACTCTAGCTTATTCTTTCGAGGAGAGAGATAGAAGAGGAAGGTTCGACAGGCAGAAGGCACTAGACATCGGTGTGCCGGAGGGCCCGTTATTTAGCAGGTTACATAAAGGAGAAAAAGTTGAAGTCGATGGGAAAGTTATAACTCCTGAAGAGATCGTTGGTCCACCTAGAAGGGGTAAGAAAATAGTGTATACTGGAGACACTAAACCCTGTAAAGAGATCATCGAAGGAGCTTTCGATGCGGATGTTTTGATCCATGAAGGCACACTCGATTCGGAGAGATGTGAAGCAGCTTTATCTCACGATCATTCTACTGTCGAGATGGCTGCGGAGGTCGCTAAAAAGGCAGAAGTGGATAAACTTTTCATAACTCATCTGAGCCCAAGATTTAGAAAGAAAGGAGAGCTTGAGGATGAAGCTAGAGATATATTTGAAAACTCCGAGATACCTGAGGACCTATCTGAGTATGAGATATGAATATGATGATCTATGATATGCCCGAAAAGGATAAAAGGATGCAGGTTTAATCGGAGACTGAACATATGACTAGATTTATAGATACGGTACTCAGCGCTGTGGAAGGGATAGATCCCACACATGTTCTCTTGTACACGGATTCTAGTGAGTTGATGGAAAAGCTCTCAGATCACATTGAAGGAACACCATTGACCATTTTCACTCAAAAACCTGCTATATCTTCCTTTTTGGGTAAAAGGAACGTCGATATCAGGAAAGTTAAAGGCAGTCCGGCTGTAGGCCTTGACGCTTTGGACCAAGCTAAAGATATTGTCCTTTCTTGTGCTGCTGAAGGTCTTATCGATGCAAAAGATGAGGTGATGTTAGTTATTTCAGCAGACATAAAAACGATCCTTTGCTTTGATATGGAAGAACTAGGTGTGGTCAACCTGAGAAAAGAGGTGGGGACTAGGATCGATCTAGAACTTTTGGAATATGTTTTCAACTTAGGTACAAAGATAGTAAGAGAGGGAAAGGAAGGATTTCCCGCCGGAGCTCTATTCATAATCGGTGACATGAATAATGTTTTGAATCACACCACTGAATCAGTACAAAATCCTTTAGGGGGACAGGCAGATGAAAAGAACAACATAAAGAGAAAGGAGAATTGGAACACTATAAAAGAGTTCGCGATGCTCGATGGTGCGCTGGTTTTAGACAAATTTGGTAATCCGGTGGCTGCTGGAAGATACGTTATGTTCGAAGATGACATGAAGACAAAAATAGAAGACGGGCTAGGGGGAAGACATCTAGCAGCTTCGTACATAACGGATTGTACTGAGGCAATCGCGATGGTCGTTTCCTCAGAAGGCATAATCCGTGTTTACAGGGACGGGAAAAACATATACGAAGTAGAAGTGGTGTAGATATCGCTTAAGAGACTAAATTTGTATCGATTTTTACCTTGGTAAGTTATATGTGGCATAAAATATTTATAAACACTATTGATTGCCGCAAAGGATAATATGAAGGGAAAAAGATTGAAAAGGAATGATGAAGAGGGAGTTTTAGAAGGTCTACCACTTTACCTCATAATCCTCGTTGTTATCGCAGGCGTAGCAACTGCAGTGATAGCAGGTTGGATGATGAGTGCACAGAGTACTGAACTCGGCAGCATCGAAATCGACGAGGAAGATAAAATCATAGACACCAATCCCAATCAAAATATAGAAGTGACTGCATACGATAGAAACGATAATCCTCTTGAAGGAGCTACAGTGATAATCAGTGGATGTGGTGTAGAGGAAGATGGATTAACTGAAGAGGACGGTACTTATACTGCTGAGGGAGTCAACCCTGATGGTGAAGGAAATATAGATGTTGAAGTCAGATATACAGGGGAAACTACGACGGTTAGACACGACGAAATCATCGTGACCGAAGATTAAAGGGGTAAAAAACTGCTAGAAACTCACGAAATACTCGGCCGCTCAGAATCAAAATCTGAAAAGTTAGGCACAAAAGGGTGCTGTTATCTAGGCAGGAACGTTTCATATCCAGGAGGCGAGTATGAGGAGATGGGTAAGACGTATTTGGATATAGTTTCTCCTCACTGTATGCTTGTCGTGGGGAAAAGAGGAACGGGTAAATCCTACACCTTAGGTGTTATAGCCGAGGAGTTCGCTAAACTCAAAGAGAAATACCTGAAAAGAGTCTCTCTAATACTCGTCGATACGATGAGTGTTTTTCATAGTCTTAAAAAGGAGAATACGGATCAGAACGAGCGGCAGATCATGGAACGATTCGATATAGAACCTGAGTGTTGGAAGGAAAAGATCAGGATATTGGTGCCGAGGACAGCGGTTGATGAAGCAGAAAAGGATGATAGAGAACTCCATTATGACGAGATATTGAAGCTCCCTCTTTCTAAAGTTGAAGTCCATGAATGGCTAGATCTGTTCGATCTTGATATAACCGAGTATACAGGTACATTGCTGAGTCAGGTAATTACGGATCTCAAAGATGATCGAGAATATTTTTCATTTCAAGATATCTACCAGAAGATAGAAGGGCAGGATGCTGAAAAAGAGAGGAAAGAAACCATAAAAAATCTATTCGGCATGATAGAAGAACTTGGTCTTTTCTCCGAGCGAGGGATGGATGAACAGCTCGTAGAGGGCGGAAAGATCACTGTATTAGATATCTCCTACCTAGGAAGATTGGGAAAATACCAGCTCAGGAATCTTATAGTCTCTATATTCGCTAGAGAACAGATGTCCAAACGGACACTGCACACCACATTAGAGATGCAGTCTCAAGCGGACTTGATTGATTCAGATACTGTTAAAGAGATCACGGAAGCTCATCCTATAATATACATGCTGATAGATGAGGCACATCTATTTCTGCCTTCTGGAGAAGATACCATATCTTCAGACCCGCTCATAGACTGGATAAAATTAGGCAGGCATCCCGGCTTATCACTGATAATGGCTACCCAGGAACCTTCCGCTCTACATCCAACCGCTATAAGACAGTCCGATATGATCATAGCTCATAATATGACCTCTAAAGATGATCTCGATGCATTGAAGGTCGCAAAACAGTCCTACATGAGGAAAGGCTTAGATGAGATGATAGGTAAGATGGAGTTCAAAAGAGGACTTGCGATGATTCTAGACGATAAAAAAAGAAGTTTGCAGTTATGTCGAGTCAGGCCTAGACATACCCTTCATACTGGTGTTGACGCTTCGGCACTTCCACCAGAGGAAAGGCATTGAAAATCAACTAACGATTTATTGATAATATCTTAGAAATAAATTTCCCAGTAGACTGTTGATGCCAGCCATTCGTGTTTATCAGATATCTTCTCATCTAAGTCCATGATCTCTTCACACAAGTCCTCCGGCATGTTTTGGTAGATACCGTAGGGGATGACGAACTTTTGATGGGATCTTACTTTCTTAACGACAGGATTGTTTTTGAACTTATCTTTTAAAAAAGAGTTGGAATAGAGTCTGCTCCCCTGAGGAAGTGCCCATTGATATAGCATCCTAAGGCTCAAGGGATGTAAACTTTCGAAAACGAATTTTTTCTTTGTCACACTCCCCACCTCTTCTATAAAAATTCTAATCTCTTCAGGCTCTAAGAGATGCAGAAATCTCATGCTAACTGACACGTCAAAAGATTTTTCTTTGAAGGGTAACTTCAGTGCGTCGGCTTGCACACAATCCACTTTGCTCTGCTTTAACATTTCTCTACTTGCATCTAGTCCTATGATGTTTCCACCATTTTTTGACAAAGATTCAGCGAATCTTCCAGTACCGGTGGCTATATCTAGAATCTTCTTTCCTTTAGGATCAACTAGAGAGAGAAGGGTCTCTTGTTCCTTCATATTCAGGATCCTACCACCCTCTGTGAATCTTTTATCATCGTATCTCTCAGCAACATTTTCGATCCTATACCACTTTTGTCCTTTTTTTAACATGTTTGAGCACCGGTTCTACCGTGTAAGAAAGTCTGGACCTTATAAATGTTGTTGGATTTACAGGGGAAAAACTATATTACCCTTACAAACCAATATGTTTTTAGTTATCGAGGTGGTCTCATGAAAGAAAAGGACAGGGCGAAGAAGGCGTTCTGGGAAGAGATAACGGATCTAGTTGACGAAAGTAACTTCGAGACGACCTTTTTCAATAAAGAGGAAAATAACACCTACGGGCATTTCAGCAGCGTTATAAAAGAGGTGAAGGACGGAAAGACTGGAAGAAGTCACCTCGTGAAGATAAGACCTCCTCTTTTTTATCTCAATGGATTGTTGAGTAATCTTTCACGTTTTATCTCTAGCACCAGCTCTAGAAAGATACTAGACAATGACCGCTGGCGTGAAAGAGAGTTAGAATATCTCGAAAGTTTGAATCCCAATATCGAATCTGGACTGACCGATCATGACAATGCTATACTTGTCGAGAATATAGATGGCAGAGTCGCTTACGATATACTCCGGGAAGAAAACTTAGAATGGGAGAAAAGATTCAAGACGATCATCCAGATAGCAGAAGGTCTAGCAGACATCCATGAGAAAGATCTCTACCACGGGGAGCCCAACACTCAGAACTGCATAGTGGCAGATGACGGCGAGATTTACTGGATCGATTTTGAGATAGAATATCACGAAGATCTTTCCCTGTTAGAGAAGAAAGCTAATGACCTTGAACAGCTAACACTCTCTTTGATGGGAGCTTTCGAAGATGAGGGGGAGATCGGTTTGACCGATGAGGAGTTGATAGATTTGATCCTTGATTCCTATGGGGATGAAGAGACAATCTCTCACTTTTTACACCATGCTAACATCCCCCTTATAGGACCATATAGGATAGTGCAGCTCTCATTCACTTCAGCACCTCGTTTTTACCAAGCCCAGATGAATTTAATGAGATATATAAACGATTGGGAACTGGATATCTAACATCGGAGAGTTTGAAGTTTGATTAGCCGGATTAATCTCCTTGAAAACTCGATACGACGCTTTTTCCTTACCATCACTCCGGCGTTGTCCGTGGCATTGATCAGCTACTTCCTTGGGCCTAGTGTTTACATGCCAATTATTAGTATCGTTACTTCCTTCTTTTTTGCAGTCGGTGTTGGGTGGATCGTATCTCCAGCTCTAGGTATAGCATCAGGATTTCATCCCCTTTGGATAATCCTTCTTCTTATTTTTATATCGTCTCAGAGTTCATTGATAATAAGTGCGAATTATGATTTTCTGGAGAAAATACCTCTTCTTGGGTCTGTGTTGAGAAAGGTCAGAAAAAGAGCTGGTAAATTGATAGAAAAACATGATTTAGGCGAGGAAGTGAGTTATTTGAGCATTTTTTGGTTGATGTTTCTCCCTATATATGGAAGTGGACCAATGGTGATGTCACTAGTAGGGAGACTTCTTGATTTGGATTGGATCAGAGTCTGGACCACCGTCACTCTATCGGCTCTGATAAGGTTCACTCTGATCACTTTGCTGATTTATTATAGTGTCGTCACGCTTTGAGTAGGTAAAACAGTTCGTCGATTTTTGTCTT
The DNA here is from genome assembly GCA_003554965.1 of Thermoplasmata archaeon. GTDB lineage: Archaea > Thermoplasmatota > Thermoplasmata > Halarchaeoplasmatales > Halarchaeoplasmataceae > Natronoplasma. Next base: position 33,738 of record PWHR01000059.1, on the reverse strand, counting down.
TCGACATCCACATCCATTTGAAAATGTTTATTATATACTAGGCTTATTGTTTAATCGAAAATATGTATGAAAAAGTCGTGATACCGACAGATGGTTCCGATATATCTTTCCAAGGAGTAAAAGAGGGTCTTAGAGCAGCTAAGGCCTTTGGGATTCCAGCTCTAGCAATTTATGTTATAACACCCTCCGCTGTTTCAGAATTGGGCATGAGACATGGATATCAGGAATATGGTTCAGATATGACTGATATGGTACAAATGCTCAGGGAACAGCAGAAAAAGAGAGGAGAGAAGATATTGAGCAAAGTTAAAGAAAAAGCCGATGAGATGGGAGTGAAGCTAGAAATGGAGATAAAGGAGGGTCCTCCAAACAAGGAGATCGTTGAGATAGCGGGTGATGATGATATAATATATATCTGTTCTCACGGCAGATCTGGTATCAAATCCCTATTTCTGGGAAGCACAACGGAGCGAGTTATCAAGCGAACTAAAAAGACGACTGTAGCTGTAGTTAAGGCAAATACAAACGAAGACTAAAATTCCAAAGAACTCTGACCAGCTCTTCTTGCCCGTCAATTATAAAATAACTTGACGGATGCAGTCAGAAAGCTATCGCTTTCTAACTGCCCGCTTAAAATTAGAGATTTGTAAGCGGACGCGACGGGATTCGAACCCGTGACGTCTGCCTTAGAAGGGCAGCGCCTTGTCCAGGCTAGGCCACGCGCCCAATAATGGTTTTTCTTCAAACGCTCCCATCCTGTAAGTTAATAAGAATTTTTCGCCTATTCATTTTCTTCGATTATCTCTTTTTCCTCCTCCTCACTTATGACTTTTGACATAGCGTTCAGCCTGTCCCCTTCTTTCAACTCCATAACTTTCACGCCCATGGTATTCCTACCTTGTTTACTTATATCATCCACTAGGGTCCTTATTATCATGCCTTTTTTACTAACCAAAATCATTTCCTGTCCCTTCTCCACTTTTCTAACACACGCCACTTTGCCGTTTCTCTCCTCTGTTCTCATCGTTATCACTCCTTTAGCTCCTCTGTTGGTTTTCCTGTATTTGCTCACATCACAGCGTTTACCGTAGCCCTTTTCTGTCAGTGTAAGCACGGTATCTTCTTCTTCAACCATAGTCATGCTTACCACTTCGTCGTCATCTTCCAGTCGGGCACCTTTGACTCCCATGGTGTATCGACCTGTAGCTCTCACGTCTTTTTCGTCGAATCTTATCGCCTGCCCGTTCTTTGTAGCTAGCATGATTTCACCTTCTCCATCAGAAAGCTTTGTATCTACTAATTCATCATCTTCCCGCAGTCTTATCGCCCATATACCCGTTACCCTTGGATTGCTGTATTCGGATAGCGAGGTCCTTTTTATCTTTCCTTTCTTGGTGGAGAAAAGAAGATATTTGTCTTCAGGAAAGTCACTGACTGGTATCAGGTCCTCTATCTTCTCGTCATCATCCAACCTAGGGAGCATATTGACTATAGGCCTTCCTTTAGAACGTCTGCTCCCTTTAGGCAGTTTATAGGCCTTGAGCCAATAGACTTTTCCTTTGTTCGTGAAGAATAATAGGTAATCGTGAGAATTCGAGATGAAGAGATCAACCACATGATCCTCTTCTTTCGTATCCATTCCGATTAGGCCAACTCCTCCTCTTCTCTGCTTTTTATAGGTTTCAACCGGAAGTCTTTTTATATATCCTTTCTGCGTTAAAGTGATCACTAGATCTTCATTTGGGATCAGATCCTCCATCTCGACTTCGACAGCATCTTTATCTATCTCCGTCCTTCTTTCATCTCCATATTTTTCCGCTAGCTCGCTGAGCTCCTCTTTTATTATCTGGTTTATCCTTTCCCTGTCTCCCAGGATCTCCTTGTACTCCTTGATCTCTTCCTGTTTCTCTTCGTACTCGTCCTGTAATTTCTCTCTTTCCAAGCCTGTCAACCTTCTAAGACGCATGTTCAATATCGAAGTGGCCTGTTTGTCACTGAGTAAAAATTCAGAGGTCAACCTTTCTTTTGCTTCATCCTGCTCTTCTGAAGAACGTATTATCTTTATAACTTTGTCAAGGTTGTCTAGGGCGGTCAAAAGCCCCTCTAAGATATGTGCTCTATCCTGTGCTTTATCCAACTCATACTTGGTTCTCCGGGTTACGACATCCACACGATGATCTATATAATGCTGGAGAGTTTCTTTAAGATCGAGTATTTTAGGTTCGTCATCAACGAGAGCTAGATTTATCACACCGAAGGTGATCTCCATTTGAGTATGTTTGTAAAGTTTATTCAGAGCAACGTCCGGGATTACACCTCTTTTCAGATCCAAAACGATCCTAACGCCGTCCCTATCCGATTCATCTCTCAGATTCGAGATCTCATTTATCACATCGTCTTTAACTAATTTTGCTATCTTTTCGACTAGTTTTGCTTTATTGACTTGGTACGGTATTTCAGTCACGATGATCCTGCTTCTATGCCCACCTAAGTCCTGGATCTGGGTTTTTGCTCTTACCTTTATCTTTCCCTTCCCTTCGTTGTATGCCTTATAGACACCGTTGTAGCCGTGGATTATCCCTCCTGTAGGAAAATCAGGAGCCGGAAGTTCTTCCATCAGATCCATTATCTCCGCATCAGGATTATCTATCAGTAGTTTGATCGCGTTGACTAGCTCATTTAGATTGTGAGGAGGGATATTGGTAGACATCCCGACCGCGATGCCGCTTGCTCCATTCAATAGTAAATTCGGTAGTTTACCGGGCATCACCTTGGGCTCCTCTAAACTTCCATCATAATTGTCTCTGAACTCTACTGTGTTCTTCTCAAGGTCTTCCATCATCTCTTCTGCTATCTTTTCCAGGCGAGCTTCAGTGTAACGCATCGCGGCTGCTTCATCTCCATCAAGGGAACCAAAATTCCCTTGACCATCGACCAGAGGATATCGTAGAGAAAAATCCTGGGCCATCCTTACCAATGCATCATAAACGGCCTGATCGCCGTGAGGATGATATTTACCGAGTACGTCACCCACGACCCTCGCCGATTTTTTATGTGATTTGTCCGAGCTCAATCCTTCCTGTTTCATCGAGTATAGTATCCTTCTATGGACGGGTTTCAGACCATCCCTAACATCAGGGAGCGCTCTTCCCACGATAACGCTCATCGCGTAATTTATGTAGGAATCCTGCATCTCTTCTTCTATATTTTTACTATAGATTTCTTCTGCAAAATCAGCATCTTCTGTTTCAACTTCTTCCATAATCATCACCTCACACGTCTATGTTGGTAGCGGCCTTGGCGTTCTCTTGGATGAACTCCTTCCTAGGCCCCACTTCTTTGCCCATGAGAAGATCGAACAACTGATCAGCTCTTTCACCATCCTCGACTGTGACTTTAGCAAGGATCCGGTTTTCTGGATCCATAGTCGTTTCCCAGAGCTCCTTTGGATTCATCTCACCCAGACCCTTATATCTCTGTATACCCACTCCTCTTTTCCCTAATTCGTCCAATATCTCTCGTTTTTCTTCTTCAGTATAAGCGTGATGCACCGCTCTTCCTTTGGTTATCTTATAGAGCGGCGGTTGAGCCATGTATAGGTATCCCCTCTCGAGCAGAGGCCTCATGTATCTGTAGAAAAAAGTGAAAAGCAGAGTCCTGATATGTGCTCCGTCCACATCAGCATCAGTCATTATGATTATCTTATGGTATCTCGCTTCATCGGGATCGAAATCCTCTCCTATCCCGGCTCCGATCGCTGAGATTATCGAACGTATCTCTTTGTTCTCGAGCATTTTATTTATCCTCGCCTTCTCGGCGTTGATTATCTTCCCTCTCAACGGCAATATGGCTTGAAAATCTCTATCTCGCCCCTGCTTTGCAGAACCTCCTGCGGAATCGCCCTCAACGATGTAGAGTTCGGCCTTTGAGGGATCAGGATCAGAACAATCGGCTAATTTACCCGGTAAATCAACGCTCTCTAGCAGTCCTTTCCGTCGCGTTAATTCTTTCGCCTTTTTAGCTGCCTGCCTTGCTTTTGCGGCCGTCACCGCTTTCTCTACGATCACTTCCGCTACTTTTGGATTCTCTTCCAAAAATCTCATCAATTCTTCGCTGACTATAGATTGGACTATTCCTCTCATCTCGCTGTTTCCCAATTTCGTTTTAGTCTGGCCTTCGAACTGCGGCTCCGGGAGCTTGACGTTGATCACAGCTGTCAAACCTTCTCTGTAATCGTCACCTCTTATCTTCACATCCTCGCCCAGTTTGTTCTTTTCGCAGTAGTTGTTGAGAGTTCTTGTCAATGCAGCACGAAAACCGCTTAGGTGTGTACCTCCCTCCTTGGTATTGATATTATTCGCAAAGGCCAGGATATCTTTAGAATAGGCTTCTGTCTTGTGCTGCATCGCTAGCTCGACATGTACCCCATCCTCTCTTCTCTTGAAATAGATGGGCTCAGGATATAGCTTTTCCTTTTCTCGGTTGAGATAGTTTACAAATTCTACGATGCCGCCCTCGAAATGGAATTCCTCTTCAATCTCTTCGTCAGTTCTTTCATCTTTCAAAACTATCTTCAATCCTTTGTTAAGGAAGGCTAATTCTCTCATCCTTTTTTTCAACGTTTCATAATTGAATTCAACGGTTTCGAAGATATCCGGATCGGGTTTGAATCGCGTCAGGGTCCCGCTACTTGGCCCGTTCTCTCCTATCTTCTCCACTTCTGTGATAGGATCTCCTCTTTTGTATCTCTGCCTGTAGACATTCCCCTCTCTTTTCACTTTAACTTCTAGCCATTTTGAGAGAGCGTTGACCACTGATACGCCCACGCCGTGTAGACCACCAGATACCTTGTAACTCTTTCTGTCAAATTTCCCTCCAGCATGCAACTTTGTCATGACGATCTCGACGCCTGGAGCATCGTGTTGTGGATGCTCACTGACAGGAATACCTCTACCGTTGTCTGATACCTCTACGCTGTCGTCGGGTTTTAGGGCGACTTCGATCTTGTCGCAGTATCCCTCCATAGCTTCATCTATGCTGTTATCCACTACTTCGTACACAAGATGGTGGAGACCGTTCTCATCGGTGCTTCCGATGTACATGCTGGGGCGCTTTCTTACAGCTTTCAACCCCTCTAAAACTTTGATCTTTTCAGAATCGTAGATTTCCTTTTTATCCATCACGGTTTCATCATCCATATTTTTGACCTACCTTTAAATCTAAATCCATATCTCATAAACATTTTTTAACGCATTTATAGATTTTCATAACTTTTTATCAATATTTATTTTCTAGAGTGCATCCCTAGGGCTTTGGACAGAAGCCCAAAGGGCAAGAAATCACATGATTTCGGCCTATATTAATCTTTCCACCCCTGGGTATAAAAAGGAGAATCACTTCCGCTTGAGTTGGCTCATAAATTTGATTTTTCTTCTTTAACCACTTTCTTTATACTCTCCGTGACCTGTTTTTGATATATATGATCGTAGATCACTCCTGCTCCGATGAGTGGAAAAGTGAACCAGGTCAATATAGTTAGATCAAAAAGATGACTGGTAAGCAACAAAAAGGCGGCTATACCTGCCAGGATATAAGGTACTATGCTTTCCAAGTCTGTCGAAATCTTGACTTCCTCCAACCGTCTTCCACAGGTAGCACACTCTTTTTTGAACCGGCTGTCTGAAACTTCTATGCAATCTTTACAGACGTAGCGAGTTGGCATCTTTCCCTTAAATAAAACATTCTCCTATATTGAATTAGTGGTCAATTTTTAAAGAAATACTTTTATTCCCGAAACTATTTCACTTACTGTGGTGCCTAAATGACCGAGAGAAGGATATTCGAGCATCCCATAATAGATTTCGATAGAGGCGAAGAGTTCTACTTTGATTTTGAAGGTAGGAAAGTGAAAGCCTACGAAGGTGAAACTATAGCTTCGGCGCTGTATGCTGACGGTCTTACAAAATTCACCGAAAGTAAAAAGTTGGAAAGGCCACGGGGCTTCTTTTGCGCTATAGGTAAATGTTCTTCCTGCAACATGTCGGTGAACGGTAGACCTCATGTAAGAACATGTGTCACCCAGGTAGAGGAAGGGATGAAAGTAAAGAGACATGGGGCCAAACCTGATTTTCCTGAGAAGGATATTGGAAGAGGTAAAGATAGAACGGAAAAGGATGTAGAGTTCGCGATAATAGGTGGAGGTCCAGCAGGTCTGATGGCGGCGATCACGGCTGCAGAACTGGGTGGTGATGTGCATCTTTTCGATGAAGGCGCAGACCTGGGAGGCCAGCTCGTTAAACAAACCCATCAGTTTTTTGGCAGCCACGAAGAGGATGCAGGTGTGAGAGGTATAAAGATCGGTGATGACTTGGTGGAAGAGGCAAAAAAGAGAGGGGTGAATATCCATCCCGAGACAAAGGTCATCGGTTACTATGAAGATAGGAAGATAGCCGTTGAGCGCAACGGCAGATTTGAAGTTTATCAAACGGAAGGAATCGTTTATGCTGGGGGCGCTATAGAAAATTATCTTGCTTTTGAGAACAATGATCTTCCAGGAGTTTATGGGGCCGGAGGCGTACAGACCCTTATGAACGAGGAAGGCGTGGTCCCTGGAGAAAAAGTGTTGATGGTCGGCTCAGGCAACGTAGGTCTGATAGTCAGCTATCAGCTACTTCAGGCCGGAGTCGAAGTCGTAGAAGTGATCGAGGCGCTTCCGGAGATCGGTGGTTATCAGGTCCATGCTTCGAAGATCAGAAGGGCAGGAGTACCTATCAATACCAGCCATACGATAGTAAAAGCTTTAGGAGACGAAAAGGTCGAAGGCGCAGTGGTCCATGAGGTTGATGAGCAATGGAACAAGATAGAAGGTACTGAAAGAGAGATAGACTGCGACATCATATGTTTAGCTGTCGGTTTAAGACCTGATACGGGCTTCTTGAGACAGGCTGGCTGTGAGATGGAATATATACCTGAACTGGGTGGTCAAGTCCCTTTGAGAACTGAAGAGATGAGAACGACTGAGAGGAGTATATATGTGGCAGGAGACTCAGCAGGTATAGAGGAAGCGACGGTGGCGGCTTTAGAAGGCAAACTCGCCGGTGTAGCCGCTTACGAAGAGATAACTGGTAAGGAAAATGAAAAGACGGAGAGTTTGAAAAAGGAAGCTAAAGACGGAATCGAAAAGATGAGGAAAGGACCTTATGGTCAGGTCCCTAGACAAGGTGTAAAGACTTGTACAGTCGATGAGGAGGTGTGTGGATGATCGATGATTGTGTCTTTACATCATCTATAAAGGAGGTGATCTGTAGATGATAGATTACGAAAAAACAGGCGTAGTGAAGAAAGGCGACATAGATGTGCCTGATGATGAAAGGTTAGAGAAGGGGCCAGTAGTCGTCATAGAGTGCGTTGAGAATATCCCCTGCGATCCCTGCGTAGCGGTCTGTAATTTTGGAGCTATAGACATGGATGAGATAACTGACGTGCCAGATATTGATTTTGAGGAGTGTACCGGATGCGCTTTGTGTGTCACTGAATGTCCAGGTTTGGCAATATTCGTGGTGGACTGCAGTTACAGCGAAGAGAAATGTAAGGTTACAATGCCATATGAGTACCTACCAGTCCCTGAAGAGGGTGATGAAGTGACTGCGTTGAACAGGAAAGGAGAGGAGGTACAGAAAGCTAAAGTTACTAATGTGAGGCAGTCCGGAAAAACTTATGCATTGACATTGGAGATCGATAAAGAGAACGTTTGGGACGTTAGGGGTGTGGAGGTGAAAAGATGACGACCATGGTCTGCCGATGTGAAGATCTGACTGAAGATGATATTGTTGAAGCTATAGAGGACGGTTATGACGAGATGGAGAAATTGAAGAGACATCTTAGGCTTGGCATGGGACCTTGTCAGGGAAAATCCTGCACACTTCTGGCAGAAAGGATACTCTGCCGGGAAACCGGGAAAGATATTCAGGAAGTAGCGGAACCTACTGCAAGGCCTCCTTCTCAACCCGTACCTTTCAGCCTTTTAGCTTCGCCGAAGAGAGGTGAACAAGATGAGTGAAAGTGCCGGAGTCGTTGTGATCGGTGGAGGCGTCAATGGTTTGGGCACAGCCTATCATCTGGGTAAGATGGGATACTCGGACGTTGTTGTACTGGATAAGTCTTACCTAGGCTACGGAGCTAGCGGCAGAAACGGCGGAGGTATAAGACAGCAGTGGACATCTGAAGAGAACATCAAACTGGCTCGGGAGAGCAGGAAGATGTTCGAAGCGTTGAATGAGGAACTAGAAGAGGATCTAGAGTTCTATCAGGGCGGATATCTAGTTTTGGCTTTCGATGATGAAGAGGCAGAGGAGTTCAAAGAGAACGTGAAGCGGCAGAACAGGTTGGGAGTTGAAAGCGAATTTTTGTCACCTGAAGAGGCGAAAGAGATAGTACCTGAATTGGATATATCCCAAGTGGTAGCCGCTACTTTCAACCAGAGCGACGGGACCATCTATCCTTTTAAAGTGATCCACGGCTACGCCAACAGAGTTAGGGAGATGGGTATCGATGTTAGAGAGCATACAGAAGTTACTGACATAGTCACTGAAGGAAAGGAGATTAAGAAGGTCAAGACCGACAAAGGAGATATAAAGACGGACACAGTGGTGAATGCAGCAGGAGGATGGTCCTCTGGGGTCGCGGAGATGGCAGGGGCCGAGATCCCGAATGTTCCAGTAAGACACGAGATAATGGTGACAGAACCTTTTGAGAGATTTTTAGAGCCCATGGTCATATCCTTCAAGCACGGGATCTATTTCAGCCAGAGTGAACACGGGAACATAGTCGGTGGGATCGGAAATCCAGATGAAGAGCCCGGGATCAACCAGAAAGGAAGTTTGTGGTTCATGAAGGAATTTTCAGACACGCTTTTGGACTTTGTACCTAGATTCAGTTCTGTGAACATGATAAGGCAGTGGGCCGGTCTGTACGATACTACACCGGACGCGCAGCCCATACTCGGTTCCGTGCCGGAAGTCGAGCGATTCTATCAGGTCAACGGTTTCAGCGGCCACGGCTTCATGGTGTCGCCGATGGTGACCAAGGTGACGGCTGAGCTCGTGCTGGAAGAAGAGCCTTCGATAGACATAGAAAGGTTGAGAGTCGAAAGGTTCGAAGAGATGGATATCGAAGAGGAAGGCGCCGTAGTCGGTTAGATGTTGGAGCCTTCGATGTTACTGGGAACTACGGTCGTGATCTTTCTCAGCTGAGTGATGATGTCCGCTTCCGTCACGCGTTAACAATAACGAAGAGCGCAGAGGACAAAATGAGGGAATGTAGATTGCTTTGGACCACGCATTGGTATAATTTTCCTTAAGTCGAGGATTCCGAAAAAAATAGATTGAAGAAAGTACGCTCAATAGAGGAAATTTCGACAAAGTTTTTTGCTGTCAAAACTTTTTGATGAACGAGAATGGGTATGGAGGAAGCCGGTAAGATATGCTTTGTACCGATCTACGCCATGGAATTTCTCGGTATATACCGGAAGAACTCTCGGATACTTTCCGGTTATAACCGTAAACTTAATTAACATAGTTTACTATTGTAATAGTAAAGGTATCGATCATGCTCACGGACGAAGAGTTACTGCAGGTCCTGGTCAAGATGAACCCCTGGTGGCAGACGAACCATGTTCCGAAACATCTGAAGAAGGATAAAAAGAGAAAGATTTTTGGTGAACTCCAGTTATTTATCGACGAAGATCGGATCACTTCACTCATAGGTCTCAGACGGGTTGGAAAAACAACGTTGTTGTATCAGTTGATAGATTACCTCCTTGGAAATGAGAGCAAAGAAAACGTTCTTTACGCGAGTTTAGACGATGTTACTCTCATCGATGTAGAAAAGCCGGTCAAAAGGATCTTTGAAGTCTACAAAAATAAAGTCAAAAAAGACGAAGGCCCGACCTATCTTTTTTTGGATGAGATAGAATTTGACGAGACATGGGAATTGGAATTGAAAAATATTTGGGATAGAGAGAACGTGAAGATCTTTATCAGCGGTTCATCTTCACTTAAGATCAAGAGATCCAAAGAAAGCCTGGTAGGGAGGATCCATACTGTACAACTCCCTCCACTTTCCTTCTATGATTTCATGAGTTTCAGCGGTGTAGAGTTGGATTTAGATGATCACAGAAAAGCGTTCCAGAAAAGTTTGCTTAGAGGTGCCGAGGAAGCATATGATGCCGTTGAAAACTGCACATATGAATTGAATCTCTTGAAGGAAGAGGCCCAATCTAATCTAAATAGATATCTGATAAGAGGCGGTTTCCCCGAAACATTCAGCGTTGATAAGATAGATGTCTGGCAGAGATTTCTTAAAGAAGACGTAGTAGATAGAGTACTCTTTCGAGATATACCCGAAATTTACGATGTCCGAGACAGAAAACTCCTGGTATCGCTGATCCAATTTGTAGCGGCTGAAACCTCGAGTTTATTCAGTTATAATTCCCTTTCTCAGGACCTGGGAGCTAGAAATGAAACTATATCTAATTATATGACTTACCTTGAAAATTCCTTTCTAGTACATATACATCAAAATTACACCTCATCATATCAAAAAAGGATAAGATCGAGGAAAAAGATATACATGGCTGATACAGGATTAAGGAACGCGCTACTGAACAAGGGTGACGAGGTCCTCAGTGATGCTGGAGAGATGGGGGTAGGGATGGAGAACTTGATCGCTATAGCTCTAGAGTCGGTGGCTGACAGATACGATGCTGATCTTTTTTACTGGCGAGACAAATATGAGGTGGATTTCATACTAGATAAAGAAAAACCAGTACCTATCGAGGTGAAATACAAAGAGGAGATCCGAACTTCCGATCTTAGAGGTCTCAAAAAATTCAAGGAAGAACATGGTGAAGGCGGAATAGTGATCACCAAAGATAGGATGGATTACCAAAATGATAAGGCATTCATACCCGTATGGGCTTTTCTGACGCTTGTTTGATATACGATCCTATTCCAAGATCTCTTCGTTTCATTCGACTTCAAGTCACCCAGGAGTTGATTCTAGGAAAAGAACTCTCGATAGATATCTGTAGGTTAAAAGTCGAAAAGTTCGAAGAGATGGGTATCGAAGAGGAAGGCGGCGTAGTGGGCTGAGTTGAAGATATACTACCTTTTGAAAAGATATGATTTATTCATGAAAAGAGAGACTTTCCCCCGCAAAACAATAATAAGAGAAAAACTAATCCCACTATCGTGGTCGCATGGTAACGGCAGAAGTGAAGATAGAACTCAAGGAAGGTGTTGCGGATCCTGAAGGTATGAACACGAAGAAAACTTTGAAACTACTGGGATGGGAGGTCGATAAGGTTGAAACTGGCAAACTTTTCGAGATCGATCTGGGAGATAACTTCTCGAAAGAAGAAGCGAGAGAGGAAGTCGAAGAGATGTGTCAGAAATTGCTTGCGAATCCTGTCATCCAGACGTATGATATAAAGATAAAAGATTGAGAGCAGAGGCGGTAAAATGGAACATTATCATGAAAGAGATGTGTCTTTCGAACTCCACGAAGTCAACATATTGGAAGCGGGAGATGAAGATCTGAAAGAGATAAGCCAGGAGAGCGGTGTGGGTCTCAGTTTAGATGAGATGAAGATGGTGAAAGAACATTTTGAAGAGTTGGGGAGGAATCCTACGGACCTAGAATTGGAGGCTATAGGTCAAGCCTGGTCCGAACACTGCTGTTATAAATCCTCTAAACCCATATTGAAAGATACAGTCTTCGACATCGAGGCACCCCAGAACATATACGTTATCGAAGAGGATGCTGGCGTGGTAGAATTTGATGATGAACACGCCTACGTGGTAGCTTTAGAGAGTCATAATCATCCGTCAGCTATAGAACCCTACGGCGGTGCAGCTACAGGTATAGGAGGGATCGTAAGAGATGTGGCTTGCATGGGTGCTCAACCTTTGGCGTTTGTAGACCCACTCTTCTTCGGGCCTCTAGATATCGATCATGATGATCTACCTCCAGGAACTAAACATCCTAGGTATCTTTTCGATGGAGTCGTTGAAGGGATAAGTGATTATGGTAACCGGTTGGGTATTCCGACCCTAGCTGGGATGGTCTATTTTGACGAGAGCTACACTTCAAACTGTTTAGTGAATGTGGGCTGCGTAGGTATAGCGAAAAAGAACGAGCTCATCCGGAGCAGGGTAAAAGAACCGGGGGATGTCTTCATAATGGCGGGAGGTAGGACCGGTAGAGACGGTATCCACGGTGTTACTTTCGCCTCAGACGAGTTGAAAGAGGACTCAGAAGAAGAGGACATCCAGGCTGTTCAGCTTGGCGATCCCATAACAAAAGAGCCGTTGATCCATGTGAGCCTTGAATTGAATAGGAAAGATCTACTCCAGGGGATGAAAGACTTCGGAGGTGGAGGATTATCATGTGTTGCTGGAGAGATGGCTCTCCACGGCGGTTATGGCGCGCAAGTTCAGCTCGATAAAGTGCCTCTAAAAGAGGAAGATATGGCACCTTGGGAGATCTGGGTGTCGGAGAGTCAGGAAAGGATGATGTATGCTGTTAAAGAAGAAGATGTCGATAGAGTGCTGGAGATCTGCGAAAAATGGGATGTAGAGGCCACTAGGATCGGCAAAGTTATCGATGAAAAACGGGTTAAGGTTTACTACGAAGATGAGAAGATAATGGATCTGGATTTAGAATTTCAAACAGGAGGTCCTGTATACTGTAGACCTACGAAAAGTATAGACTATACTGACGAGTTAGTGGAGAAGATACCCAAAGAGCCAGAGGATTATGAAAAGGTCCTGTTGAATCTTTTGTCTAGAGACAACATAAACAGTAAAGAATGGGTCATAAGGCAGTATGATCACGAGGTTAGAGAGAACACGGTATTGAAGCCGCTACAAGGTGTGCTTGGAAAACAAGGTCCAGGGGATGCGGCGGTGGTAAAACCGCTCGAGGATTCTTACAAAGGCATAGCTATAACCACCGACGTTCTGCCTTCACTGACATCTTTAGCTCCTGAAACGGGAGCGATGAACACGCTCGACGAAGCTATCCGGAATTTAGTTGCGGTCGGAGCGGAACCGCATTCTTTCGCCGACTGTCTAAATTTTGGAAATCCAGAGATGCCGGAGCGTTTGGGCGATTTCAAAAGAGTTGCTGAAGGCTTAGAATCTGTGGCGAGAGAATTGACCATACCGTTCGTTTCAGGAAACGTCAGTTTTTATAACGAGACAGAGTACGGCGCGGTGAACCCCACTCCTTCAATACTCGCGACAGGCCTGATAGACGATATAAGGGAAGCGGTGACCATAGATCTGAAAGGAGAGCGCAACTCCATCTATCTAGTAGGTGAAACCACTGGCGAAATGGGCGGTTCAGAATACTACAGCATGGTCGGAGGTAAAACCGGTGAAGTGCCGGAAGTCGACGTAGAAAATTTGGAAACTAGCATCGAAGAGATGTTAGAGGCACATTCAAAAGATCTTATCATGAGCTGTCACGACGTGTCTATAGGCGGTTTAGGAGTAGCTCTCTCAGAGATGTGTTTAGCTGGAGACGTCGGAGCAAAGATCGATACCAAGACAGAACTTAGGCCGGACAAATTTTTGTTTTCAGAGAGCCCTACCCGCTGGTTGGTGGAAGTTAAGGAAGAAGATGAAGAGGAGTTCGAAAAAGTCTTTTCTGTGCCGACGGAGAAGCTCGGAGTTACCCAGGATAAGAGGATCGAGATAGGTATCAACTCTGAAGTGATAGATGTTGGGCTGGAAAAGATAAGAGAAAGATGGAAGAAAACACTTGGAAAGAAGATGGGCGATTGAAAAAGTCCTCTTTAATCTATCTTATTTCTGGATTTTGACCCTACCTTTATATAGAACATCAAACTAAATTAGATACTGATGAATCGACTTCAACTCATCGAAGAAGTCCGGGAGGTGCTATCTAAAGGAGGATTCTATCTATCCCAAAGACAGTATCAGCCCGGTACGGTATTCGATGTGATAGGGAGAAAGGACGATGATCTATTCGTGATAAGAGCTTCTCTCAAAGCTGAAAGCTTTCGCCCTGAAGATTCTAAGGAGATGAAAGTTTTATGTGAAGCGATCGATGCCACCCCTCTTTACATCTCTATCCTCGGCGGACAAAGAAGGCTTAAAGAAGGAGTGGTTTATTCAAGGAACGGCATACCTATGATACATCCTCAGACGCTTGAAGATATGGTCATCGAGGGTGTTCCCCCCTACGTTTTTTCCGCCCCGGGCGGTTTTTACGTGAAGATGGATTCCGAAATACTTAGAAAAGCTAGGGAGGAAAAAAAGATATCTCTCAGCCAGCTTGCAGATGTCGCAAAGGTCTCTAGAAAATCCATACAGAAGTATGAAAAAGGCATGGGCGCTGATCTTGAAGTAGCCTTGGGACTTGAAGAATTCTTAGATGAAGATCTGATATTACCTATAAATCCATTTGAGAGGGCTGAAATCGAAGAAGGTGAGAGAGAATATGTAGAATCTATAGAACTCGAGAAGTACTCGGGGTTGGAGAGAAGCATATTCGAGTCTTTAAAGTCGATAGGATACAAGATAGTTCCAACATGTAAATGCCCTTTTGAGGCGATAACGGAAGATAATGAGACCGTTCTATTGAGCGGTATAACCTCTCAAGGAGATAAAGACCTTAAGAAAAAAGCTAAGGTCGTATCCAATCTTTCAGATATAACAGAGAAGGAATCAGTTATATTCCTGCAGACCAGCTATAGAAGGAGCAACATCGAAGGTATACCGCTTATAGAAAAAGAAGAACTCTCAAAGATAGAGGATAGAAAGAAGGTAACAGAACTTATGGATGATAGAAAATGAGCGGATACGAGCTTGAGATAGACGGTTCAAAAGTTTACCTCCTAGGCATAGTTAAGGGTTTAGTCGATCAAGGGGACAAGCTGGAAGGAGAGCTTAAAAAAATATCTGAGAAAATAGTTGTAGGCGCACTCCCAATCTCTAGAGAAGAATTGGAAGGATTGAAAGAATTCATAGAAAGGGATAGTGGGGAAGGTATAGAGATAGAACCATCTTCCCCTGAAAAGGTTTACGCTGAAAAATTGAGCAGATTCGGTGAAGTCAGTTTGCCTCCTCCTTCATACACTTTTTTCCTCAAGTACTGTACTGAGAAAGATATCGAGGTGGAAGCCTTCGGTATGGATGAAGAACACTACACCATGGCTTATTGTGATCACGTCTCAGGCACTCAGTGGATTAGACAGACTTTCCGTGAGAAGACTCTGAGTGGGCGGAGTATAGATGCTGAGACACCTGAAGAGTTCGCTTTGAAATGGGACAAGATGATAAACAAGCTCTCCGGTTTTCAGGAATTACAAAAGCATAGGGAAAAGATCATGGCCAAGAATATAACAAGGTTCTCTAAGAGAGGAGTATTGGTCGCTTTAGTGGAGGAAGAGCGCATAGAAGGTGTGCTGAAACAACTAGAAGGTGATGAAGAAAAAGAGTTGTAGTGTTTATTTTTAAGCTAAAACAAATCTTAAATATTGTGAGACTTCATAGAGTAAATATAATAATACTTACGAGTTCGGTTTGGAAGTGCGCTTTATGGATGAGAGAAAAGGATATGTACGGAGGAAACTAAAAAAATATAGAGATCAGATCCGCCGCCTTAGAGAGGAAAAGGAGGAGCTTTTGGAGGAAAAAGAAAAACTGAACAAAAAACTGAACAAAATCGGAGAGGCGGAAAAGATAGAAAACATTGATAGCTCCTCGATAGTTCAAGAATTGAAACGAGAGAACCAGGAACTTAAGGAAGAGATCGATGAGTTGAGCCGCGAGAATGAAAAGCTCGTGGATAAACTGGACAAAGAAATCCCATATCAACGTGATGGAGCCAAGATGGATGGATCGGAGGTATCAAGCAGTAAGGGAACTTCCGTTGAGGAGTCGGATGAAGAGAAAATCGAATGCCCTATCTGTCGTAATATGAATGAAAAAGATGTGGAGTACTGCAGTGTCTGTGAAGCGGATTTGACATTGTAGTTATCGTTTTATAACTCCTACCTATGTAGTATGTGAGACGGAGGGAGTTCGATGTACTTTGAAGATTCCACAGGTCGGATAATCAAAGATCAGAAGAAATTGTCGTTCGATTATGTTCCCGATGAGCTACCCAACAGAGAGGAACAGATCCAGAAACTCTTCGGGATGTTCCGAGGTGTAGTTTCCTCCGATGTATCTCAGAACGTTTTCATCCAAGGCTCTGTAGGGACTGGTAAAACGGTGACGGCGAAAAGATTCTGCATGGATTTTGAAGATTGGGCCAAGGATAAGGGAGAAAATATAGATTACGCTTTTGTTAATTGCAGGAGGAGGAAAAAGGACAGCTCAGTCATGTGGAAAGTGGTGCATCATTTTGACAAAGCTTTCCCGGATAGAGGATTTTCTACAGAAGAGATGATGGAGGTAGTAAAAGGAAAGATCGAAGAAAAAAACCTTCATCTGATAATAGTTTTAGACGAAGTCGATTTTTTGATAAAAAACAGCGGCTCTGATCTGATATATTTACTTTCTAGATTCGATGAAGAAAGATTGGAGCCCGAGGGTAATTTATCTCTTATGCTGATCTCTCAGAAAAACGCTTTTCAACTCCTTGAAGAAAGTGCCAGGAGTTCATTTAAAAGGAGCAACAGGATAAAATTCCCCAGATACACCGATGAAGAACTGTTTCCCATCATTAAGAAAAGAGTGGAGATAGCGATCCATCCTGGTTCTATCGAAGATGAGAAGATACGATTGATATGTGACAGTGCAGGTAAAGACGGCGACGGAGGAGGAGACGCGAGATACGGCATAGAATTATTAGAGAAAGCTTGTCTCATAGCGGAGATGGACGGAAGAAACGAGGTGACGGTAGAGGATGTAAGGGCAGCTAAAGCGGAGGTCAGTCCCCACATCACAGAGAGTAAGTTGAAGGATTTGAAAGAGCAGGAAAAGATGATACTTTTGGCAGCCACAAGAGCATTGAAAGATTCTACTTACACTACTACTGGGGATCTAGAAGAACTTTACAAATTGGTGTGTGAGGGAAACGATATAAAAAAGCTCGGCCATACTCAGTTCTGGAACTATCTGCAAAATCTTTCCGATGAGGGTATATTGAACACTAAAACTTTCGCTGACGGATCAGGGAGAACCACGAAGGTTTCTCTTTCGGACATCACCGCCGAAAAGCTCGAGAAAAAACTAGAAACGATGATAAGATAAGGGTGAGTGATATGCTCAGTAGAGAAAAGCTCTTGAGCGTTGCGGTGATCGTCTCTTTGATAGGCGTATCTTCGTTGTACCTTTTCTCAGCTCAACAATCCACTTTTCGTAGAGATTTGTCTGAGATCGATGAGAGTCTGGTGGATTCCCGTCTAGTGACCCAGGGGACCATATCGGAGAAAAATGATTTTCAGCATACGATCCTTTTGACCTTACAAGAGGAAGGTCACCATGACTCTCTAACAGTGGCGATCGATAAAGATATCATCGAAGATGTATTGGATGAATTACACGAATTGAGACCTGGAGCGAAAGTTGAAGTCGAAGGATTATTGGAGGATTATGAAGGCGATCTGAGTCTGAGAGTGGATGAATTGGGAGAGATATCGATAAAAGAAAAGGCACAGTCTAGTTTCATTGAATTCTCATCCCTTCTGGAGAATCCTACGTGGTATCAAAACATGGAGGTCAAAGTGAGAGGAGAGGTGATAGAAAAAAGCAACTCTTCAGAAGGTTCAGCCCTCACCTTATCGAGTCTTGAGGACGATGAATACTGGTATGAAATCACTTGTTTTTTGGACGATACGATCGAGGAGCAGGTCCTTGGAAAACCGGCGGTGATCGTGGGAGAATGGACCTATGATAACAGTAGAGGAAGATGGAAGTTAGAGGGAACTGAGGATTTAGAAATCAAATGTTCAACCAAATAGGTTCTTTTCTAGGAAAAGTTAAATAATGGAGTCGAACAATCTATTTCTGTCAGGAGACCGTGGCCGACCGACGGGCTTTGCCTGAGGAAAGTCCCCTCTCCACAGGAAAAGTGGACCAGTGCAAACTGGTGTGGTGAGAACCACGGTTCAGGGCGCAGAAACGACACGTCCTTCGAGGAGCTATGATGCATGTGAAGCCTTCCGCAAGGGAGGTGAGTTAACCCGCAGAGCTTGGATTCGAAGGGATCGTTGAAACGGCCACTCATCCCACTGGAGCAAGTCCAAATGGCCGGGATGACCTTTCCGGGAACGGCAGGTAGGACGCGTAGGTGAATGTCGGCTGACTCTCAAACAGAAAGGGGCTTACATCGGTCACCTGACACTAATCTTTAGAAGCAAAACTTTAATACCTCTCTGCAAATAGGAACAAGAAGTGAAAATCATGACTAAAGCATATTGTGTTAAATGTGGCGAAAAGGTGGAGATCGCAAACGCTGAGAAGACAGAGATGAAAAACGGAAGACCTGCCATGAAAGGCGAATGTCCTGACTGTGGAACTGGAGTTTACAGAATATTGAGTTCGGACTAACTAAACCCTTTAAACTATAAATACGAACCCTCTTTACTCTTTTAATATCATGAAGGTCATCGGTATAGAAGGAACGGCACATACGATCGGAGTCAGTGTTGTTTCTAGTGATGGTGAAGTTTTCTCCAACATTTTCAAAACATACAAGGAAAAGGAGGGGATACATCCCCGAGAGGCAGCTAATCACCACGCATCTGAGATCGTTCCTTTACTTAAAAGAGCTATGGAAGAAGCAGGAGTGAAAGGTGAAGAGATCGATCTCGTCGCTTTTTCTCAGGGACCTGGATTGGGTCCCTGTCTCCGCACCGCTGCTACAGCGGCTAGAAGCCTTTCATTATCTCTAGAGGTGCCCCTGGTAGGAGTCAACCACTGTATTGCCCACTTAGAGATAGGAAGATTGAGGACAGAGGCAGAAAATCCAGTCTTGCTGTATGTCTCCGGAGGGAACACACAGGTGATCGCGTTCAAAAAGGGCCGATACAGAGTTTTCGGCGAGACGTTAGATATAGGTCTAGGAAACATGTTGGATAAGTTCGGACGTGAAAAGGGCATGTCTTTTCCAGCGGGTCCGGTGATAGAAGAAAAAGCTAAAGAGGGAGAAGAATTAGTGGAATTGCCTTATAGTGTCAAAGGGATGGATGTAGAATTCTCAGGTATAATGACTTCAGCTCTCAACAAAGAAGTGCTAGTTGAAGATCTATGTTATTCTCTACAGGAAACTACTTTCGCGATGTTGACCGAGGTGACAGAACGGGCCTTAGCTCACACGAGAAAGGACGAAGTTTTACTCGGCGGCGGAGTAGTACAGAATAAAAGACTTCAAGAGATGATAGCAAAGATGACTGAAGAAAGAGGAGCTAGCTATCATGTACCTGAAGCTGAATTCTGTGTAGATAACCCTGCTATGATAGCATGGACTGGCTATCTCATGTACGACTCCGGTATCTCAATCCCGGTAGAGGAAAGCAATATAAAACAAAAATTTCGGACCGATGAAGTAGAAGTTACTTGGCGTTAAAAAATTGAGTCAATAATGCTTTTTTTCCATTATTTATTTATACTCTATTCTATTCCCATAATTGAGGATACTATGGGAGATGAAGAAAAGGTCACGGAAGAAGAATTATTAGAGAAAGCTGAGGAACCGGCAAAAAAAGCAATGGAATGGCATCCGTTCTATAAAGGAAAAATTGAGGTCTCACCAAAAGTACAGATCAAAAGTTTCGATGATTTCGGTGTTTGGTATACTCCAGGTGTGGCTAAGCCCTGTGAAGATATAGCTAAAAATCCAGAGATGGCATATGAGCATACGAACAAGTGGAACAACGTAGCGGTGGTCAGCGATGGAAGCAGAGTTCTCGGTTTAGGAGATATAGGCCCGGAAGCAGGTATGCCTGTGATGGAAGGTAAAGGACTATTGTTCAAATATCTAGGAGGAGTCGATGCTTTCCCGATTTGCCTAGATGCACATGAGCCTGAAGAGATAGTCCAGGCGGTGAAATGGATCGCTCCTTCTTTTGGAGGCATAAATCTAGAAGATATATCAAAGCCTAAGTGCTTTGAAGTTTTAGATAGATTGAGAGAAGAGGTTGATATCCCGGTATGGCACGATGATCAGCAGGGTACAGCGGCGATAACTCTAGCCGGTATAATCAACGGTCTTAAAGTGGTCGGAAAAGGATTAGATCAGGTCAAGATAGGCCTAATAGGTGCTGGAGCAGCCAATTTGTGCTTGGCGAGGACATTGATAAAAGCCGGAGTTCCGGAGAAAAATCTAATGCTCTGCGATTCAACAGGACTTTTACATCCTGGAAGAGAGGATCTAGATGAAGAAACGACTCCGGAGAAGTGGAAGTTCGCCCAGAAAACTAATAAAGGCCAGAAAGAAGGAGGAATTCCCGAGTTGATAGAGGGAAAAGACGTCGTCGTCGCGGCTTCTAAACCTGGGCCTGACACGATAAAAAAGGAATGGCTGAAGGAGATGAACTCCGACGGCATCTTGTTTGCTGAAGCGAATCCCATACCTGAAATATGGCCATGGAAGGCTAGAGAAGCTGGCGTTAGGATCGTCGGAACCGGTCGATCGGACTTTGCTAATCAGGTCAACAATTCCATCGGATTCCCAGGGATATTTAGAGGTACTCTAGACGTGAGGGCAAAAACCATAAGCGATGAGATGCACATCGAAGCAGCTTATGCAATCGCGGAGGTCGCAGAAGAACGAGGGTTGGACGAGGAAAGTCTTGTTCCTACCATGGATAACACTGAGGTGTACATAAGGCAAGCGGTGAGAGTGGGACTCAAAGCTATCGAACAAGGTCTAGCAAGGAGAGAACTTTCGGAAGAAGAGCTCCGGGAAAAAGCTGAGAAGATCATCAAGAAAAGCAGAGATCAGACAGGTCATCTGTTAGAAGAGGGCTATATAGAAGAAGCCCCTGATGTAGATCTCAGCTAAAAAAACCCTTCTTTTTTTTCTAATTTTCAAAAAGATTATATCCTTTAAAATCATCCTTTAACAACGTGAAGATACTTGCGATAGCTACGGACAATTTCGAATTCTATTACGAGGTAGTCAGAGAATTGAAGCAGAGAGACATACCTTTTGTCAGTCTCTCTCCTTCTGATCCGATCCCACCCAATGTGGACGTGATCCTCACTACAGAACGGGAAGCAGAGGCGATAGATTTTCAAAACGTCGTTCCTGTAGATGATGACTTACGAAAAGGTGTCCGCAAAGCCCTTTCGATGATAAAAGGAAAATCATCTTACCAGAGTATGATAGTGGGTATAGACCCAGGTACACGTCCAGGCATCGCTTTAGTAGGCGACGGTAAGATATTAGAAACTCTTCATGCTGGCTCTCCTGAAAAGGTGAAAGAAAAAGTAGAAGAGTTCATCGAAGGCTATGATTTTCAGAGGATGACTATAAGGATAGGACATGGGGATAAAACCAACAGGAACAGGACTATAAATTCTTTAGAAGGACTCGCCGTAAGAATAGAGATAGTCAATGAAGAGGGGACTACGAAGTTGACTGAATTACCTGATATTGAAGCGGCGAAGAAAATAGCTTTTAGTGAGGGGAAATTGGCCTATGGTGAGTATGAGGTCGATGCGACTGAAGGAGAGATGAGAGAGATGCAGAGACGGAGCAGGATAAAGAGTGGGGAGATCACCATATCTAAAGATCTAGCTAAAAAGGTCGTGGAAGGAGATCTGAAGATGAAAGAAGCAATCGATGAACAGAAAGAAAAAGAAGAGGGTGAGTCTTTTAATAGAGAGGAGTGATATTCAACCGATCACTTTTAAGTTCCCCAAAACAGGTTCATACAACCTGCCATCTGATCTGAGGTTGTTCACCACTTCTTCGAATTTTTCTTGAGTCAGGTCCTTTTCTTCCATCACTTTTTCTTTCACTCTCTCGTATTCTACACCGTTTTCTAGACCTTCCTTTTCTTCGAACTCCGAAACTAAATCGACAATCAATTCTTCTAACTCTTCATCGCCTTCTTCTTCTGTTTTACTTTCTTTTTCTATATCCTCTATAGTTTGGCTCTCGTACTCCGGTAGCACATACCTGAGAGAGTCTTCTAGCATCCTATCGTACTTTTCAAAAGTCAACTCACCATAATGTTCAGAAGCTTTTTTGAATCCTTCCGCTAGTTTTTCTTCAAAACCGAGATTGACCAATTCTTCTACGGAGATGTCCTCCATCTTGGATGCTTCCATGGCAATCTCGAGTCTGTTCTTCAGGGAACGAGCTGCTTCGAGTATCCAGATATTCCGTTGTTCTTCGTCGACTTCTTTGATCATCTCAGCCCTTACAGAGGTTAAAAATGTTTCTTCGTCGGGTTCATAGGTGTTAGCTTTTCCCACCACCGCGACAAAGATGGGAGGCTCCATATTGGCTAAAGTCGTAGCTACTTCGGGTTGATACTGTCCCGCCGATACGAAATATGTGCCAGTTGGATCCGTCACTCTTGCACGCCACATAGGCTCTTCATCTGTTCCTATGTTCTCGCATTCTGTGAGAACTCCCACCAGATAAACACGATTGATCTTCGCTCCGAGTGGTGTCACGAGGTAACTAGGTGATCTATCATCCTCGCTTTCTATCATTAGATCTGAGTCGTTGAATTCTCTTGCGAAAACTCTCCATGCCACTTCTCTACTTATCATGCTCATATTATAACCTCCTTTTGGATGATAAAAAAGGTCGAGGAGGATGTTATTTCAATCCTCATACTCTCACCTCGTCTAACATCTCTCTAGCTTCTTTTTCTACGTCTATACTCTTGTATTCGACGTCGTCGGCCACCAACATCAATCCGTAATCGTCGCTGGTTATATTGCCCTTCACTTTGAGGGGCTGGGCGATCAATTTTTCCTCCACATCGTCTCTGATAACTTCTTGATTCATGGCGTCTTTTGCAGTATCCATGGCTTTATCTAGATCATAACTCAGCACTTCTTCAGTCAATTCTCTGTTCATTATAACCGTCAAAGCTCCTGTACCATCGTCCAATATACCCTTAACACGAAGGTCCGGTTCACCGTCAACTTTTCCGTGAACTCTACAGGCACCTTTTTGGATGACCCTTCTACACTCAGGGCACCTAAATATCAATCCACTGCCGCTCTTTATATCGATCATAACCGCATCCACGATCGCATCTACAGCGCCTCCTCTTTTAGCAAGGTCAGAGATGGTATAGACGGAAACATCTTCAAGGTCCTCTGTAAGAGGTAATTCGTCACCATCTAAAAATTCCACTTCTGCACTATCGTCGAAACTGAATTGAGGTATTCCCCTCCAAGATCTTACGTATCCTCCTTTTACCCTGATAACATCATCTTCACTAATACCGAAGTCGTGCCAAGCACTGAACTGGGCTTTCCCAGTCTCATCGGCTATTATCCCAGAATATAGTTCCTTTTCTTTGTCATCTTGACCGTTCACCAATTTCCTTTCTATTGAAGTCACTCTTGCAGTTATATCAAGATTCCTCATGTTCTCTCTGAGATCTTTCAATTCCAACTTCTGGGCTTCTCTATCGAATTCTGGAACTTCTTCGCTATCGATCTCTTTCAACGAAGCTTTTGAACCGATATTTATTTGTGGCTTATCATTCCACGTGTTGGCGTAGGCGTTCTCGATCTTTACTGTATCTCCTTTTTCCAATTCCAAAGAAGGTTCTTCCCAGAGTGTAAAAGGTATCGTTCCAGTATCGTCTCCGAGTATACCGTACCAGATCTGTTTTGGCTCGTCATCCACCTCTATCTCTTTCTCGTTTATGGAGACGATCCTGCACTTTAGGTTCAAACCCTGCTCGTCACCTTCGATATCTTCGATAGCTTTTTCTGTACTGACGTACAGTTCTTGTGGATCTCCCTCGTACTTTTTGACGATAGATCTTTTAGCGCTTCCCAAGGGTACTCCGTATCTTTCGGTATAGGTACGGAGTTCCTCTTCGATCTGTTCTTCGCTCAACTTTCCGTTTAACGCCCGGTTTATATCATCTACATGGGGCGCGAGTTTTTCTTTTTCTTGCATTTTATCACTTCATGGTCCGTGCTTTTCTTTCTCGGACCGATTGGAGTAGAGGAGGCTCTTTTATTTAATATTTTGTAGGGGAGGGGTGAGTGAAAGTTGCTAGGACAGTATCAGATATCCCTTTCTACCCTTTTGTATTCGTTTTGGACATGGTGAATTATCACATCTCTATGCCCAGTGATATAGGATTCGTACCATTTGGTCACTATGTCCTTCAGAGTATCGTGGAATTCACCTATCTCATCTTCATTTATAGGTATATCTGTGCGGAAAAGAGAGTACCTAATTACGGAACTACCCCATCCTAAAGATCTTGAGTACCTCTTTTCATCACAATACTCAAAGAACAATTCGACCCCAAGCCCGTCCCCGATCGGTACATATTCTATGGTCAAACTATCTCCGTAGCCTCCTCTCCCCTGGCCTTTGTCGATTAGTTTGATTATCTCAATATCGAAAAAGTTGAATTCATCTTTAAATCTCCAATTTTCTGGAAATTTGATGAATTCGGCGAAAGCTGTAGGTTCGGGATGCATTCCCATCTCAGCATCTATCTTTTCAAATCTTAACCAAATCCTGAAAAGATCTCTTATAAACTGTTTATTCAATTCTTTTATCTCTCCCACCATTTTTTCTCTTGACTCGAAGATATCTGAAAGTTTATCCGCTTCTTCTACTGTATACTCTCTGAATCCGAGCACTTCCTCTTTTTCCTTCTTAACTTCCTCTTTCAGTTCATCGATCTCTTCTTCTTTTCTTTCCAATTCCTCAGATTTTTCCTCCAAGTTTTCTTTCATCGATTTAAGCTCAGACTCCAGATCCAATAATTCGCTTCTTTCTACCTCTAGTTCCTCTTCCTTTTGTTGTAGTCCTTCTTTCTTTTTCTGTAAGTCCTTTTCTAGTTTATTTAAACTTTCATCTTTTTCATCAAGTCGGGTTTCTCTTTGATCTAATTTTTCTTCTCTTTCATCCAATCGTTTTTCTCTATCCTTTAATCTTTCTTCTTCATCCTCTAAGTCCTTTTCCCACGAAATTATCTCTTGTTCCCACTGCTCAAGCCGAGAATCTTTTTCCTCCAAGTTTTTCTTTCTTTCCTCTAATCGCGTCTCGAAGTTTTCCAGCTCGACTTCTTTATTCTGTAGAGAGTCTTTGAGTTTTTCCAAAGATTTTCGTTTTTCTTTCAACTCATCTTCTAGGTCGAAAAGTTCTTCTTCTCTCTTCTCTAAGTCTCTTTTTTTGGAAGCTAAGATCTTTTCTTTCTCTTCGAGTTCACTAGCCTTTTCCGATAACTTTTCAGCTCTTTGATCGACCTCTCTTTCCCACCCTTCTACTCTTACTTCTCTCAGATCTATCTCACGTTCTTTTTCATTCAAGCGCTCGTCTTTCCTTTCCAACTCTTCTCTTATATCTTCTAATTCGGACTCCTCATCTTCGAGTTTTCTTTTAAAATCCTCTAGATCTTTCTCCCAGGAATTCAGCTTTTCTTCCCTCTCGTCTAACTTTCTCTTGCTTTGCTCCAATCTTTGCTCCCGTTCATCTAAATTTTCTTTTAGTTCTTCCAATCTTTCTTTTCTTTCATCGATCTTCTCATTTTCATCTTTCAATTCTTTTTCTCTTTCATTGAGATAATTTTCTTTTTCCCCGAGTTCGCTCTCCCAACCTTCTAGTTCATTTTCCCATCTATGCAATCTTTCCTCTCTTTTGGATAAGTCTTCTTCTTTACTTTCGAGTTCACTGTCTAGTTCTTCGATTTCTGATTCATATTCATCTACAGCTTCCTCTCTCTTTCTCAGAGATTCCTTCCTTTCTTCTACTGTTTTTTCTCGTTCTTCTAAAGTCCTTTCAAACTCTTCTAAAGCGTCTTCCTTTTTCTCCAACTCTTTTTCAAGGTCCTCTAATTCACTTCTTTCCTCCTTGATATCCTCTTTAGATTCCTTTAACTCTTCTTTCCTTTCTAACAGATCCTGATTTCTCTCTTCCAAAGATTTTTCTCTCTCATCAAGAGTCGATTCCCATCCCTCCAGATTAGCTTCCTGTAGATCGATTCTTCTCTGCTCTTCTGTCAGTCGATCTTCCCACTCTTCTAATTCTGATTCGAACGATCTTTGCTCCTCTTCTCTATTCTCTAAATCTTGTGTCCAATCTTTTAGCTCCTCTTCTCTTTCCTCCAATTCCTTCTCGAAAATTTCCAGTTCTTCTTCTCTTGAATCAAGTCCGTGCTCTATATTTTTTAAATCCTCTTCCCTATTCTGTAACTTTTCTTCTTTTTTTCTCAAACCTTTTCGCTTTCTCGACAATCTATCTTCTCGCTGGTCGAGTTCTTCTTCCTTCTCCTTCAGTTTTTGATCTAATTGCTCTAAATCCTGCTCCTTTTCCTTTGTCTTCTTCTCTTTATTTTCTAATTTTTCCTCCATCTCTTTTAATTTTGATTCCTTCCCATCTAGCTCTTCTTCCCTGCTCTGGAGCTCTTCTTCAAATTTATTCAGATTTTGTTTTCTATTCTCTAATTCTCTTCCCAAACTTTCCAGCGAACTTTCCTTTTCCTCTAGTTGTTCTTCTAGATCTTTCAGTTCTTTTTCTTTTTCATTTAATTTTTCTTTGCTCTTTTCTAGGACCTCTTTTTCTTTTTGTAGTTCTTCATCTTTTTCTGAAAGTTTTGTAGATCTTTCTTCAAGCTGGCCTTCCCATCCTTCCAATTTGACTTCTCTCAGCTCTAGGTTTTTATTTTTATCCTCAAGTTCGATCTCGAAGTGTTCAAGTTCGCTCTCTTTTTCATCTAATGATTCCTTTTCTTCCTCGAGGGATTTGGTCCTCTCCTCGATCTCTTCTTCTCTTTCCTCTAGTTCTCTTTCATAATTTTCCAGCTCATCTTCCTTTTTTTCCAGTTCTTTCTCTTTTTCTATCAACTTCTGCTCGTGTTCATCTATGTCTTTTTCTATAGATTCGAGAGAGTCCACTCGGTTTTCTATATCTTCCTCCTTCTCTTGCACGTTCTCTAATCTTTCTTCCAGTTGTCTTTCCCATCCTTCCAGTTCTACCTCCCATAGATCGAGCTTGTTGATCTTTTTCCTTAAATCCTCATTTTCTTTTTCCAATAAGCTCTCTTTTTCATCCAATTCTTCTCTTTTTTCTTGGAGATTTTCACCCCATGACTCCAGCCTGTTTTCTTTTTCTTGTAAGTCGATCTCCTTCTCTTTCAATCGATTTTGCTTTTCCTCTATACTTTGCTTCTCCTTTTCGAGTTTTTCTTTTTCCTTCTCTAACTCATTTCCTTTCTTCTGTAGATCGCCCTTCTCCTTCTCCAATCTTTCTTCTCTCTCGTCTAGATCCTTTTCTCGCCTCTCCAGTTTCTCTTTTTTTTCCTCCAGATCAGCTAATTCTTCTTCCAGGTTTTCTTTCCTTTCTTTCTTCTGTTCGATATCTTCCTCTAATTCCTGAACCTTCTCTTCAACCTCTTTTAATCGCTCTTTTTCCTTCTCAAGTTCTTTTATCTCGCTTACGAGTGCCTCTTTCTCCTCAATTTTCTTTTCCACTTCTTCAGAGATTTGATTTTTATCCTCTTCAAGTTCCTCTCTCTCTTCTTTCAATTTTTTGGATTCTTTTTCTAATTCTTTTGCTCTCTTTCTTTTTTCCTCCAATTCTTTTTCTTTGTCTTCTATCTTCTCTTTTTTTGAATTTATTTCCTCTTCATACTGTTCCAACTGTTCCTCCTGCTCCTGCAGTTTATCTCTTTGATCTTCCATCCCCTCCAGTTCCTCTTCTAATTCTTCTTTTTTTCCTCTTTTTTCTTCAAGTGTTTTCTCTAATTCTTCCAGCTTCTTTTCATATTCTTTTACTTTTTCCTTGTCTTCCTCCAATTTTTTTATTTCTTCTTCTAATCCCTCTTTTTTTCCCTCCAATTCTTCTATACGTTCAGAGAGCTCGCCTTTTTTGTCTTTTAGACTCCCCCCCTTCTCTTCTAATTCCTGTAATAAATCTTCTTTTTCTTCTACCTTTTCTTTTTTAGTTTCCAACTCTTCTTCATAGCTCTTGAGCTTCTCCTCTAATTCTTCTTTCTGACTCTTCTTTTCGTCTATCTCAGTTTCCAGTTCAGTAAGATCTTCTGAAAGTTCTTCCTCTTCATTTTTCAGCTTTTCCTTTTCACCTTCAAGTTCTTCTATCTCCTCTTCAAGTTCTTCTTTTTGAGCTTCTTTTTCTGTTGTTTCGTCCTTTATCTCCTGAAGACTTTTTTCGAACTCTTTCAGTTTTTCTTTATCCCCTTCCAATTCTTCGATCTCTCCCTCTAAAGAATCTTTTTTCTCTTCTAAAACTTCCAACTCTTCTGATACCTCTTCAACATTTTCCTCAAGCTCTTTTTTCTCATCTTCAAAATTCTCTTTTTTATCTCTCAATCCCTGCAGATCTTCTTCTAATTCTTCCTTTTCTTCCAGCTTCTTTTCAACATCATCTTCCAATTCCTGTAGTCTTTCTTCTACATCTTCTAATTTTTCTTTTTCTTCTTTCAGTTTTCCTATCTCTTCTTTGAGCTCGTCTTTTTTTCCTTCCTTTCCTTCAACCTCCTCATTTAGCTCGTTTAACTCTCCTTCTAATTCATCAAGTTCGTTTTCCTTTTCATCGACCAGTTGTTTTTTCTTATCCAATTCCTCTTCGAATTCTTCAAGTTCATCTTTTTTCCCTTCCAGTTCATCGATCTTTTCTTCGAGTTTTTCTTTCTCTTCTTCTTTCTTTTTGATCTCGTTTTCTTTATCCTTCAGAGTTTCTTCGATCTCTTTGAGTTTATCCTTTTCTTCTTCAAGTTCATCAAGTTCGTTTTCCTTTTCATCGACCAGTTGTTTTTTCTTATCCAATTCCTCTTCGAATTCTTCAAGCTCGTC
Source organism: Thermoplasmata archaeon (assembly GCA_003554965.1). Lineage (GTDB taxonomy): Archaea > Thermoplasmatota > Thermoplasmata > Halarchaeoplasmatales > Halarchaeoplasmataceae > Natronoplasma. The sequence goes on along the minus strand of PWHR01000059.1, from coordinate 4,723 downwards.
CTTTTTCCCTTCCAGTTCATCGATCTTTTCTTCGAGTTTTTCTTTTTCTTCTTCTTTCTTTTTGATCTCGTTTTCTTTATCCTTCAGAGTTTCTTCGATCTCTTTGAGTTTATCCTTTTCTTCTTCAAGTTCATCTATTTCCTCTTTCAGTTGATCTTTTTCTTCTTCCATCTCCTGTACGTTTTGGGAGATATCGTCCATCTTTTCTTGTAGATCTTGTTTTTCTTCTTCCAATTCATCAAGTTCGTTTTCCTTTTCATCGACCTGTTGTTTTTTCTTATCCAGTTTTTCTTCGAATTCTTCAAGTTCATCTTTTTTCCCTTCCAGTTCATCGATCTTTTCTTCGAGTTCGTCCTTTTCTTTTTCTTTCTTTTCGATCTCGTTTTCTTTATCCTTCAGAGTTTCTTCGATCTCTTTGAGTTTATCCTTTTCTTCTTCAAGTTCATCTATTTCCTCTTTCAGTTGATCTTTTTCTTCTTCCATCTCCTGTACTTTTTGGGAGATGTCGCCCATCTTTTCTTGTAGATCTTGTTTTTCTTCTTCTAATTCATCAAGTTCGTTTTCCTTTTCATCGACCTGTTGTTTTTTCTTATCCAGTTTTTCTTCAAATTCTTCCAGTTCATCTTTTTTCTCTTCCAATTCTTCTATCTCTTCATTCAGTTTCTCAACTTCTGCCTCTAACTTCTCCTTTTCATCTTTTTTTGCTTCCACATCCTCTTCCCTCTCCGAAAGCTCTTCCTCAAGACCTTCTAATTCTTTTTTCTCCTCTTTCAACTCCTCGATCTTCTTCTCTAGATCCTCTTTCTCATCCCTTTTTTCATCTATCCTTTCGCTGATGGCCTCGACGTCTTCTTTTGAAACTTTAGCTAATGAACGCTCCAACTCCTCTATCTCTTCATCTAGAAGCTCTATAGGCTCTTCTTCCTCCCCCCCGTCTTTCTCCTCAGTTTTCTTCGCCTTTTCTAGAGACTCTTCCAATTTTTCTATCTCATCCAATATATCGTCCGTTTCTTCTCCGCTATTGAGCAGTTCATCCACGTCTTCCAATATGAGTTTCGCTGATCCCTCTTCAAACTTATATTTCTCGACCCACTCATCTATATCCAATTCAGATATATCTTTTAAAGACTCAAAGCCATTTTCGTAGAGTTTTTCGGCTGTTTTAACATCGATCAAAGAAATTTCAGTCAGCTCTTCGATAGATTTATCTTTATTCTTTTTTTCATCTGCCATCTTTATCTTAACATCCCGTTTTTTGAAATATTTTTAGCTAAAGAGTCCTAGTTTTGAATCTCTATTATCCCGATATATCTGCTCTAAGAGTGAGAAATACGCTCTAGGGTCGTGAAACTTTTGTACCATATTGCATTGACAATAGTTGGAAGATGATATAAAATTTTTTGATTAAAAATGAGAAAAGAGGTAGGGATGAAATAGATTTTCAAGGATCATTCTGGATATTCTTCGACCTTTTCGTATTCGTCCTCGATATAGTTAAGGATTATATCTCTGTTCCTTTTGAGGTGGGATTCGTACCACTTTTTGACCACTTCTTTCAACTTATCGTGGAAATCTTCCATCTCGTCTTCGTCAAGTGGAAATTCAGCATTGAAAAGAGAATGTCTTGCAAAGATCCTCTTCCAACCACTGTATTTATAGTATTTTTCACCTTCACAGTATTCGAAAAACAACCCGATCTTTAGTTTATCTTCCTCTGAATAATATTCAAGAACGATGCTATCACCGGTTCTGTTGTCTTCTTGGGTTTTATCCATCAATTTTATCTTATTCAGACCAGAGAAGTCGAAGTCCTCTCTCAACTCCCAATCTTCGGGGAACTCATCGAATCTGGCGAATGAACTATAATCTGGCTTCATACTGAAATGTACGTTCAGCTTTTCAAATCTTATCCAAACGCGCCAGAAATCTTTAATAAATTGCCTATTCAGCTCAGCCATCTTGGAATTTCGTTCTCCTAGATCCCTGAATACTTCTGAGGTTTTTTCCTCCAGCTCAGCATCTAATTCATCAAACCAATCTCCCGTTTCGTCAGCCTTATCTTCTGAAGCCATAAATATCACTTCATATTATTTTTAACTCTCAGACTACGTTAGTCGCATCTGTAATTAGGGTAGGGATATAAAAGTTTTCTCAATGAAAAATATCTAATCAAAGGTAAAGATAGGCAATCTTTAAATCATGCGGCGTTATAGGTATTTATGTGTGAATTAGGGTGTGAGTCATGAATTGCGAATTGTGTGGCAAGGAAACTTCTCATACTACAACAGTGAGCGTAGAGAATTCTGAGATAGAAGTCTGTGAAGAGTGTAAAGCCTATGGGAAAGAGGTGTTCTCCGCCGATAAGGTGAGTTCTTCTAAAGAAAAGGTTCTTCAGAGGATAAAAAACAAAAAGAGAAGAAAGCCCTCCTCTAGTCTGGATTCTGAAAGTGAAAAAGAATTGGCTTTTGATTACTCTGAGAGGATCGAAGGAGCGAGGATCGAACAAGACCTCACTCAGGAAGAACTAGCGAAAGAGATAAACGAGAAAAAGTCAATGATAGCCAAGTTAGAGAAGAGCGATATGAGACCGAGTGAAAACTTGAGGCAGAAGTTGGAGCAGACATTGGACATAGAACTCCTTGAAGAGATCGAAACGACTACGACCAAAAAGTCGGAAGAAACAGGAGGTTTGACGATCGGTGACCTGATCGAAGAGGAATCTTGAGTTTGATCATCCACCAGGTAGCTCTTTAGCTTTCTTCGCCAGCATCTCAGTATTCACTTTATAGTGTACATCCTTTTTTTTCTCCACCAGTTTTTCTTTTTCGAGTGTTTTTAGATTGTTCTTTGTGACGGTTTGATCCGTGTTTAAACGACCGGCTATATCATAAACCGGTGTTTTTCCAGTTTCAAAAAGAAATTCGAATATCTTTTTGACTAGATCAGGAAAATCCATCCAAGCTAAAATTTTATCGAAGTTCATGTAATCTATAGGTTCTCTTTCTGCAGACTCCAACTTGTTTACCGAGCTCAATGGATGAGGTTTCACTTTATCTTTTATCGGATCTATGATCAAAGGATATCTTTCGTTCTTCGTATATAGGGATAAACGGATACCAAAAGGGACTACACCATCTCTGATGTCAGACCATAGTTCTCTCAATTTCTTCAAGTGTGGATCGTACTGTCGAGGCACTTCTTCAGCACGGTGATATTGTGATTTAGTTTGTATAGAGATAGGCACGAAAAAATCGGAGATGAAAGCCCTGATCATGACTTTATCTAGTTCACAATAATCGGCGGTTATCCAGCTGTCGAAAGACGTAGGATCATAATCGAAAGTCTTGCAGATACCTTTTCCTTCCTTTTCTTTTATCTCTTTGGTGGGTTTAGAGAAGTTCCAAGGTCCATCGATATTGGGTTTAAGAAATTTGATCTTTACTTTTTTTAAATCCTCGACTTCGTAGAAAGCGTCTAACAACCTATCGTATCTTTTACCATTGATATAGTACTCGATATCTGCTAAATACTCTATTTCGGCATTTTTCCATCTGTAAAGTCGATTCTTTAGATTATTCAAGGCATATTCGTCGACTTCAGATTCTGGGGCGAGTTCTAGGAATTTTTTAACTCTTTCTAGCTCTTCCATCCGTAGCTAAAATAGGTCTATGTCTAAAATATTTTTCTGTTTTTTCGACTTTTTGACTTTCCTCCCAAGTTCTAAATAGTCGATATCATTCAATAAACCATGGCTGAAAAACTCCTGATGGGCGTTGGAAACGATATAAGGAGAGACGATGCAGTCGGCGAAGAGGTCGTTAGAGAGTTCGAAAGTGAAGGATGGGATGTGGTGGACTGCGGTTCCGTTCCAGAGAATCAAATAGTCATGATCGAAGAAGATGATTATGAAACGGTGGTCATCGTGGACGCCGCTAATATGGGTTTAGAGCCAGGAGAGATCAGGATGGTTCCTAGAGATTATTTGGGTGTGTTCACTATGAGCACGCATGCTATGCCGTTATCTACTGTCATGGATTTTTTGGATAAGAAGGTGGAGGAAGTGTTCCTGATAGGCATACAGCCGAAAGATATGTCCCTGGGAGAAGGTATGACTCCCGAGGTCGAAAAGGCCAAGGAAAGGGTGATCGAACTGTTGGAATCGGGAGGATGGAGAAATATACCTCACCTGGAAAAGGAAAATACAGTGGAAGACATGCAGGATTAACATCCTTGTGTCTCTCGGTTTTCTTTTGAAAACGCTCGAGACAAAACCTCTTTGTAATTCGGTTTTGTCATCCACTGCTTTACGAGGGATCAAATTCCTCGAAGCGAAGAAACCATGTTCCTTCTAACTCGGAATTGATCAACAATTCCGAGGATCGATGGGATTGCCAAGCAATTCCAATAGACGTCAAGGACACTAAAAAAGCAAAGAAAAGTCGTGTCCTTGACTATAAAACTGATAATTATAGTGGAACTCGTAACTTTTTGAACTAAGTTACGAGCTCCCCTGCTTCTTTTAGGAAAGTTCACTTTCCTAAGATGTCAGGAACGAGTTCCTGAAACATCTATAGGAATCTAGAATTCCTATGACCCTCAGAAAATCAAAGATTCTACTTACTTTTTAATTTTCTCGAGCAAAGCTCTCGAAGTTCGTAGGAATCAAAGATTCCTACTCCTATCAATTTTTCTCACTACGTTCGAAAAATAATGATAATTTCGT
>PWHR01000009.1 GCA_003554965.1 Thermoplasmata archaeon | reverse complement strand
GTGACCCTCGATGGTTTTGACGTCTCACCTCCGGATGCTACAGATGGTGCCGAGGCTGAAGCTGTTATCATTCAAGACAGTGCAGATTATGTTACAATAAAGAATAATTTAGTAAGAGATTTCTCTGAAGATGGTATTGATCAATGGGAAGGCATAGACGGTATAGTGGCATTCGGTGGAGTCGATGATGATCCAGTGAGAAATCCAGTTATAATCGATAATGAAGTCGAAAATTTGGAAGGCCGGGATACAAAAGGTGGAGTTACAGGAATAAGCATCCAAGGAAACGTTGATGGTGCAACTGTAGAAGGCAATGAAGTTCACGATATCGGAGAAGAAGAAACCGCTTGGGCATTCGGCATCGTGGTTAGAGGAACAGATAACCACGATAAAGTGCCCACAGATGTTGAAATATCAGATAATGAAGTTAATACAATCCTTTCAGATCCAGATACCGATACTGTTGGTGTTGGAATAGGACTTGAATCTGGTGATGCTGGTGATGTAGAGTTCGAAGATAATGACATAAGTACTACAGAATTCCTTCTAGAAGACAAGACGGCGACGATGGATTTAAAGGCATTCGCCGATTTAAATACGCTCGATCGAGGTGCACTATTGGAGGAAGCACCGTTTGAGGATACTGACCATCCTAATCGGAATGTAATCTTCGATAGTATTCAAAATGCCATTGATGAAGCTAGCCCGGGAACTACGATCTTCGTTGAACCCGGTACTTACGATGAATCTGAATCTGTAGTTATCGGGACCGACGGATTGACGCTTATAGGCCCGAACGCCGGAATCCACGGTGACAGCGAAGATCGTGGTGACGAAGCGACGGTTACAGGTGGTTTCGGATGGGACGCTACGGACGATATCACCGTTGACGGATTCGAAGTCGAACGAGAAGTCGGTGACGGAAACGGTGTCTTCCTACTTGGAGGTAGCACAGCAGAGATTGGTGATAACGCAGCCATCGAAAACAACGTCATAAACGCCATTCCTGATCCTGACGATACGGGTTATCAGCAAGGTGTGGTGTATGAGGCTGAGCAATCAGATGAACTACGTATCGAGGGCAACCTGATCAAGCAGGAAGATCCTGATGTTGAAAGTGTTATGGCAGTAAATGAATTCGGGACGGCAGACGAGCCCGGAATCGGCGAGGGATTTGAATTCCTAGACAACGTAATTGAAACTGACCGTGGACCTCAGTTGGGTTCTGCTGACACAATTGGGACTGTCGAAGGGAATGAATTTAAGACCGGTAATCTAGATCTCGTGGTGTTTGCCAACGGCGATCTTACAATTGAGAACAACGAGTTCTTTGGTACCGGAGAAGGTGACAGCAGGTACGTCCAGGTCGCAGAAGACAACGACGACGTCGATATTGACGATGTCGAGGTTAACAATGAATTCGATCCAGAAGTCGTTCGAGACGACATAGATGGATGGGAAAGACTTGTTGAGGATGAATTTGAAGACTAAACTATACTGACTTAGAAAATAACATCAAACAAAAACCCCTTCCCTATCTACATATCCCATCCGCGGGAAAACGGGTTGAACTCCCTGCCCCGCGAGGAGATGCAAAACATGTCGATGCTTACCAAAAGGCTGAAAGGAATACCTGTCTGGGTAATCGCTATAGTCTTGGTCAGCGGTACGGTTTTAGGTGCCGGTATATGGTTCCTTAGCGTAGACGGACCAGTAGAGTACGATGAGCCATTACAGGTCTCTTACACAGGTGAAGACGAGATATACGAGGTTGAAGATCTGAATGACGAATGGATAGACATCGGTATAGGTGATTACAGAGATACATACGATAATACAAAACCAGCGATACTGAATTACGGTGAATTCGCACACTATATCAGAGTGGAAAATCCAAGAGAAGATGAAGAGGCAGAGGTACAGATAGAGATATGGAGTGAATATGATGGAGACGAAACTAACGACGATATCCAATTCGTTGTAGAAGAAGGTCTCCACGATCCTTGGGACCTCGATTCTGATTATGAAGATGACGCAGAAGTAGAAGCTACGGAGACTCTAGATATCGGTCCTGAAGATGAAGTCTATCTTACAGTAATGTCAGTTATCGAGGATCCAGAGAATCCACCTTGGGAAGATGATGAAACCGATATCGAGGATTACAATCTTGCTTGGAGATTCACAGAAACCGATCTTGACGGCTGAACTACACAACAAACCCATTTCCCCTCTATCATCTATTGACACGCAACGCCCTGTTAGAGAAGCAAAATCGATCTAGACCGGCAGGTAAATCTAAAGTAGGTCTAGACACCAAAGCCAAATAAAAAACCATGACCGAAGATGACTCGACCGCAAGGAAGACCCGTACCTGGGTCGTCGTAATCGTACTTATAGTTGGGACAGTGGTAGCTGCCGGTATATGGTTAGCTACAGTAGGAAGTCCCGCCACCTACGAACCCTTCGTGGTGGAGTATGCGGACGAAGAAAAGCTGGATAATGGGGAGTGGGAAAGCATCACTGATTTTCCTTACGTTCATGAAAAAGATCCTATAGATCTTACTTACGGAACTTTCCACGAATATATCAGGATCGAACATACGGGAGAAAAACCTGTCAACGTTTCTGTGGAGATAGGACCCGATAATGATGAGAACAACGATCTTTTCCGATTCGTGCTTATAGAGGATTTTGTAGAACCGCAGAGAGTTTCCTGGGATGAGAATAGAAGCGTAGCAATAGTCAACGAAGAAAACTACACGGCCGAAACAGGCGAATATGAAGAGGAATTCAGGCTGGAAGAGGATGACAAGGAATTCACCCTGATCAATATCTACCAACAAAATGAAGAGCCTGAAACCATGGATGTTGATGGAAACGATGTCAACGTAGTCTGGAACTTCCAAAGGCATACCGTAGAGATATACAATTTCACGCCGATAATCCTTATAATTTCTATCATAGTAGCGGGCACGATCGGCTACTCACTTTTCAAATATCTAAAGGGTGGTGAAATTGATGGCTGAAGAAGATATCAAAGAAGTTGAAGGGGATGTAGAAGCAGACTTTGAAGAAGACGTTGAAGAAAAATATCTTACGGAAAAAGAGACTTTACTCCCGCCGGTAATTTCAGCGGCTTTGAGCTTCATATTACCTCTTTTCCTGATACTGTTCGTAGGATTGGAACTGTTCACCACTTTGATAGGATATCCAAACGTTTACCCTTCTATGTCAGTTGTACATCTAAGTCCTTTGACTTTTATCGAAGATTTCTGGCTGCCTACTTTAGCCGGTTCTTTCCTACTGACGTTAGCACTTTTCATATTCACCTTGATAGGCTTCGACTTCCTGCCTAAAGAGAGGATCACAAAAAAAACGAACATCTCTATCAAAAAACTACCGCTAATGATCGCGGCGATCTTCACTTTGATAATATTCGTTTCGCTCATCTCTAACTTGGTCGCTCACTATCAAACCGGTGAGGAACTCACCTTTATACTACTCGGACTGGTCCTCATAACCGGATTTTCACAGGTCGATGTCACTTTCGAACCTAGGTCCTTTTTTGAAAAGAAGATTGAAAAAGAAGAGAAACTCTGTCCTGAATGCGGTGCCGTTATGCCTGCCGAATGGGATCGGTGCCCCGAATGCGGTGAGATGATAGAAGAACCAGTTGAGGAAGTCGTTGAAAGACCAGAGTTAGAAGAACTAGATAAAGAAGTAGAAGAAATTGAACCGGAAGAACCTGAACCAGGGGATGAACTGACAGAAGAACCCGTTAAGGCTCCGGAGATCGTGACCGAAGAACTCGAAGAATGTCCTGTCTGCGGTGCCGAGATCTCACCAGAGGCGGAAACATGCCCGTTGTGCGACGAGCCTTTGACAGAAGAGCCGGAGGAAGAGTTGAACGAATGTCCGATCTGTGGTTCAGAGACCTCGCCTGAAGATGATAGATGTAGTCTCTGCGGCGAACCTCTCACCGAAGAGGCGCAGATCGAAGAGACTGAAGAATTACAGGAATGCGACTTCTGCGGGGCTACCGTACCTCTAGAAGAAGATACCTGTCCTATCTGTGACGAACCTCTCAGCAAAGAAGCTGTAGAAGAACCAGAAGAGGAGTTAGAACCGGAACCAGAGGAACCTGAAGAGGAACCAGAAGAAGAACTTGAAGAGTGTCCGATCTGTGGATCGGAATTCTCACCAGAAGAGGATTTCTGCCCAGTATGCGACGAACCTCTTACAGAGGAGGCCAAGGAAGAGATGGACGAATGTCCGATCTGTGGAGCCAACATATCTCCAGATCAGGAGTACTGTCCGGTATGCGATGAACCTCTTACAGAAGATGTCAAAAAGGCTGAAGAACCTGAACTAACTTCCATCCCTACCGTAGACGAAGATATGGAAGAGATCTTAAAAGAACACGGTCTAGAGACGCCGGCGGACATAAAAGAAGGCGGCTTAGCGGTCTTGGCCGAGATAACGGAATTGGACTTCACTACCGCTAAAGAGATACTCGAAGGGGCCCAAAATCCCGAAAAACTGATTTCTAAAGAAGAGGCGATTGAGCAATTGAGAGAGATAGAAGGGGTGGGTCACTCCACGGCGGAAAATCTTTACGAAGCTGGCTACAGGACGCCCCAGGACCTTAAAGAAGCTGATGTGGAAGATCTAGAACAGATCGATGGTATCGCTTCTCGATTGGCACAGATAATCCTACAAGACGTCCAAGAAGACTGACGAATCACACCACACACAAAGGCACGTACATCTCTTTAGAAGAAACACCACCGTGATTACCTATCATAAAATTATCTTCTTCCCCAACGATCGTATCGTAAAGCACGTGATCTTCTTTCATCACCAACGTGTAATCACCGATCCTGTCGTAAAAGCGCTGATCCCCTTCATAAAAACCGAACCAACCTTCTGAAACTAGCTCTTCACTTTTGTACAACCTGCAAACGTCTTTCAAGTTGTCCTCCCAATAGTTAACGAATTCATCCTCCTTTGAACACTTTACATAACAGAAAACTGTCCTTCGACCACCACATAAAGGCAGTCTCAAACATTCTTCCAGCCCAGGATGATCTTCCAACTTCACCGCTTTCTCTTCCTTAGAATCGATAAACCCATGGTCAGAGGTGACGATCAAGGTGGTATCGGTATCTTTCACTTCCTCTACAAAATCTCTGATCTTTATATCCACCTCTAAAAACTCTTTTGAAGTAGCGACACTGTCCACTCCTTCATCGTGTGCAGCCGAATCAAGCCCGTTCCAGTAAGCTAGAACGAATTTCTTCCCGTCGGAACGAACAACGCCTTCCAACAGATCGAACATCTCATCCAGCGAAGAATAACCGTACGTCTCAAAACCGCTCCCGAAGAGAGAATTGAATTTAGATCCCTTCAACTTGTCCAGTGTCAGATGAAAGCAGTCACGGGTCACCTCTTCAAAAAGAGAATTCCCAGAAAGTACAGATCCGATGTCCACGCCAAAACTATCATCTCCAAAGCGCGGTTTGAAAGGAAGTATCGTGCTCACCGTACCGAGCTCCTTCAACCAAGTGTACCAACCGGTCACCCCATGTTCCCTAGGTGCCAAACCTGTATAGAATGTTGAGATGGCGGAGGGTGTAGAGGAAGGAAATACAGAAGTCAGTTTACCTTCCAAACAGCCGTAAAGAAAATTATCCTTCCCTTTCCCTCTAAGATACTCATAACCAAGCCCGTCTACAACGACCAAAACGACGTTGTCTCCAAGGTCATAACGATCCAAGCTCTCGTATCTTGATCCGACTCCGAAGCTCTCCAACAGAGAACTCATCAGGTTGACCAAACTCCCGCCTTGATAATCCGGTAAGATCATGGTAAAGCTCTCTATATGATCATCTTACAACGTACTTATCTAGATTATTCACGATCGGTTCCACTCCCAATCCAGATCTGGCAGAAGTCCACAGCTTTCCTTCTTCAAAGTAGAAGCCCTTGCAGACATCCTCCGGCAACAGGAAGTGACCGTCCAGGTCCGCATACTTTATCTTGTCGCTCGAGTTGAAGAGGTGTACCGCTGCACTCAACGACTGCTCTATCTCGAGCATACAGCCGACCATCGCTTCCACACCATGATCATCTAACACTTCAACGATCTTCCTTCCTCCGGTCAATCCGCCGCACTTCATCAGCTTTATGTTCACCATGTCCGCCATCCCCTTGGAAGAGATCTTCTCTGCACTGATATGGTCCTTCATGGCTTCGTCGGCAGCGATAGTCTGATCAGTGTACTCCGCAACTTCTTTCATCCCCTCTAGATCCTCTTCAGCAACGGGCTGCTCTATGAACTCGATATTAAGACCATCTATCTCGTCACAGAAATGCTTCGCCTCTTCAACGGTATAACCCTGGTTAGCGTCGACCCATATCAAAACGCGCGGTCCAACGGTCTCCCTGACCGCTCGGATCCTCTCGATGTCCTTTTCCATCTCTAGCCCCACTTTGATCTTTATCGCCTTGAAACCTTCATCGATTATGTCCTCAGCATGCTCTACCGTGTCTTCTTTATCCATGATGCCGATCGTCTTGTCGGTCAACACACCTTCTTCTCTCCCACCGTACATCTCGAAAATCCTTTTACCCTCAAGTTTTCCCTTAAGATCGTGTAGAGCTATGTCCAGTCCGGCCAAAGCCGATGGATCGTCGGGATACTCCTCTCTGAATTCTGACCAGACCTCTTCTATCTCTACCTCTTTACCTACGAGCCTATCTTTGAACTTTTTCAAACACTTCAACATGGACTCGTTGGTCTCTTCCGTGACGCCGTTGGCGGCTCCACTACCCCAACCTACTTTCCCACCACTTTTCACTTTGACGACCAAATTTTCAGTTGTGTAGGAAGTCCCCGTAGCTATCTTGAATTCCTCCACATTTTCTATCTCCACCGGATAAAGCTCCACATCATCGATCAACATTCCCATGCACCGGAAAAAGGGAAGGACTTTAAGCATATTAATTTTTGGATATCGTGACCAAAACCACTAAATCATGGCAATTTATTTATACCACACTCCTTTCGAATTTCGATTGAGGACAGCAGGATAATAGAGGAATAGTTCCGTCGAAATGTCCTCAAAAAAAAAGTAAAGAAGGTAGGGAATCTAGATGAGCGAAAAAAAAGATGATGAGGAAAAAAAGGACGAAAGATGTTTTCCTGTAGAGAGTAAAAACAAGGAGGGCAGTATCTGTGTAGTCGAAGAAAGATGCAAGGGATGCGAATTCTGCATCCAATTCTGCCCCGTGGGAGCACTTGAAACATCAGATGATGTCACGGAAAAAGGATACAGACCTCCTGAAGTGACAGGGGACTGCATACTTTGCGGTAAATGTGAAAAGATATGTCCGGAATTCTCTATTTACCTGAAAGAAAAAGATGAAGATGAAGAAAGAGGTGATTGGATATGATGGAACCAGGTACGTATTTCATGGAGGGCAACACAGCCTGTGCAGAAGGTGCTATAGCCGCAGGATGTAGATTCTTTGCAGGTTATCCCATAACTCCAGCTTCAGAAATACTTGAAAGGATAACCGAAAGATTTCCTGAAGTTCACGGCAGCTTTCTACAGATGGAGGACGAACTGGCGAGCATCGCATCAGTCCTAGGAGCTTCCTGGGCCGGAAAAAAAGCGATGACCGCGACTTCGGGACCGGGATTCAGCCTGATGATGGAGAACTATGGGCTTGGACTTATGACGGAAACACCCTGTGTGATCGTCAACGTCATGAGAGGCGGCCCCTCGACGGGACTCCCGACCATGGTAGCTCAGGGAGATGTGAATCAGACTAGATGGGGTACCCATGGTGATGTGGGAGTTGTTGTATACGCACCTTCTTCACCCCAAGAACTTTTCGATCTCACCATCGATGCATTCAACACCGCGGAAAAATACAGGCTGCCAGTTATCGTGCTTTCAGATGAGATAGTCTCTCATATGACGGAAAAAGTTGAAGTTCCGCCTGAGAGTGAGATCGATATAGTGGATAGGAAGAAGCCTGAAGATTCCCCTGAAGATCACTTACCTTTCTGCCCCGATGAGGATCTGGTTCCCCCTATGGCCAACGCAGGCGAAGGATATTCCGTTCACGTGACAGGTTTGACGCACGATGAAAAGGGGCATCCTTCGGTTGATGAAAGTACTCAGAACCAACTGGTACCGAGGCTCATAGACAAGATAAGGAAGAACGCTGATGACATACTCGATTATGAAGAGTACAGACTCGAAGATGCGGACAAAGCTATCATAGCCTACGGCAGCGTTTACAGGGCGGCTATAGAAGCTGTAGACATGGCTAGAGAGAAAGGTTACAAGGTCGGCTTACTGCGCCCAAAAACTATATGGCCTTTCCCGGAAGAGAGGATCTACGATCTAGCTTCAAAGCAGATCGATGATTTCCTCGTAGCGGAGATAAACTTCGGGCAGATAGTTTATGAGGTTGAGAGATGTACCGCCCATGGAGCACAAACTTATCTAGCCCCGAGGATGGGCGGCAACATACACACGCCGGAAGAGTTAGTGGAAAGGATAGAAGCGATAGATAAAGGGATGATACCCGCTTTCAAGGAGTGATATATATGAGCATAAGAAAGAGTAGAGATTGGTTCTCACCTGATTATATGGATGAAAAATCGAAGAAAAAATCCGCCTACGGAATGCATCCTTTAGACGAATATCTGAGGAAAGACCGTATACCTCACATATGGTGTCCTGGATGCGGTCTTGGTATAATATTGAATTCATACCTGAGAGCTCTAAAGAACTCTCACATCTCACCCGAAGAGACCGCCGTTATCTCAGGCATAGGCTGCAGCGGTAGAGCCGCCGGTTACGTTGACGTGGACTCTTTCCACGTTACCCACGGTAGAGCGATACCTTTCGCTACGGGCCTTAAGATAGGCAACAGAGATCTGGTCACTACAGTTTTCAGCGGCGACGGCGATCTTTTCGCAATCGGCGGGAATCACTTCATACACGCTGCTAGAAGGAACGTCGATTTCAACGTTATCTGTATAAACAACTTCAATTACGGCATGACCGGAGGTCAGGCCGGACCGACAACACCAAAGGATGCTGAAACCTCGACCACACCGATGGGAGGCTTTGAACAGCCTTTCAACCTGCCTGGAGTGGCTGCTGGAGCTGGCGCCGTCTACGTGGCAAGATGGACCGCTTACCATGTAGAACAACTGATAGATTCATTTGAAGAAGCTCTAAACAAGAAAGGATTCTGCTTCATAGAGGTGCTTTCCCCCTGCCCGACCGGATATGGAAGAAAAGTCGGATTGAAGACTGGAAAAGAAACTATGAAACACTATAAAGAAAATAGCGAGATCAAGAACGGAGCTGATCCTTCTGAAGTCGCTTTAGATCCTGAAGATCCAGATACCAACATCATAGTGGGCAAGTTCGTAGATAGGGAAGCTCCTACATACCAGGACGAGAGAGGCGAGGTCTTTGAAAAGGCTAGGAAAAAGATGGAGGGGGAATGATGAGAAAAGAGATACGCTTCTCAGGCTTCGGCGGCCAAGGCGTCATCCTCATGGGGCACATCTTCGGTGAAGCAGGTGTATTGGATGGTAAAGACGCGACTCTCACCAAAAGCTACGGCCCTGAAGCCAGAGGTGGTGCCTGCAGCTCTGACGTGATAATAAGCGACGATAGAGTGCGTTATCCTCAGGTGAGATATCCCGACGTATTGATCTCCATGTCACAGGAATCATTGAACACCTACTCTCCAGAATTAGATCCTGAAGGCACTCTAATAATAGATACAAGTCTCGTTGATGAGCCGGAGCGGGAATGCTTTGGCGTCCCTGCAACACAGATAGCCGAAGAAGAGATAGGTATCAGGCAGACAGCTAACATAGTCATGTTGGGTTACTTCACCGCTACTTGCGCCTTCGTTTCTAAAAGCTCTATGAAAGAGGCCGTGGAAAAACTGGTCCCTGAAGGTACTGAGGAGAAGAACTTGGAAGCTTTCGATCTAGGCTACGAGGAAGGTAAAGAGTAACGCTTGGGAGAAATAGTTATATAGGAAAAATAAGTGTAAGGGACGCTTTTATCAGCTCCCGTAGTGTAGTCCGGCCAACCATCTTGGCCTCTCGAGCCAAAGACACGGGTTCAAATCCCGTCGGGAGCATACCCTTTCGCTTTCATGTTCTCCTATCTGTAATATAAATGTGTCCATCTGCCCTTTACTGTTTAATGTGAACTGAAAAGTGAAGATTTATACACTACCCTCTTTGGTAAAATTCAACATTTTAGTTCCATCTAGATGGCTAGTATCATATGGACTCAGGCCAGTTTTCATATGATTTCCTCTAAAATTGGGCCATGGATCTACTGCAAATTCTGCTTTTATGGAGTAGCTGTCGTTCATCTCCATAGTGGTCCTATTTAATCTACTATCTTCCATCGTATTGACATCCCCAGACCAAAAAAGAAATGTGCTAAAAATAAATTATAAACACAAATCTTATATCATAAAGGAAGGATTAAATGATTTGCTAGTGATTTGAGTATAGGATATATGAATATGACTTTGAAAAAGACAGAAAAAGAATATGACGTCGTGATCATCGGAGGCGGACCTTCAGGAGCTACAACTGGTTATTTACTCAGCGAGAAAGGTTACGATGTTCTGTTGATCGATAAGGAAACGTTTCCTAGAGAAAAGCCGTGTGGGGGGCTGTTGACCAAAAAAACGATCTGTTTTTTGAAACGCATATTCAATGAGAATCCAGTGTCTTTGATGGAAAAAAAAGTTATAGACTACGTATCGAGCAATTGGCGGATGTACCATGATCTCAAAAAAGTCGATGAAGGAGTACTTCAATATCCTTTCTATTATGTTAAAAGACGGAGATATGATGCATATTTGTTGAATATAGCAGATAGGAAGGGTGTTGAAGTGATAGAAGGTGAAAAAGTAACTAACATAGACCTTTCAAAGGATGAAGTGTTCACGGAAAGCGGAAGACACTTCAGAGCGAGACATATCATCGGTGCGGATGGTGTGAATAGTATTCTCAGACGGAGTCTTGTAGACGATGGATCGATAGAAGTCGATTATTGGACGGAAGACCTCGGTGTAGGATTGCAACAGGGGATAAATAGAGAGGACATAACTCTCGAGATCGACGGATTCAATATCGATCTCGGTATATTGAAGAGTGGATACGGGTGGGTATTTCCGAACAAAGATCATATCTTGGTCGGTATAGGTGGAGTTCCTGGTCAAGATGAAGATATGATGAAGATCTTTGAGCGCTTTGCTGAGAGGTTAGGAGTCCAGATTGAGAAGGAAAAGATGGTTTCTCATCCCGTGACGCTCGGGAATTTCATCCGAAAGCCGATACATGAAAATAAGTTTTTGGTAGGCGATGCCGCCGGACTTATGGATCCTATCAGTGGCGAGGGTATCTATTATGCCCATAAGAGTGCTGAGATCGTTTCTTCAATTATACAAAGTAAAGATGAATATCCGGACTTAGATGCTCGAAAGATGTATGCTTCGAAATTGAACAGTGAGATCATCAATAGATTGTCTACGTCTCTGTTATTGAGAGATATATGGGCTGATGTTCCAGAAGCTTTAGAATATGGGATTCTGAAGTTTGGAGTTAAACTTTTCGGCAATAAAGCATTCAGGTTCATCCATGGTACAGATACCGGCGAAGCCTGAAAAGTCGGTCGAAATTTATTAGAAGCCGCTCAAATCACACATGTGCCAAAACTTTTTTTATACCACTTGACTTAAAACTAAGATACTCATTCTTGATTTTAACAAAAAAAGGAGGAGAAACTGTGGAAAGAAAGGTGCTTATTACAACCCCTTACAGGGCCGAAGGTGAAAGGTATGAATACTGGGGAAGCAACATTGATAGATTTGCTTCGTATAAATATGAGAAGAAAAACGCAAATGGTCTGAGATTCCTGAAAAAAAATATACCACAAATCGATATTTTGGAGTTTCCCACTTGGAAGGAATATGAAAGGGTATTGAAAGAAAAAGATTACGACGTTGTCGGATTTTCTTTTTTCACATATGAATGGCCCAGGACCAAACTGATGGTCAAAAAGGCTGAAGATATGGGTGTTCCTGAGATCTGGGCGGGTTTTTACGGAGCACTAACACCAGGGATAGATGATTTTTTCGACCGAAAATTTGTAGGCTATTCTGAGAAACGACTTGCCCAAGAATTTGATGATGTCAAAATCGACAGAGTCAAACATCCAATGATAGTTGATTACATAGGCACTGTAGGAGGGATCAGAGGTTTTCCTTTAGGAGTTGTATTCACAAGCAGAGGATGTGCAGTCGGATGTGATTTCTGTCAGACACCCAAGTTCTGCTCTAAGCCCTATAAAATACCATTATCTTCGATCGAAAAGGTGTTGAAAAAATACAAGGAAGCCTTTATAAATGAAATAGTCATTTTGGATGAGAATTTTGGACAATTCAAAAAACATACTGAGAAGGTAATCTCTTTATTCGAAAAGTATGATATGAACTGGTACCCTATGACTAGGGTGGATATTCTCGATAAGAACTTGGAGGAGTGGTATGAAAGAGGTTTTTCCGGAACTTTGATAGGGGTTGAAAGCCTTAAACAGGATAGTTTGGACAATGTAGGGAAGGATATAGAAGTCGCCCAGACTTTGAATCTATTGGAAAGACTGTATGAAAAAAATGCTTTCGTTATAGCTTATTATATTCTTGGATTTGAGGAGGATACTGTCAAATCGATGAAAGAGAGCATCAAAAAACTGAGTCAACATGAGATAGACTTCATACAGCTGACCGTTCTTACACCTTTTCCAAAAACACCTCTCTGGCGAGAGATAGAGGAAGAATATGGGATCATCGCAAATGACTGGAGCAAATGGGATACTAAACATCTTGTATGGAATCATCCAAATGTGGATCCAGATGAGATGAGAGAAGTTTTAGAGTGGGGCTTCAAAAATGCCTATTCTCCGTTAAAGTTCCTCAAATCCCCTGTCAAATATTACAATAGACACAAATATAAATGGAATCATTTCAGGACTCAAACCAAAATGCTCAAGGACATAATAATATCTAATTCAGACATAGAAACTGATGTTAAGGATGTTACTTGAGATCATATGCCTAAAAATCTTATCAGTATGTAGAGTAGAATAAGGAAATACAGACCGAGAACAAATTTGTAGTTCTCAAATTTGTAAAATACTATAGAGGAGATCAGAGCAGAGGGTCCAATTATCATAATATCTGTAATACCTCTAAAAATTAGCAGAGGAGTCATAAATAAGAAAATAATCAAGACCGAAACTATCTTTTTTCCTTTTTTAAACCCGTATACCGTATAGACATTATTTACTCCCGCCTTCTTATCCCCTTCATAATCATCTATAGCATTGATCAGAGGAGATAGAGAAAAAACAAACAATATCAATATGGAAAATGAGATGATGTTAGGGTAAAAAGCTACACTAGAAGGCGAACCGATAAGTAACAATTCTACTTCGTGTAAAGAGAAGGTTCCGTAAACGCCAAATAGAAAAGCGGTCATACTAGCATAACCGATGCATATATGCCCGTATATTCTATTCTTTAACTTAATCGGCGGGACGGAATACACAAAACCCGCTGAAACGAATAACACGTTTATAAAGAAAAGTTCGATGCTCAAACTCAAAGATAACAGCAGAGATATGAGGCCGCACAATATCCCGATGTTTTTGAAAATCTCTGGATCTATCCTTCCTTTGACCAGTGGCCTATCCGGATGGACCATCTCGTCGGTTTCGACATCATAAACGTCATTTATCATCGTCGAGAGCTGCCACGTCAGGACCATGGATACAATTGGTATGACGATCCCTATATCCAGAATCTCTATACCTTCCTCGATGCTGTTCGCGACGATCAACCCGATAAGTGTTAGTCCCATAAAATGTAAAGTTCTGAACGGTTTGATGCTCTGGCGTAGAGATCTGAACATCCTATCGCTGTATAGATAAACTACCGCTGAAAATATCAGAAAAACCTCTAAAAGTAGTATGATTATCCACTTAGCTTGAAGAGATGCGTATAGATGACCGAAAAAAGTCGTAGGAAGTCTCGAAATTATCTCGCCCTGATTCAAAACTAATAATGATATAAATGTCAGAAAGATAAAGAATATTGAGAGCGTTACAGGACGAGGAAAAGCAGTTGACATCTTCTTCTCCCGGATATCTCTATTCAAAAAAGCAGTGATCAAGATCGCAAAGGCCAAAACTCCGATACCTTCGATAATGAGTCCATGATAAGTTATGACAGACGATATCAGTTCAGATAACACTGGTATTAATATCAAGATCCAAAAAACATCTAGATAAAATCTTCTAGTTTCTTTAAATCTGAAATTAGGCACTAATATCTTCGCTATAAGAAAGACAGTTAAAAATATTAGAGATATCGTGAAGAACTCTATATTCAATATATGGAGATGAAATAGATTTTGACTGGAGTTGAAGATGGTCTTAATGAGAGTACTGCCTGCAGCTAGAACTAAAATATAGGTGAAGATGAACATCGATTTTTTCCTTTGAAATACGGAGGTAAGCAACCTCATGCGGTTCTAGAAATAATATTAGGGTAAATATATTTTACGGATCCTTTCCCTTCTATAAAATCATTTTAGAAAACAGGGTATTTAAAAGAGAGGGATTTCGGGTGGATTTTAAACACCTTCCTATAAATAATAGAACTTCACTAGTTATTGTTAGAGAATCTAAATCTAGAAAATCCTCAGAAATATAGTGAGAGATAAGATGGTTGAAGAATCAAAAATTAAGATGGGAAAAATAGGGGAAAGCGAAGAAGTGATTTCAGATCAGATGAAGGGTATCCACTCCGTACTTTTGAGGGAGATGGAACTTCAGTGTGATCTTGCCCTGACTAGTTACGAGGAGTTGGAAGAATCTATAAAGGGTTTCGAAAATGATAAGCTATGGCATTCTATCCATGCCTTCTTAGATACAACATCTAAAATATCGGAACTGGTAGCTTTATGTAAAAAAGCTATCAATGATCACGGAGGTGGAGAAGAGCTGAGGATGATCCTGGATAGTACGAGAAATTCCAAATTGTCTGACCCTGCCTTGAAGAGGTTCTCTATCAGTTACAGAGATAGGCTTGAAGAATGGGCTAAACAGACAGAGAAAATAGTTGAAAAGAACGTTATCGAAAAAGGATGTATATCTGGAATAGATGAAAAAGATATGCTAAGACATTTTGATCCTGAAACTTATGAATTGACTATTCGGGGCCAAAGCTATGATCTCAAGGGTTATTATCAAGAGATATCGGTGATGAAAGACAAAATAAACGATGTATCGGAGGAATGTTTTTGGAGGATGTGATGAGATTGTCTACACTTATGGGATTTGTTTTAAACACAGGATTTATATATGATGAGTTATAATCCACTTGTCAAGAGGCTCCTATATTTGGAGGTTGAAGAGATATGGCAGACGAAAAAGGATTTAACAAAGGTTGGGCCATCGCTGCATTAGGGATAATTATATTGATAGCAGTGATAGTATTGAAGTTTGCAGGTCCAGGTGAATTACCTTTAATAGGCGAGTATCCATCTGAAATAAATCCCAACGGTCACATATCCTACCACTTTTTCATAGGTATAGCCGTTGGACTTATCGTTATGGTGATCGGGGGAGCTATGGCAATGACCAAAGGAGAACCCGCCGTGGAAGAGGAGATTGAAGATAAACTAGAAGAAGCCGAAGAGGGTATCTGCCCCACTTGTGGTGCTGTCATCCCCATAGACTCTGAAGAGTGCCCAGAGTGTGGGGAGGAACTAGAACCACCTGAAGAAGAATTTGAAGAAGAGGAAGAAGAACTAGAAGAACAGGAATGCCCGATCTGTGGTGCAGAAGTACCAGGAGATGCCGAAGAATGTCCCGAATGCGGTGAACCCCTGGGCATAGAAGAGGACGTTTTTGAAGACCTATAAAAAACCCAACCAAAAACTTTTTTTTCTATTTTCGATCCCATTTATAGTTTTTCTGTCAAAGGCGATAGATACTTAACAAAACTAACAATAATAAAAGAGAGAATAAGATGCTGAAGAGATTGAAAAACAAATTGAAAAATGAGTTCGCGGTCAAGGATTTCGTTCTAGAGGGAAAGAATTTCAGGAATGGTAGGATTTCTGGCCAAGAGTATTTTGACTTGTTGATCGGTAAAAAAGATAAGGAAAGGCTTATGCGAATCAGCCTGTATCACGGTGATCTCCCGAATTACCAACCCTGGGTCGAACTATTCAGTATCGTTCCAGTGATAAAATCAGACGGTAAAAGTATCGATTACTTCGGTTCCGATTTGGAATATTACCTACTAGATCTTATCTCGGCTGAACTCAATGAAGGAGGAAGGATATTCGTAGAATATTATGAGGATCAAGAAACCATGGATATGCTATCAAGAGGTGTGCCAGAACCTTGTACTAGGCTGGGTAATCAGCTCTTCAGGAGAGGTTTCACATGGTTCAAAGACTGGTATTTTGCAGAAGGATTCAACGAAGGAGGACAGAAATTACAGGCGGAAAAACCAATCGATGAAGAACATGAAACTAAGCACTTAGAAGGGATAAAAGAAGAGGCTGAAAAGTTTCTTGAAAATGAGGATGAATACGAAAAGACAGGATATACTGAAAGAGCTTTTGAAAGGGCTAGGGAGATCTTAAAAGATTTCGATTCAACCGACCAACCTTGAGCTTCTTACTTCACCACCACATCTAGGACATTCATCCTTCGGCTCTTTCAACCATCTCCTGCAATCCACACACCTGTATTCCCATTCCCATTCTTCGTCGATCTCTTCTTGTGCGATACCTTTAAAATCTAAATCCATAGATTTAGCTAAATTCTGTATGGAATAGTCATCAGTTATGATAGTACCTTCTACATAGATAGCTAGAGCTACCACTTCCATATCTGTATCAGAGAGTCTTATATCGTCTCCCGTTTTACTCGCCTGACGTCTTACCGTATCCATCACGTTGCCTGGCGGCTCGATTTCAGTGAGCCCAGCGGCTCTCATCATCTCCAATTTTCTATACCATCTTCCTCCTTTTTTGATCTCAGAGAGCACTCCTGTCGGAACGTAAAGGTCCTCGTCGAGTGGGATATCTTTTCCAGATAGTATAGCGGAAGTGTCTAATACGTACTTCATAGTTTACCTCATCCTAAAGGTCGATAATATCATTTTGCCCGTAGGAAGGATTTTTAATTTTGCTCTGTTATGAGGAAGCATGACAATATACGAGTTCGAAGGAAGAAGACCTAAGGTTTCAAACAGCAGTTACGTTGCAGATAGCGCTACAGTGATAGGCGATGTATCTATAGGAGAGAACTGTTATGTCGCCCCGGGTGCCAGGATAAAAGGGGATTACAGCACTATAGTTATAGGAGACAATTCAAACGTCCAGGAGAACTGTGTGATACACGCTAGACCCGATAAAAAGACGGAGATAGGAGGATGGGTTACAATAGGACACGGAGCTATAATCCACGGCGCCAGCATAGATGACTATGCGGTGATAGGTATGGGGGCGATAATAAGTGATGAAGCGAAGATAGGCAGGTGGAGCGTTGTCGGTGAAGGTGCCGTTGTAACTAATGGACAAACTATCGAAGATGAAGAAGTAGCGGTGGGGCTTCCCGCTAAAACCGTAAAACAAATATCGGAAGAATACAAGGATACATGGAAAAAGATCAAAGAAGAGTACGCATCCTTCTCTGACCGATATAAAGAAAATTTGAATAAGATAGATTGATCACTCTTCGATCCGTTCGGCTAAAGGGTCCTCTCCTTCTAGGAATTCGCTGTAAGTCAAAACTTCTTTTCTCTCCCTTTCCGCTACATCCCAGATATCTTCAGTTTTCTCTCGAAATCCGTTCTCTCTAGTTAGATGGTGATCATAGAGCAATGTTTCAAAATCACACTTTTCGATGATCCTTTCTGCATTTTTTATAGATCGATCCAGATTGAACTGATTCAGCATATACCCTAAAAGGTACGTAGCGGGTCCGTCCATTATCAGAAAATCTGGGTCCTCGTCTATCAACCATGCCCCATAATCTTCTATCGTCGGACCCTGAATGTCTGAAGTGTAGATGAACTTCTCATCTCCCTTTTCGATCACCACTGCTAACACCCAACCCGTTTTGGAATATTCGATGCCGTGAAAAAGAGGGTCAGTGAATCGTATCTTGGTATTTCCCTCTTCAAAAGTCCGGCCGTCTGCAAAATGTAAGTTGGAAAGGGGTTCCTTAACATGTTCTTCCTCGTTCCACATATCTGTTCTTCTGAAAAATTGCTCTCTCCATTTTTCATGGAGTTCTCGACGCCGTTCAGCATATCCTTCTTCCTCTATCTCATGCAGAAGCTCCATCTCATTCAAAGGATCGCGGTAATCGACTTTTTCAGGTTCCTGTTTAAAATCATCTAGACCTTTATCTCCATCAAGTTCTAATAGAGAACTCAAAAACTTCCTGCTCCTTCTCCATTGGGAACGGTTTATCCATCTGTTCGGGTCCTTCATCCAAATCTCCTTTCCTGAGAAAATTTTCTCAAAATCTATCCCCTGTGTATCGGGAAGGAAATGATGGTCGTAGTGATAATGAGAAACAAAGATATGTTCAACATCTTTAGATGCCTTTTCGATCTCACCTCTTGCTTCGTCAAGAAGGGAGTACTTTTTCTCCGTTTTAAGAGGAAAGCTCTTCTGCATCACAGCCGCAGATGGGTCGATAAGCAGAGAAGTATCGGAAGTTTCCACCTTAACGCACATGCTTTTAGCGCCCATGCTGTCTGCCCATATCGGAAGGACATCGATCTCTTCCATCACGGCACCTCATCTTTCGTTTTTAAATATCACAAAACCTAAAACCGTCTCTAAAACCTCCTCATCATCGATTATCTCTTTAAGCTCTGTTCTATTTTCAGGCCTTTTTCGGAATATCGTGGCGGCCCTTTTCTTTCCCACCCCAGGGATCTCCTTCAACTGCTTGAAAGCTGCTTCATCTAAATAAAAGGGTTGATGCACTCCTGTAACGCTCCGATAGCCGTAGTCGGTGACCTTCACATCATAGTACTCTCCAAGTTCGAGTTCGTAGTCGATACCGACAAGCAAAGGATACGTCCCCACCTGCCGACCGAAGGTTGTGCTGCCGTCCATCTTTTCCATGTAAACATCCTTCAATAAGGTGCCCTTCGGAAGCATCTTTTTCAGCAGTGGCCTATCTATCTCCTCCCTGACTCTCTTCTTGAACATTTTGAATTCCCTTTTATATCTCAGATCGAACTCCTTAGAATGAGAGAGCACCTGCCGTATGTTTATCCTTCTTAGGAGCAGGTCCTCCTCGAAAATCTCTTTCAAAAACTGAAAGTTCTTCTCGTAGGTTTCTCTGGTTTCGGCCTTCAATCCGCCCAGAAAATTTATGCCCGGTAAAAGTTTGGGCATACCGTTTACCCCTCTTTCTCGACCTATCCTATTTACTATCTTAACTGCTTCTTTCGCCTGATCAGGCGTACAGTTTAGGTTGTTCTTTTGGATCACCTCTTCGTCGGCTGATTCAAGTCCAAAAGCTAAGACGTTTCCAGGGGTCGTGTATTCCACTATAGTTTTCAATATCTTTTTGCCCTTTTTTGGATACTCTGATATCACAGCGGGGTTAGCGTTATCTAGATGAAAAACTTTTAATTCTGGACACTTATCATCTATGCCTTGAAACAGTTTTTTGATCTCATCAGGCCGAGGTTCAGGTACCTCTTTTTCTCCTATTCCTTTTGCCTTATAACTGATAGTGCAGGACTGTCCACCTAATCTAAAATTTCTTACGCCCTTCTCATACAGGAGTTCCATCTCTTCTATTATGTCTTCCTGCTCTCTGAATTGTGGCTTACCGTAATCCGGTTCAGAACAAAACGAACAACCCCCGGTAAAATATCTTGGACATCCGCGGTAGGCGCTCATCTCTATGATCAATGGATCTGGATGGAGAGGGTGCCTTTCAACGACTTTATGACCGTATTTCAGCCAATCCTCCATCTCCAAGGGTTCAGACCATCTATCTTCGCCCTTACCATAAAGCGAGTCGTAAAAGTATGCTGATAGATCTTTCAAAGCGTAATGATCGAACCCATCCACATGTTCGTACCTTGCAAGAGGCCCTCCAAGAAAAGTTTCTCCCGGCTCTTCAGCTATCTCTTCAGCTTCCTCAGCACTCAAAGGTGTGCCCATAAGATACTTACCCGGAACAGTTACTCCTCCATGAACTAAAACGATATCACCAAGAGGTAGACCGTTCCGTCTGTACTCGTCCGCTGTTACGTATTCCCATGTTAAACCTGCTTCTCTCGCGACGCCCACCAGCTTTCTAGGTTCTGTAGAGAGGTATGGAGGAACTCCAAGAAGGCTAGGCTCGTCTATGTAACCGTCCACGACAAGGACGTCAACTTTCTCTCTCCTTTCTACGTCCTTCTGCCATCTTTCTTCATCCATGATCGAACAACCTTTCTTTAGCTTTCTTTATAGTTCCGCTCGTGGTTATAGTCTGGACCCTACCACCTCCAACTTTGATCCTGTTCAAAATATCTATCGCTCTCTCTTTACCGGTATGTTTGCATCTAACGATACCTTTATCGCCTTCGAATACAGTCAACCAGGGCTTTATCTCTTCGTATTCTTCCCTGCTAAATTCAGATCTGATGGCCCCTATCATCTCTCTCCTGTCCGTTTCTCCTTCTTCTATAACGAAGGCTATATAGCGTTTCCTTTTTTCCCCAACTACCATATCCTTCAGTATCAACTCGTTTTTTATAAATTGATTGGTCAGTTTTGCAGCAAAAACCTAAATCTTAATTATCACTTCGAATCCTAGGTCAGTGATGAAAAAATTCTACTTCCCGGGAGAAAAGTTTCCGAGCGTTTCTATAACTGGGGAAAACTGCGCACTTTCCTGCCCTCACTGCAGAGGAAGATTTTTACAGGGGATGAAAGCAGTCGCTAATCCAGAAGATCTTTACGAGTTTGCATTGAATCATGAAGAGGAAGGAGGTGAAGGTTTTCTCCTTAGTGGAGGTTTCACCAAAAAGGGCAGACTACCTCTTCAGGATCACATCGAAGTCCTCTCTGAGATCAAAGAAACCACTTCGCTGGAAATAAACGTTCACACAGGCGTTCCTGATGAGGATACGATCGAAAAACTAGCTAGTACAGATATTGATACCGTTTCATATGATATGATTGGAGATAAGTCCACGATCGAAACGGTGTACGGTTTACAGCTCACCCCAGAAGATTATAAAAAAGGATATGAGAGTTTAAAGGAAAAGGGGATGAAAGTGATCCCACACGTGACTGTTGGCTTGAATAAAGGTGAATTGAAGGGTGAATTCAAAGCTATAGAGCTTCTTGATGAGCCTCCGGTGGTGGTGTTGAATTCTCTTATCCCACAAAATTTTGGAAAAACGGTAAGGAAAGATGATTTTTTTTCTGTGATGGATCACATACCCTCAAAAACTGATATAATCTTAGGATGCATGAGAGAGCGCGGAAGATACGAATTCGAGATAAAGGCGCTAAAAAAAGGAGCTGAAGGTATCGTCATACCTTCCAAGAAGACGATATCGTGGGCAGAAAAAAGATACGAAGTTGAGAGGATCGAAAAGTGCTGCGTCCTATGAGTCAATGATAGATCCCAGCACCGCTGTATTTTTTCTTGAAGGGATAAAAGACAGCGGTCCACTCCGTGAAAGTAGCAAGATAAAGAAAACCTAGCAAGGAAAGCCAATGAAGCTTGCCATCTTCTATCTCCATCTCTAAAGTGAACTCTACGTCGATTTGATTTTCGCTAGTATCTACCTCGTTTTCGCTTTCACTAGGATAGTTGAAGAAGAATGTAAGCTCTTTGAACTCCCTTTTCGGTATCTCTTCTAGGACCTCATCACTGATATCTTCTTCCCGGGATACAGTTTCATTATAAAGTCTCGTTCGATCGTAGTCTCTCAGCTCTATTTCGATCGATCCTTCGTCAATTTCCAAAACCAGGTCACTGATACTTAAAAACCCGAACCTTCCTATAGATGTAGTATCTATCTCTTTTTCATCGCCCTGGTTTAACCCGAATCCTTCCTTAATAGAAGAACGTTCACTGATCTCCTCAGAAAGATATGGGGTGTAGAACAAACCAAAGATCAGTAGTGCCACAATGATGACGGGGACGGCTTTTTTCATGGACTTCCTCGCCATCAGACATTTGACGCTCTTGCTAGGATGATTCTTTATCTCCAAAATTCTGAATCCAAAGGCTTCTATGCAGAGGATCAATAACCAGAAGAAGAGCATCAAGAGAGGATAAAAAAGGGGTAGATATAGAGGCGATAAAGAAGCCCCGTCTAATATCATAAGTAGAGGGAAAAGTACCAGGATAACTCCGAACTGGGGCATCAAGATCTTTTTCTTGATATTTTTCAACCGTTCTATCTTGTGAGATTCCTCCAGCTTCTTCTGGAGTTCCTGAAGTCTTTTAACCCTCCTGATCTGTGTATGATCTTCTACTTTGCTTTCAACCTGTTCAAGCTTTTTCTTGAGCTCGGGGCTCAATCCATCTGCCTTTTTAGGGATCTTAGCCATAAGGTTTTCTCCTGGACTCCATTAATGACTTCTGATTGTTTTAGAATCATCCGGAACTTGATTTGAAACCTATCAATTTTCTGACATCATATAATTATATTTTCCTTTATAGGAGTTTCGCCCCTAATTTCGATATCATGAAGGGGGCGGCGTATTCAGGTACCTCCATCTTCCCCTCTATATCAAATGTGGTATCTTTTATACGTACAGAGTTCAGATCAGGCAGCTGTTCGAATTCGATCGTATAGGATTTATCGGAGAGGAAATCTGGCAATGCATCATTCAACGGTTCAAAACTTTCGATCTCATCGGGAGCGATATCTTCCACCGTCAGGAAAGAGCCTCCGTGGATAGAAAACGGTAGTCTTATCAACCTTTTCGTATCTCCGGTTACGGGCTCGTCTGTAGCTCCGATTATCTGAGAACCTATCTCCTGAATATTTTCTTCTTTCAACACGCCATTTATTATCTTCTTGAATGATTTGACATTGACCATCCTTTTATCCTCCGAAAAAACATTGAGAACTCCCTTCTCTATTATGTTTCTCCATTTACCCTCCTCATAAAGATCCTGGTAAAGACCTTCCGCCGTCTTTGAACCCACTCCGTGCTTCTCTTTCATCTCATCTATCACCTCAAGTTCCTCCATTCCATCCCACCTCTGGAGAAGCTCTTTGGTCAAACGCCTGGTCTTGTTTCTCCAACCACCTTCCTCTTCAGGTGGCAGCTTTGGACTCTCCTTGGTTATATCCCTATCTTGGAATTCATCAACTTTTATCCTCTCTTTTGGGAGTATAGTATCCAGATCCAAACCTACACCGGTTATGTAATCAACTATCTCCCTTCTAGCCTGAGCAGAAAGATGTAAGACGTCATCATCTCTAACGTGGATATGGTAGCCTCGATGTCCTGAAAAGTATAACTCCATGTCCTCTTCCTGAAAACCAAAGTCATCCTTCAAAAAATCATCTAATAATAAAAGGCATTTTTCTTTCACCCTCTTCAGTTGTTCTATGTAATCTAAACCTTCGCTCCCCGGGATATGATCGGCATCTAGATCGAAGACCAGGTCCGCTCCTAACCACTCTTTCTCTGCCATCGGCGCCTCTGGATTGGAATAATAAGCTGTGGAATAATATGAGTGCAGGGGGTTTCTTTTTCTCAGAAAAGCATTTATTTTGCTCTTCGATCGAAAAGCTACTGGTCTGTGCATACCTTCATTATCAAAATAGACAAAGGCAAATTCCCGTCTAGTATACCTGTAAGGTAACTTCGGCAGCCCCATGGAGTAATGATCTCTCAGAACGCGTGAGAGGAATCGGCGTGACTTGCTTATTTCGCTCACGATACCCGATTCACTTCGTGCAGTAAAATATTTTTCGAAGGACATCCCCATCAAAGTTTTATAGGAGTAGGGTGTAATAAGACAAAAATACATCGGAGTGTCAAGATATGGCAGAGTTTGAAGTCGTGATCTCAGATCCAAAGGAAGGAAATAGTTATCAAAGTAAAGTGGACGGTCAGCACGCCAACAGGTTGATCGGTAAGAAGATCGGTGGAGAAGTAGACGGTATATTCGTTGGACTGCCAGGTTATAAGCTGGAAGTGACCGGAGGCAGTGACATCGATGGCTTTCCCATGAAAAAGAACATACCTGGAACCGGTAGGAAAAAGATCCTTGCTAAAGGCGGTGTCGGTTTCAAGTCTAAAAAAGGTGGCAAGAAAAAGAAAAAAACTTTCAGAGCAAACACCGTATCTGATGATATAAATCAGATCAATTTGAAGGTAATAGAACACGGGCCGAAAAAGATACCAGAACTCCTGGAAGAAGAGGGAGAGAATCAATGAAAGTTCCGGAACAACCTGAGATAAACATAGGGATGGTCGGGCACGTTGACCATGGAAAAACTACTTTAACTGAAGCTCTCAGCGGGGAGTGGACAGACCGTCATTCAGAAGAGACGAAAAGAGGTATAAGTATAAGGTTAGGATATGCAGATACAGCGTTTTACAAATGCCCCGATTGCGAAGGCAGTGAAGCTTATACCACGGAGCCTACATGTTCTAAATGCGGAGGTGAAGCCGAATTCCAAAGAGCCATATCTTTTGTGGATTCACCAGGCCATGAGACTCTCATGGCGACCATGCTGACGGGTGCCTCAGTGATGGACGGAGCCGTTCTTGTAATAGCTGCTAATGAAAAGTGTCCCCAACCTCAGACACAAGAACATCTTATGGGTTTGGACATCTCGGGCGTAGAAAACATAGTGATAGTTCAAAATAAAGTAGATCTAGTAACGGAAAAAAGAGCAAAAGAGAATTTCCAACAGATAAAGGAATTCATCAAAGGCACCGTGGCTGAAGAAGCACCCATCATACCTGTATCCGCTCACCACGACGTAAATGTAGACATACTTATCGAGGCTATAGAGAAGGAGATACAGACTCCTGAACGCGATCCTAACGAATCTCCAAGGTTACCTATAGCCCGTTCATTCGATATAAACAAGCCAGGAACTCCGATAAGTGAATTAAAAGGAGCAGTCATCGGAGGATCGTTGATCAGAGGAAGGTTAAAGGTCGAAGATGAGATTGAGATCAAACCTGGTATAGAAATAGAGGAAGGGGGCGAAAAGAAATGGGAGACCCTGACCACGACCATCGGAACATTGAACTCTGGTTCTATCCAGATGGAGGAAGTCGAGCCGGGTGGATTGATCGGTGTTGGGACCAGATTGGATCCCAGCCTTTCAAAATCGGATTCCTTGGCAGGAAGAGTAGCCGGCTATCCCGGAGAGTTACCCCCGATAAAAGATGATTTCTTGATGGAAGTGAGTCTCTTCGATAAAGTCGTTGGTATGGAAAAAGAGATCGACGTAGAGAATATAAAGACTAGAGAACCGCTGATGCTCACTGTCGGTTCATCTACAACTGTAGGCGTGGTGACTTCTGCCCGAGGTAACGAAGCCGAAGTCAAATTAAAAAGATCGGTTTGTGCAGATGAAGGAGAACGTATCGCGATAAGCAGAAGGATAAAAGGTAAATGGCATCTCATCGGACACGGAGTTATAAAAAGCTGAGAAACAATATTTGACGTTTATTTTTAACAACACCTTATACCCACTCAATAAGAAAAATCATTATTCTTTATTTTTAGTATTAGAAGCACTGATAAAAAAAGAGCGATTATTATAAGGTGAGCAACTGACAGCGGGCCGGGGAACGGTGACCTTCAAACAGCCAGGTTTATCTTCCTCCCCGAAGGGAGCAAGACTCCTGACCTAAGCCGTCGTTCCAAGGGTCCACGCTATGGGACCTAAGCTTCCCGTGGGCTCGCGCACCACAGTACCACAGAGCACGCTGGTGGACTTAACTTCCGGGTTCGGAATGAGACCGGGTGTTTCCCCACCGCTCTGGCCGTCAGTTGCTCGTTGAGATTCTTAGAGGTAACTTGTATTTATAAGTTTTCCACCTTTTGCCTTCAACCCCCGGAGACTACGGATATTATCTTCAACTCCATGCCATCCTCGAGGTTTGAATCGATAGGCAATGGTTCCTCGTTTTCCAGAACGATAACTGAATCTAGGTGATACCCGAGTCTGTTCACTAATGAGGAGACTTCACTGTTTTCTTGAACTTCGATCTCGCCTTCGCCTTCGACTTTCACTTTCATGTGTGTCAAAAGGACTACTGGTGTTATATAAATCTGTATCTTTTCTAGATAGAAAAAAAGAATAAAAAGGAGCTGAAGGAAGTTTTTTGTGCTGTGCTCAGAGTGCGTGCTCTATCTCTTCCATCTCTTTTTCGATCCTCTCTATTACTTCTTCTTCATCTCCGAAGTCTATGTCGGGTCTCTCCTCTTCAAATATCTCTAGGAAATCTTCGGGAGAGTGTTGATGGATGGCTTTCTCTATCTTAGATTTGTACAGTGAAGCTAGAAAATGATGTTCTCTTACGAGATCTGCTAGAGATCTGTTTCCCTCAGCCCACTCGTCGAAATTTTCTTGGCTGATCAGATTTACATACCGATGAAGCTTTTTTTCGGGATTCATAGTGCTATAATTTGATTCGTCATACTATTTATTTTTTACTCTTTCATTTGAAGAAGTATGGAAAGATCATTTCTAAAATAAATAAAATTACAATTATTTTTAAAACTAAACTCTGGATTTGATAAAAAAATCGATAAATATTGAAGCAATATTAAAATATGATTTTTAGAATCTAGAAAAATCCTTTTCTATATCGTCAGACATAAGTTCTAAAAATTCTATTTTGTCCGACTTTTTTCATTAGCGATATTCAAACGGACAAAAAAGAAAAAGTCTGTTTTTGGATCGAAATTAAATTCTATCGATCTGAATGATCTTACGGAAATATGATGACTACTTAGTATGTACTCTTGTCAGACGAATTTCGTCACAAAATAAATATAGTTTCATCCGAAACAGTTATAAGGAAAAAGAATCTAACAAACACATCGAAAATACACCTGATTAACCAGAGGAGAGACGACAGATGACTGATTCTGATTACATGATCAAGACGCAAAATTTGGTAAAAAAATTCGGAAAAAACATCGTCGCGGTAGACGATGTTTCTTTTGAGATCGGCAGAGGAGAAGTTGTGGGCTATCTCGGTCCGAACGGAGCCGGAAAGACCACCACCATCAAGATCCTGACCAACCTTCTCAAACCCACATCCGGCAGAGCCTGTATAAATGGATGGGACGTTAACAATGAACCTAAAGAGGCTTTAAATGATGTAGGTTCTCTTATCGGAGTCCCGGGGGTATATGATTATCTCACTCCGGATGAGTTCTTAACATATTTTGGAAAAGTCCATAAGATGCCAAAACAGAAGATCAAAAGAAGGATCACTGAAGTACTTGATATGGTGAAATTATCCAAATGGAGACACTCCAAGATAGGATCGTTCAGTACAGGCATGGAGAGAAGATTGGCTATAGGTAAAGCTATATTCCATGAACCGAATATATTGATACTTGACGAACCTGTTCTGGGATTGGATCCAGAGGGAATCAAAGAGATCCGTGAATTGATCAAGAGTTTTCAAGAAAAAGATATCACCGTTTTTCTGAGTTCACATCTTTTAGATGAAGTGAGTAAAGTGTGTGATTCGGTCATCTTCCTGTACGATGGAAAGATAATAGAACAGAGTTCTGTAGAAAAGATAGACGAGATCATGAAAGAGTACCGTCTCATAGATATCGAGTTCTTGAATCCTTTACCAAGGTCAGGTCTTGAAAAATTGAACGGTATCGAGATGATAGATAAAGTCCAAAAGGTGAGCGAAAACAAGGTGAAGATAATAAAGAGTGATGGCGATCCAACGCTTACGTCGATGATCCTCGATGAAATAATAGATCGGGGATTTAAAGTCGTGTCTTACAGTCCTAAAAGGTCTGATCTAGAAGATTTCTATGTTTCTCTTATAGAAAAAAAAGAAGGTGATGCAAGATGAAACCTTTCAAAGAGGATGTGTTGGAAGATCTGCGGAACACATGTTTAACCATCACCTTTGAGTTGAAGAAGCACTTCAGAAGAAAAAGGATGATACTTTCTTTTACTTTAGCTGTTGCACTTCCCCTTATATTCTACATCGCCCCTAGGCTATGGGGGTCTTTCCCCGATTCAGCCGATCAGTTCGCTAGTATAAATCTCAGCTTCGTCGAATTTTTAATAGTCATATCCGGCTCACTTTTTGCAGGAGACGCCATTTCGGGTGAATTTGAAGAAAAAACCGGACTGCTGTTGTTTTCTACTCCACAACGGCACACCACGATATTCGTAGGCAAATACATAGGGGCACTGATCCCTACTTTTGCCGTAGTCTCTATTTATTATCTGACCACCTCTTTCGAGATCATCGGCATCTATGGTATGGATGCCATCACCATCGACTTCTTCAAATCTTATTTTGTAGCTCTGATCTATACTAGTAGTGCTGTCAGCTTGATATTCCTTTTCAGCAGTATACTGAAAAAGAAGATAACCACTACATTGTTGGGATTTTTCTCCCTTATAATGATATTTCCCATCATAAGTACTGTTCTTGAATTCGTAATAGAGGTGGAGCCCTGGTACATCATGACCTATCCGGTCGGTTTGATCACAGATGTGTTTGCCGCTGTACCACTGTTCGGGGCAGGTCCTGGAGGTCAAGTCATGTCTTCTCCTGATTTTTATGAAGGGATCGCAGTCATGGCGACCTATACACTAGTATTGTTTTTTGCAGGTGTTCTGATATCGGCTAAAAGGAGGATGGAATGATGAGAGAGGGATGGCAAAAAGTAGGAACCGTGGTAACTCTCACTTTACTGACCTTTGCTCTATTGCTTTTCTCCGTTCCAGGAACCCAGTGGACGCCAGTAGAAGGGAGCTCCCCAGACATTTCACAAGATATTCCTGAAGAACCCGATATAAAGATATCCGAACTGAGTTTTTCTGAAACAGAAGTCAGAGAAGGAGATGAAGTCATCATATCTGTAACTGTAAAAAACAACGAGACTTATGATATGGATATAAACATCAACTTGATCTGGGGTGATGAAGAATTTGAAAGGCTAGAAAATGAGACGATAGATGCTGGAAGCGAAACTACGTTCGAATTCGAGTGGGAAGCTCAAGCAGGCAGGCAAACCTTCACGGCTGGGCTCACGGTTGATTTACCGGAACCGATCGGCATAGTTGAATTAGATCATCGATCCGAAACTATAGAGGTCAATCCTGAGCCAGTGGGTGACATATACTATCCTCTCGCTATTCTAGTTCTCATATTCTTGGTGGTGATAGGTACGGTTTTAGTTCCATCCGTTCTAGCCAGGGTTAAAAATAGGTAAGACTCGCTCATTCAATCATTCTTCTTCAAATTCGATCTCTGGCTTGAGTATTACTTCCGATTTGATGCTTTTAGAAATCAGACAATTTTCTTTCGCGAGTTCCAATGCTCTTTCCACTTTATCTTTTTTCTCCTCTGATATCTTAAACCTAGGTCTAACGAATATCTTGCTGATCATGCTTTCACCGTCGACTTCTTCAAGGAGTCCTTCCGTTTCCAGCTGAAAATCTGATATATCCAGCCTCATCTTCTCTACTGTAGATCTGAAGGTTATCGAGTAACACATCGCTAGAGACCCAACGAATGCATCTTCAGGATTCATCAGACCTTCTTCTCCACCGAATTCTACCGGTTTATGGAAATCACAGGAGAATCCACAATCCATACTGATCGAACCGTGCTTTTTCTCTTCATCATCCCAGGAGATGAAATTGGTGTATTCATGGGCCATGGTTTTGTAAACGAATTACATAAATATAAATCTTTCCAGTACTTACTCTTGCTCTGAATCTATCTTGTTTATCAATATCTTTTTTCTCTCCGAAAAACCCTGGCTCCTGTAAAAATTCAAAGCCCTTTCGTTGTCAGCTAGGGTCTCTAATCTTAGGATGTCAACACCACTTGATTTTGCATGCTCTTTTTCGTGTTCCATCAACTCTTTCCCTATACCTTCTCCAAAATGGTCTGGATGAACAGCCAACGTCATTACCTCTCTTATTTTTTTCGAAGTCACTACGCCTTTAAAGGTTCTTGAGTGGAGGAACCCGAGCAACCCCTCGCCTTCAGACCCAGAGGCAACGATCATCCTGTCATCGACCAATCTCTTCTGAAGAAATTTCTTTAACGAGGATTCGTCGTAGTATATACCGGATTCTTTCCAAACTGGTCCCATGGACTTTTTTTTGAGGCGTAGGATGGCATCGATATCGTTCAGATCAGCTTCGCGTATATTCAGATCAGGGCTCATATGTTATAATTTCCAGGGGATATATTAGATATTATCGCTCCTATCTATTGGAAAGTAGGAACAGAATCAATCTTTTTATAAGGCACCTTTTTAATTACACTCTATGGAAAAGAACATCATACCTTCGATATCTCTGATCGACGATAAGCCAGTGGTTGTGACGAACGGCACGTATCAACCTTACGTTTCTAATGGTAAGGAATTGGATTTATGGGGGGTTATGGATGAACTCAGTGATTTTGATAAGGTGCATCTGCTTGATCTTGACGGAATCGAGTTCAATAAGCCGCAGACCGAGTCGATCAGAAAGATCGGATCTAGAAAAGAAGTTTGGGTTGATATAGGTGCAAGGGGGCCAGAGGGAATAACAGATTCATTTATAGCCGGTGCTGATAAGACTGTCATCGCAACCAAGACCATCCGCTCGCTAAAAGGAATATTGGAATCTATAGATTTAAGCGATCAATTAGTCCTCTCGATAGATTATAAAGATGGATTGATATCACCTTCTGAAGAGATCAAGAAAATGGGAGTAGAAGGGATCGTTGAGTTAGCATTGAACAAAGATTTTGATGAAATAATATTTGCGGATCTTGGAGAAAAAAGGTTCGACGAAAGAGCCCTAAGGTCGATCCCTGAGGGAGATTATGAACTCTTCATCGGAGGTGCTTCCTTGGATGAGATAGGCTACATACATCACGGAAACATAGAGGGCTATATCCTTGGTTTACGCGAGGCGATAAGATGGCAGAGGAACTGAAAAAAATACTAGCATTTCTCTTCAAGAGGGAAGGTGAAGAGATGGAGGAGGAAGATTTCATCTATATTCAATCCGTAGATTTGGACTGGTATTCTTCCGATGATGCTAAACAGGTGCTGAACATGGCTTTAAAAAGCGATCTAGTTGAGAAAAAAGGAGTTCTGATCAGGGCAAAATTTGATTTTGAGAACGTCAAGGTACCCATAGATTTCGAACCCACGAAGGAGCTTTTTGAGGAAGAGGATGAAAAAGATATCTTCTCAGAACTCCTCGAACAGATTTCATCGAATAGTGAACTTTCTAACCAAGAAATAATGTCTCAGGTGAATGAGAAGCAGGACAGGATGAATATAGAAGTCAAAACCGCTCTACTTTTGGTAGCTCAAGAAAGGGATGTTATTTTAGAGGATAGAGATGAGTATATAGAAGAGATCTCTAAGGAGATAAGGGGTAAAGATTAGATGGTAAAAGAGTATTCCGATGAGATAACTATCGAAGTCCCTATCGGGTTAGTCTATCGGTATTTTGATGAAAAATACAGCAGAGTCTCTCGCGACAAAAAAAAGTACGGCACACTTTCAAAACACGAGTTCGAGAAGATATCTAGCGTACTCCATGAAAAGATAATATTTCAGGAAAGATACCTTTTTACCAGGGCTGTTAACACTTTGGAGTTCAAAAAAGAGAGCGAAAATAGAACCAAAGTGAAGATGAATTTAGCTCTAACTTGGTCACCTTTCAGGAAGAAGATAGCAGAATCATCCTTTTTAGGGCTGACTTCCAACCTTAGATCCTTAGAACTTATGTATCGTTTGATCGAAAAAGAAGAGTTCACTTCAGATTGATCGCCACATCCAAAGCTTTTACACCATGCTCAAGAGAGGCCACAGGATTGAGATCCAACTCGTTTATCTCTTCCACATGATGTACTAGATATCCGACTCTAGCTATCATCTCAGCTAAAGCGTCAAGATCCCTGCATTTTTGTCCACGGGCACCCATCAAAAGAGGGAATGAATCTATATCCGAGATCATTTCGTGGGCTTCATCTATGCTCAGTGGTGCGACTCGGAATTCTACATCTTCAAATATTTCAACATATATTCCTCCTAACCCGAACATCACGACTGGGCCAAATGTCTGATCTACCATCCCTCCAATGACCACCTCTTTGCCTCCTTCCACCATCTCAGCAACGGATATCCCTCTGATATTTGTATCCGGTTTTCTCTGCCTAACCCTTGAACGGATCGCCTGACAGGCATCCCTCACTTCGTCACTATCTTGAAGGTCGACAGCCACTCCCCCTACATCCATCTTATGAACTATATCTTCAGATACCACTTTGAGGACAACAGGATAACCTATTTCCTCCGCCACTTCGACGCATTCCTCTATATCATAAGCCACCTTACCTTCAGCTATGTTCAATCCAGCGGCATTCAAAATCTCCCTAGCTTCGTTCTCAAGAAGGTGATATCTTCCTTCTTTTTTAACTTCTTGCACAATACTTTTGATCCGAACAAAGTCCATATCCCACGTCTCTTCATCAGCCTCTTTTTTGTTCTTAGTTCCTATACTCATCTTATGACCTCTTCATCTAAATCTCATCTTCAGTTCATATTCCCCGTACTTCCTTTCCTTCTCTATATCATAACCCATCTTTTCGAAAACACCCAGCATCTTTCGATTGTCGGCTAGAACTTCGGCCGTGAAGCCGTAGAGACCATGATCTTGAGCTATCATAGTCAGGTATTCTAGAAGTCTTGTGCCGATACCCTGACCTTGATATTCATCTCTTATCATGAGCGAAACTTCAGCAACGTTCTGACCCTTTTTTATCCTGTAGTCCCCAACACCCACCATCCTATCAGGACCTTCGACCTCAGGGTCTATAACCACTATAGCCATCTCTTTTTTATAGTTGATCTGGATGAATTCCTGTCTTCTGTCGTGAGGCATGTCTTTTCTAGCGCTCATAAATCTTTTGTAACGACTTTCATCTGAAAGAGAATAGAATAGGTCCTTCAAAAGTTCATCGTCGGTCGGTTTCATAGGTCTGAAAAGGTATTCTTTACCTTCTATTTCTTTATAATCTTCGTATTCATCGGGATATCTTC
Organism: Thermoplasmata archaeon; assembly: GCA_003554965.1. GTDB lineage: Archaea > Thermoplasmatota > Thermoplasmata > Halarchaeoplasmatales > Halarchaeoplasmataceae > Natronoplasma. The sequence continues at coordinate 45,919 of PWHR01000009.1, read as the reverse complement.
CACCTTCCCCAACGACCAACATCTGTTCTTTATACACCAGGTTGTGGTCTTTAGCTTCTTTGAGAAGCTCTTCTCTGAATTTAGGGTGGGCGATATTGATGAGTTCCATCGCCCGTTGTCTGATATTTTTTCCTTTCAGAAAAGCCACCCCATACTCAGTGATCACGTACTCTACGTCGCCTCTCGTGGTCACCACACCTGCACCTTCATTCAAAGAAGGAACTATCCTAGATACTTCACCATCCTGGGCGGTTGAGGAAAGGGCGATGATGGATTTACCGTCTTCGGCATATCCAGCCCCACGCATAAAATCTGCGTGTCCTCCGATGCCACTGTAAAAACTGTATCCTAAAGAATCGGCGCAGACCTGTCCTGTCAGATCTACTTGGAGGGCTGTATTTATAGATGTCATCTTATAGTTCTTAGCTATCGTAAATGGATCGTTGGTATAATCGGTAGGATGAAGTTCTATCTCAGGGTTGTCATCTACAAAATCATAAAGATCCTTAGTTCCCATCAAAAAGGATGCTATGTTCTTTCCCGGGTTGATGCTCTTCTTTTTGTTAGTTATGATACCATCCTTAATCAGACCTGCAAGATCTTCAGATAGCATCTCTGTGTGGACCCCCAGGTCCTCTTCTTCCTCCAGATGAGACAACAATGCGTTGGGGATCTCCCCATAACCCACCTGTAGAGTAGATCCGTCTTCTATCAGTGGACTCACGTTTTTAGCGATCTTCTCAGCCTTTTCAGTAGGAACTATCGGATCGAATTCCAGAAGTTCTTCCTCATGTTCCACCAAATAGTCCACGTCATCGACATTGATGAAAGAATCACCATGGACTCTAGGCATCTTGGGGTTCACCTGAGCGATGACCATCTTAGAATTCTGGACGGCAGACTTTATGATATCCACAGCTATCCCTAGACTCATCCATCCGTGTCTATCTGGAGGTGAAACCTGTACTAATGAGGCATCTAAAGGTATGCGGCCATTTCTGAAAAGCTTAGGTATGTTCCGCATAAATATAGGCGTGTAATCTGCTCTTCCCTCTGCCACCGCAGCTCTAGTATTGTCGTCAACGAAGAAGGCGTTGTGCCTGAATCTGTCTTCAAACTTTTCCTCCGTATATGGGGCAACACCCAAAGTTTGGATATGAAATATTTCCGTATCGTGAAATTGATCAGCAAGTTCAGTCAATTTTTTTGTAAGATATTGTGGTTCAGCAGCACCGGACCCTAAAAATACCCTGTCACCTCTTCCTATATTTTTCAGGGCGTTTTCGGCCTCTACATAATCCGGTTCTTCATTCATTTATTATCATTCCGGATCTAGATGTTAAAATCCAATCTCGGGCATACCTCTTTCTCTATCTTTTCTATCTTGAAATCATCCTCTATGGTCGTTATCGTTTCCATCCTCTCGATCCTTTTAGCCGCTTCGTAGGTATCTATAGGAACGGATATCAAAGGGATATTAGCCCTATCAGCTCTAGATATTATGTTGCTTGGAGGTATAATATCATTAGTCAGGATAATGCCCGAGGTACCTTCCTCTAGGGAAGCCAATATAACGTCGGTTCTATCTCCCCCGGTGACCATCAGTTTTCTTTCTTCTTGGAAAGCTGGAGTCCGCACTATCTCGTCAGCACTCATAGCTCCTACGTAAACGTTTTCTACTATATTGTCGAGTCCATTCTCTCCAGCAACCACTTTACCGAACAACATATCGTTTATGAATCTCATCCTAGTAAGGTCAAGATTTGATATATCTGGGATGATACCTAGAACATCTAGACCGAGACCTTCTACATCCTTGACCATGAAATCTTCGACCTCCTCCAAGGAATCCACTCTGTTCATTACAACGCCTTTGATCTTGGTTCCGTTCTTCTCAAAGTACCGAGATGCGGTGGTCAAATGGTCCATGACGTCAGTTCCGGAACCTGAAGTCACCAGGACCACCTCAGCATCTATGATCTGGGAGAGAGACGTCGGATCCAATCCTATAGAAGAGCCGAAACTCCAGTTCTTTCCCGTTTCGATGATAAGACCGTCTTTATCCGCTAAAAGATCCTGAACTCTTTCATCTATCTTTTCTTGTATCGTTGACTCATCGAAGGCATATTTTATCTTCGAATGGTCGAAACCTATACAGAACTTTTCGTATTCCGTATCTAAATTCATCACATTTTTGAAAAGTTTGGTATCGTAATCTATCAATCTTTTCTTTTTGTAGATCGGTCTATCGCCAAAGGGCTTAAAATAATTCAAAGATTTATCAGAAGAAAGCGCTAAGCCCAGACCGATCGTAGTTTTGCCCGCATCCTTTTCTGTCGAGGATATTATGATATTTTTCATATTTTGATCACCTTCTCTTAAGATTTATAGCCACATCTACGGATTTACAACCCTTTCCCTTCTCGAATGCTTTGACCGGGTTGAGATCCAACTCAGCTATTCCATCCACCTCATTCATCAAATATGATATCCTATATATAACATCTGCCAATGCATTGAGATCTTTTCTGCTTTCACCCCTTGCTCCCATCAGTACTGGAAAGGAGTTTATTTCTCCTATCATCCTTCTAGCTTCTTTCCTACCTATCGGAGCCACACGGAATTCTACATCCTCCAATATCTCTACATACACTCCACCCAAGCCGAACATCACAAGTGGACCAAAGGTGTTGTCTCTTGAGCCTCCGATGATGGTCTCTTCACCACCTTTGAGCATCTTTGCCACGGAGATACCTTTCACATGTGCATCGGGATATTTTTTTCGTACGTTGGAATTTATCGCCTGATAAGCATCAACAACCTCCTTTTCATTTTCGAGATCCAATGCTAGTCCTCCAGCATCGGACTTGTGGACTATATCTTCAGAGACCACTTTAAGAACCACAGGATAGCCGATCTTTTCAGCGGCTTTAATGGCGCCTTCTAACGAAGTAACCACTTCCCCCTCTGCCATCGGTACACCAGCAAGATCCAAAATCTCTCTAGCTTCATCTTCCCGCAGGGTCAATCTCCCGTCTTTGCGCACATCTTTGACTATCTCCCTTATCTCATCTAATGGTATATCGGGCTCCTTTAATTCTTCTTTTTCTTTCTTCCTTTCCATGTATCTCTTTTTCCGATAAAGCGCTCCAAGAGCCGAAACACACTCGTAAGTATCTTTGAAAGCGGGGATATCGTGCTTTCTCAACCACTGAACACACTCATCAGCTTCTTTACCTCCTACGAATGTAAATACTGATGTTTTTTCGTCCCCATACTCTTCATAGACCTTTTTGATAGCTTTAGCTCCACCCCAAGCATCTCCACCTCCCGCTTCGCAGTACAAACCGATTATAGAACCGATTTCATCGCTCTCATATGCCCTCCTCAAAGATCTTTCATACTCTTCTTCCCCAGCCTGTCCTGTTATATCGATCGGATTTTTAGTTGAACCGAACGGGGGTATAACCTCTTCGAAAGTTTCTTTTAGGTGTGTTTGATCATCAAGAAGCTTAACACCGTGCTTTTCAGCAGCATCGGCACTCAACACACCGATCCCGCCGCCATTCGTAACAACGACCGCTTTATCTTTTTCAGGCAAAATGGAATTGGAAAAAGCCCTAGACCAGTTGAAAGCCTCTTTTAGATTCTCCGCCCGTAGAACTCCGCACTGTTTGAAAGCTGAGGAGAATATCCTGTCACTTCCAGCCAGGGAACCAGTGTGTGATGCTACGGCGGTGGCTCCCTTCTCTGACCGACCAGATTTTAAAACTATCACCGTTTTATCTTCCTGTAGATCTTCCACCTTTTCCATGAATTCTTGACCTTTTTCTAGGCCCTCCATATAGATCATTATAACTTCGCTCTCATCATCCTGGCTGAAATAATCTACAACATCAACATCGTCTATGTCCGCTTTATTACCTATACTCACGATAGCGGAAAGACCTAGGTACTGTTGAGCGGTCTTACCGATCATCGCGATCCCTAAGGCGCCACTTTGAGAGAGTACCGCTATACTTCCTTTTTCTATATCAGATGGACCAAAGGTGGCGTTCAGATCAGATTTTGCTGAGTATATGCCAAAAACATTGGGGCCTAAAAGCCTCATATCATATTTTTCTGCTTCATCCACCAGTGCCCTCTCTTCCTCCACCTTTCCAACTTCTGAGAATCCAGAGGAAATGACTATGATATTTTCGACTCCTTTTTCTCCACACTGCTGTACGGCTTCCTTCACTATCTTGGCAGGTACGACAATAACCGCTAGATCCACTGATCCAGGTACATCTTCAATGGATTCGTACAATTTTTTTCCGAGTACTTCACCGCCTTTAGGATTGATAGGATAAACTTCACCGTCATAATCAGACTTCAAAATATTCGACAAAAGTTTATGGCCGACTTTTCCCTCCTTTCTCGAGGCCCCTATCACCGCTATGGATCGCGGGTCAAAAAGCCTTTCAAGTTCATCTTCATCAGATGCCATCAGTACGGCAGGATAATAGTCCTTTATTAGCATTTTGCCATTCTTCAATATTCTCTTTCGATAAAGTTATAAACAAATTATCATATACGGCGACGATACCATGTTTATGGCTCTACAATTCTTCCTAGTGATCTTCCCGCTACTTGCGGTCTTCGTAGGGATCTTGGTCTTTAAGAGGAATGCGGCAGAGATGGCCGTGGTAGGCTTGATCATCTGTTTCGCCGTGGCAGTTCTTGTATTCGAAACGGAACCCTTCGTAGCTATGGCAGCGAGTATCTACGGATTCTTTGAATCTTTTGGGATAAGTATAGCTATCGTCTTTACTATGCTGCTGATATTCCTGATGAGGGAGGTGGGTGCCCTTAAGACTATCTCAGAGGCGATAAAAAGAGTGGCTTATACTAGAGAGGAGCAGTCACTATTCATCGGCATAGGTTTCGGTACGTTTGTTACATCTTTGGGTATCGTTACGCCGGCTTTGTTTCCACCTCTCCTCATGGCCATGGGTTTTGGGCCCGCGGCCGCCGTTGCCATATCAGTTCTAGGTTACAATGCCAGCACCAGCTTCGCTATACTTTCTATACCGATAACCCTTCCTGCTGAGCTTTTCCACGAAGAACTCGGGATGACAGTAATCGAGTTCGGTTATGAATACGCTTTTAACATATCTTTATTTTTACCTGTTATCGCCACTACGTTATCGATCGCTATGCTGTGGATAATCGGCGGGTCAAAATCGATAAAAAAAGGTTTAGTTCCCGCGATCATGTCCGGCCTTTTGATAGGTTTTACCTCCATAGTTTTGGTTTTGATAAGAGCGCCGATAGCGATCTTAGGAGTTGTTGCTGGACTCGTTTCGATGATCGGTCTTTACCTTTATTTCAGATGGGATAGGAAAAGGAAAGGGACCATCAGGGAATTTGAACCTATAGATAAGAAAAAATTGATCAAAGCTCTCTCACCTTGGTTGTTGCTCATACTCCTCGCCTCGATATCGAGCATACCTGCGATAAATGAATTTTTAAGAACTCTTGATCCGAGTTTTAGCCACTGGATCATCGCTTACGAAACGATCGATTTCAACGTCTTCGCCCAGGTTTACTTTTGGATCGGGATCACCGCGTTGTCTTCATTCTATCTTCTTAAACCTACCATGAAGCAGAGTAAGAGAGCTTTAAAGACATGGTCGAAAAGTATATGGGCGCCGTTCATAGCTTACTCCTTGTTTTTCTCCATAGCGTATATAATGGATTGGAGCGGAGGTTACATGAGCGGTCAAGAATTGCAGATAGTAACAGATTCAAATATGAACTATATAGCGGGATTGTTCCTCGGTGATGTCTTCGGACCGGGTTATGTTTTTGTAGCTGCTAGTTTGGGTCTTTTTGGAGCTATTGTTGGAGGCAGTGAGACAGCCAGCAACGTCTTATTCTTCGGCATCCAGAATCAAGTGACGGACAAGCTCGGTATGTCAGATAGTCAGTTCATGTCAGTTTACGCCGGTCACGGAGTGGCTGGAGGAGTGGCATCCGCGATAACACCTTCTAAGATCAATAATGCTGTTGCTACGATCGGAGAAGGAAGAGAATTGGAAAGCAAGATATTGAGGAAGCATCTTCTGATCGTGTTCATACTCACGCTCATACTAAGCATAATGACGGCTATATTTGTCAGTCTGGCTATATGACGTTGATGTCGATCTGAACCTCTTTTCCCTTATCTTTATATATCTGGAACTGATTTGCCACTGGTGAAAGATATATTAAAGGTGGAATCATGTTCAACGAAGAAGCCCAGATGATGGATTTAGATGAGATTAGAGAACTGCAAGAGAAACGGTTGAAAAAACAAGTGAAGTATGCCTATGAGAACGTTCCTATGTACAAAAAACGGTTCAAAGAAGAAGGTGTCAAACCATCGGACGTCAAAAAACTAGAAGATGTGAAAAAGGTCCCTTTTACTGTTAAAGACGATCTTAGAGATCACTATCCTTATGGTATACTGGCGGTGCCAAAAGAAGAGGTCATCCGGTTCCATGCCTCTTCTGGAACTACAGGAACTCCGACTGTCGTAGCATATAACCGTAAAGACATGGAGGTATGGGGCGATCTGATGGCTAGAGCCTACAGCTCTGCAGGCGTCAAGCCTGAGTACACAGTCCAGAACGCCTACGGCTACGGGCTCTTCACTGGCGGTCTAGGTTTTCATCAGGGTGCTGAAGTATTGGGATGTTCCGTACTACCGACCAGTACTGGCAACACCAAGAAACAAGTCACGATGCTCAACGATTTCCAGACTGAGGTTTTAGCATGTACACCATCTTATGCCATCTATCTCTCTGAAGCCGCAGAAAAACATGGCTACGATCCAAAAGAGGATTTCAACCTAAAAGTAGGTATGTTCGGAGCGGAACCGTGGAGTGAAGAAGCTAGAGAAAGTATAGAAGAAGCTTTCGGTCTGAAAGCTCAGGACACTTATGGGATGAGTGAACTTTACGGTCCAGGTGTGGCCATAGAATGTCCCGAGCAGAACGGGCTCCACATCTGGAGTGATCAATTTTTGGTCGAAACCATCGATCCCAAGACCGGAGAAGTTCTTCCTGAAGGAGAAACCGGGGAACTGGTCTTCACCATGCTGACAAGGGAAGCAATGCCTCTGCTCAGGTATAGAACAAAAGACGTTGGGTCTGTCACTTACGAGGAGTGTGAATGCGGAAGAGCCCATCCGAGGATAGAGAAGATCGAAGGCAGAAGTGATGATATGCTCATAGTCGGTGGTGTGAACGTTTTCCCGAGTCAAGTGGAAGCCGCTCTTCTAGAAACTGAAGGCATAAGCGAGCACTATCAGATAATCGTGGATAGAGATGTTCTCGACAAGCTTTTTGTAAGAGCCGAAGTGGACAAAGATCACTACGAATCAGAAGAATACGATGAAGAGAAGCTGAAAGAAGAAGCTAGTGAAAACCTTAAAGCGGTACTGAACATAAAGGCTAGATTGAAATTGCTGGAACCAGGAACTCTTCCAAGGACGGTAGGAAAAGCGAAAAGAGTGATCGATCAGAGAGAGGAACAGGATCGGATAGAAGATCTGTGAAAAGAAAGCAGGTAGTAAACTCAACCTACCCATAAAACCCCTTATTTTTCAATATTATCTTTATCTTTGACTTAAAATTTAGTAATAGAGGAAAGGTTCGATGATAAAAGAAGAAAGGCTGCTAAGAAGGATCATCCACTCGATGGTTTGGATATTCCTGATATATTATCTGATCCCTGATACGATTTATGGTTATCCGAAAAGATTATTATTTCTTGTGCTGATCACAGGTATATTATCTTTCGAGGTCCTCCGGCTCTATTTTGGATTCAAAGTCTACGGGATGAGACATTACGAGGAAAGACAGATCGCTTCATACGCATGGGCTACCATGGCGGCTTCGATCGCTCTTCTTTTTTTTCAGATCCATATCGCCTTTGTCAGCTTGGTCGGGATGGGCGTCGTTGATCCACTGATCGGAGAGATCAAAGTCCGGGCTCCTGATCTCTATCCCTATCTACCTTTCATCGTTTGGAGCATCATAGCGTTCTCGATTCTTATGCTGTTAACCGATTTTAACATGATGATCATACTTGTCATGTCTCTCATTGCTTCCGCGGTAGCTCTGATCGCAGAATATCCATCTATAATCATAGACGATGACTTTCTGATGATCGTTGCGCCTCTTTTCGTGCTTCAAGCTTTAGAAATCCTGCTCGTATGACCTCCTCTTTCTTGTAATCTTTTGTCTTCTGAGATTTGCTTCGGCTGACAAAAGTAGGCATTTCCACGCCATCGTAAATCATATGTGACTCTGAGATGATATTTTTTTCACCATCGTAATTTATCTTCTCCGTTAAAAGAGAAATTTTCTCCCACAAAACCTTATAAACCCTGACCCTTTTACTCATATTCGATGAAAGAGAAGACCGATAAAGAAAACAGAGAGCTAGGTGGTGCTTTTATGAAAGAAAAGATTTTAGGTTGGTTCGATGAAGAAAACAGAGAGTACAAGGAAAAGGGTCATTCAGATCTCAACTGGTTGTTGCACCTTAAACATGGTAACCGAGTGGTCCTTTTAGGGAATCCAAAGGATCGAGATAGCAGGTTAGAGATAGTTTACAAACTGAACATAAGTGATGATCATAAAAAGGTTCTTAGAAAACTCAATGATAAACAGAGAGCAAGTTTTGAAAAAAAGATGGTTATGATCTTAGCGAAAGGGTCGAACATATACAATATACAAAGAGATGAGGACAACATACCTAATGCGGTGATAATAAAGAGACACCTCTACGATGAAGATCTCAAAAAGACGCTTTTATTTGACACCATCCAGAAAGTCATAAACGTTGGCATGAAGGCTACCATCCATTTCCAATCCTTGGGTGGTGCGAAGATAAAAGAAGAAAAGGTATCTTCCACCAAAACGGGTCAATCTATCTACAGGTGAAGGATAGCATGAAAACATCTAAATAGGAGTCTCTTTCTTAAATTCACATAAAAAAGGATTTTGTACGGATTGATTCCTTTTATGTCCGAAAAGCTTTGCTTGAGGACAGGGATGAAATCACGTCTGGGAAGCCTTTGGCTTTCCTGTGATATCAATTCCGAAAGATTTACCAAAGACCGAATAGATACGTAATTGGGTTGAGCGTGAAATTATGGATAAAGAAAGTAATAAGAAAGGTACAACCACACTGGGTCTTGTCTGTAAAGATGGAGTCGTACTCGCAACAGAGAAAAGGGCAACGAAAGGTCACATGATCTCTCACAAGGACACCAAGAAGCTTTTCAGGGTCACGGACAATATAGGTATGACTATCGCCGGCTTGGTAGGTGACGGTCAAGCATTGACTAGATTCCTCCGATCGGAAGTTGAGCTATACGAACTGAAAAGAAAGAAGACCATGTCTGTGGAAGCCGCTACTACATTGCTATCAAACATCATGATGGGTCGAAGAATGATGCCTTATTTTGTAGGTTTGATCGTCGGCGGTGTGGATAAAGATGGCAGTGGAAAAGTCTATTCAATAGATGCTTTAGGTGGGGCTATTCCAGACAAATATGTAGCCGAAGGTTCTGGATCACAGTTCGTCTACGGTGTACTCGAAGATCATTATGAAGAAGATATGGATATGGATGAAGGAGCCAGATTGGCTGTTCTTTCCTTACTAGTTTCGAGCAGCAGAGATTCTGCATCAGGTGACGGTATTAGAGTTGCCAAAATAACTGAAGAAGGATTCCAGGAAGTAGAGGATGAAAAAGTAGATGAAATGATATCGGATCTCAGGGAAAAGAAAAAGAACCTTCCTGCCCTATAACGGATATTTGATCAAGAGCTTGTGAGCTCTTATCGGATTTTATCCGGAAGAAATGGTAAGGAGTTCTTTTATGTAAATTTGGTCGAACTTTCCTTGGGTTCTATATATTTAATTAAAATCAGAGTATCAGTTTCAAAAAACACAAAGAAAAAAGTGATTCTATGAGCGTAGAAGACGTTTTAGAAAGAGCAAAAGAAGCGGTTTATGAAATAGTCTCTAGAACAGTCAGGATAACAGAAATACAGTTCGAAGGTTCAGTGGTCGTTATTTACACAAAGGACATGGATGAGTTCACTCAAGACGCCGATATAATGAAGAAATTGGCGGGCAAGTTGAAAAGAAGAGTGGAAGTAAGACCAGATCCTTCGCTACTTGACGATCCAGATAAAGCAGAAAAGAAGATCAGGGAGATAGTACCTGATGAAGCTGAGATAACTGACATCAACTTCAAACCTGATATAGGAGAAGCCACTATAGAAGCTAAAGCACCAGGGATAGCGATCGGGAAAGATGGTAAACTTTTGAACGAGATAAAAAAGGAAACGAAATGGGCCGTCGATGTTATAAGGACACCACCAATAAAATCTAAAACAGTGAATGATATAAGAGATTATCTCCGGAAAGTTAGAAAAAAACGGAAGGAATTCCTTCAAGATGTGGGTAGAAAGATCAATAGAGATACAAGGACCGGAGAGAAATTTGGACGACTGACCGCATTAGGAGGCTACAGGGAAGTCGGAAGATCTGCACACCTCCTCCAGACAAGAGACAGCAAAGTTTTGATAGACTGCGGTATAGATGTATCGGCTCGAGATGAAAATGGAGAGGGAACTCCGTATTTAAATGCCCCTGAACTCATGCCTCTTGAGGAGATAGACGGTATCGTATTGACCCATGCACATTTAGATCACAGCGGAATAATCCCAGCGCTTTATAAGTATGGTTATGATGGACCAGTTTATACTACTGCACCGACTAGAGACTTATCTGCATTACTGCAATTGGATTATATTAAGGTGAGTGTGAGCGATGCTAGGGAGCCGCCGTATGAGTCGAAGCACGTAAGAGAACAGGTGATGCATACGATCCCTCTAGAGTATGGTGAAACTACGGATATGGCTCCGGATATCAGACTCACCCTACACAACGCTGGACATATCTTGGGTTCTTCCGTAGCTCATATGCATATAGGTGATGGTGATTACAACGTTGCTATAACAGGAGATATCAAGTATGATGACACCTGGTTATTCAATCAGGCCAAAAACAAATTTCCACGGGTGGAAACGGTGGTCATAGAATCTACCTATGGAGGTTATGATGATCTACAGCCAAGCCGAAATGACGCTGTGGAACAGCTTAAAGACATCCTTGATCAGGCATTGAACAACAGAAATGGAAAAGTGATCATGCCGGTTTTTGCCGTTGGAAGATCACAGGAAGTCATGTTGGTCATCGAGGAAGCCATAAGAAAAGGAGATCTTCCAGAAACGAACGTGTATCTAGATGGTATGATCTGGGAGGCTACCGCGATTCATACAGCCTATCCTGAATTTCTAAATAACAAATTGAAGAAAAAGATATTCCACGAAGATGAAAATCCTTTCCTCTCCGATATATTCGATGAGGTCGGGAGCATGGACAAGAGGAAAGATATATGTGATAGCGAAGAGCCCGCTATAGTTTTGGCTACAGCGGGTATGATGAACGGTGGTCCTGTACTTGAATACTTTAAAGCATGGGGAGATGATCCAGAATCCACTCTGATATTCGTAGGTTATCAGGGAGAAGGTACCATAGGTAACAAGATACAGAAAGGATACGATAAGATCACATTGACCGAAAAAGGTGAGAAGATAGATATACCTGTCAGATTGAATGTTCACACATGTGAGGGGTTTTCAGGTCACAGCGATAGAATACAACTGCTTCATTACATAAGTAAGATGAACCCGACACCCAGTCGTGTCCTGGTATGTCACGGTGAGGAAAGCAAATCGACCAACTTGGCGAGTACGATCTATAAAAAGTACGGTATAAGCACAAGAGCACTTCAAAATTTAGAGACAGTAAGGTTGTATTGAAGATTCAAAACTACTTTGGCTCTACTGTCATTTGATAATGCTGTAGTCTTATGACCGATCCTTCTTCAAGTTAAAGACCCTCCGAAAGTATTATAAAACACTTTATTGTTGGAATGGTTGAATTCATTTAAAACAAACTACTGGACAGTGCTTTAAACATGACTGAACTTCTAGAGGAGTTGGAGGAAAAAAAGGAAAAGGCCAATCATCTGGCCGATAAGTACAAACGCCTTCGGAACGAAAAGAATGATGAGGCTAACAAATGGGTAGAGAAAAGAGACGAACTGAATGCCGAGGTAAAAGAACTCATAGAAACTGGTAATGAACTAAAGGAAGAAAGAGACGAACTGAATGAGAATGTCCAAGAGTATAAAGAAAAAAGAGATGAATTGAACAAGAGAGTAAATGACCTATCTAAAAAATTGAAACGTGAAAAAAACAAAGTGTTACCCAACGATGATAGATCTATAGAAAAGATCGAAAAAGAGATAGAGGAACTTGAATTCAAACAGATGACCAATGTACTCAGTTCAGAAAAGGAGAAAGAGATAGTCGATAAGATATCGGACCTTCAGAAAGAACTCAACGAAAGAAAGAAGTTGATAGAAGAGAACGATGAGATCAAAAAACTATCACAGGAATTGGATGAGGCAAAAGAAAAAGCTGAGGAATATCACCAAAAAGTTTCAGACTTTGCAGAGGAGGCCCAGGAAATACACGATAAGATGCTTGAAAATTTTCAAAAGGCCGATGAAGTCAGAAAAAAAGCAGATGAAGCGCAGGAAAAATTCCTTAAAGCAAAAAAGAAAGGCGACGAATATCACGAGAAACATATCGAAGCGGTCAACCAGGTCCAGGATTACAGCAAGATAATCTCTGGTTTGAAGAAGAAGCAGAGAAAAGCTAAAAAGGAAAAAGAAGAGACCGAAGCACAGAAGGAAGCTCAGGAACTTTACGACAAGTTCAAAAAAGGAGAGAAGCTCGGTACCGACGACATAATGACTCTACAAAAAGCAGGTCTTCTTTAAATATTTTTTATTTAAGAGGGCTGGAAAAAATCTCTTTTCTATTTTTACTTATAATTAGAGCATCGAGTTCAGTGGGGTTCAACCAAAATCATATATTTCACTAATCGAATTGTTCCTCGATAAAGATGAAGGATGTATTCGAAAAAGATCACATAGTCAGGATAAAGGACTTTACCAGAGACGAGTTGACCACTGTTTTCGATCTGGCTGAAGAGATGATACCCATTGCAGAAGGTAAAAAAAAGAACAATGATCTAGAGGGTAAGCTGCTTGCAAATCTTTTCTTTGAACCTAGTACTAGAACACGCCTTTCATTTGAAGGTGCGATGAAAAGGATGGCTGGAAGGTGTATCGGATTCGCGGAACCCGGGACCTCTTCGGCAAAGAAAGGCGAAACCCTTGCGGATACGATAAGGGTGGCAGCAGGTTATGCAGATATCATAGTCTTGAGACACCCTCATGAGGGAGCGGCTCAATTGGCTGCCAATTTTTCCGAGGTACCTATCATAAACGCAGGTGACGGAGCTGGAAGACATCCTACACAGACTCTCTTGGATCTTTTCACTATCAAGAGAGAGATGGACAGTATTTCTGGTAATCATATTGGTATAGCTGGAGATCTTAAATATGGAAGGACCGTCCATTCCTTGACAAATGCATTGAGCATGTACGACACAAAGTTGACATTTATCTCACCCCCTTCTTTGAGGATGCCTGAGGAGATAATAGATGAGTTGAAAGATAAAGGTATTCATCATACAGAGGTAGAGGAGATAGATGAGGTCCTGGAAGAGCTAGATATACTCTACATGACAAGGATCCAAAGAGAAAGATTTCCTTCTGAAGAAGATTACGAAAATGTAGCTAGATCATATCATTTAGAGAATGACATGTTGAGGGATCGAGATGTAAACGAAGACTTGACGATAATGCATCCATTACCGCGGGTAGATGAGATAAATGCCGATGTTGATATGACACCACATGCTAAATACTTCCAACAGGCGGCTAACGGTGTACCGGTAAGGATGGCTCTACTGAAATTATTGATGGAGGCGTAAAGATGTCAGAAGATCAAGAAAAGAAGATGGAGGATAAAAAACAAAAAGAGATCAAGATAACCCCTATCAAACAAGGAACCGTGATCGATCATATACGTAAAGGTCGAGCGATGAAAGTCCTAAAGATACTTGATCTGATCGACAGAGATATAGAGTCGATAGTCAGTGTAGCCATGAACGTGAACAGCAGTATGGGGAAAAAAGACATCGTGAAAGTAGAAGGTATGGAGTTGAAAAATGAGGAGATAGACAAGATATCTCTCATCGCTCCCGAGGCCACGGTGAATATTGTTAGAGACTTTGAGGTTGTTAAAAAGCATAGAGTGGGACTTCCAGATAAAGCTAGAGGGATCTTGAAGTGCAGAAATCAGAACTGCATAAGCAATCAGGACGAGCCTGTCATCTCCGAATTTGAGGTGGTAGCTAAAGATCCGGTCACACTCAGATGTGAATACTGTGAAAGGAAGATGAAGGGCGAGGAGATTTCTGAGAACGTTATTTAGCTTTGGAGCAGTATCAAGTGCTTTAAAACATCGATCCTAACAGCAGGGGAAGTATCACAGTAGCGTCACCATGGATCGTGCAGTGATCCGCTTCCTCACTTATCTTACCCCATGATATAGCTTCTTCAGCTTTAGCACCGGAAAGAGAACCGTCGTATTCCACTGCGGTTGTCACATAAACGGCTTTATCCAATCCTCCCTTGAATTGATTCCACCAGATAGTGTGATGTTTTGAAATACCTCCTCCAACTATCAAAGCTCCACTTTTCTCAGCTGAAAAAATTATGTCGGACAATTCTTTTTGATCTTTCATCAGGTCTATGTTGAAGTCTTTATCGTTTTGCCAGTACATCCATAATTGAAAACCGAAGGCTCCGTCGGTTATCCCTGGAACGTATATGGGTATCTCATTTTCAGCAGCCCAGTAAAGTATCGAATCTTCATCTTCGATCCTCTTCCCGAATTCCCAGATGATCTCTTTGGTACTGAATTTAGGACCGTTTTCTTTTACTATTTCTTCTAGAATGGGCTGCATTTTTTTTTCTAGAACTTCTCCATAAGAAGAATTGGGTATGAATATGTTCCCCAACCTGTTCACGTCCATCTGATGTAATTCCTTATCATCAACTTGAAATCTTCCATGATGGTAGTCTTCCCAAACCCTAGCTAGATCATGATCAAGTGTCCCACAGGTGGTTATGATGACATCAAATAGTTCCCTTTTTACTGCTTCTTTTATTATTCCTCGAGTACCTGTAGAGATTATACAGGCAGGAAATGAAAGGAATTTCGTATGATCTGTGTTGATCATATCTTCGAGTATTTTTGCTGAGAGACCTATCTTTTTGGCAACGAATCCACCAGAATCAAAAAACTGAGAAACGAGTTCTGAAATGTCTGTCGTGCCGTCGATCTCAAGATCTTCGACCTTTTTTCTCTCTTTCATGGTCATGTTTTTGTTTGAGTCGGATACTAGGATAAAAGATTTATGTATATGGTACTTTGCCTGTATGACATTTAACATATTTTCGTCAGACAAAAACCTCTTGGATCAAACTATAAAAATGTCGATAAGACACTGTTATTCAGTATCCAGAGGGTTGATTAGTGCTGTCGTACTAAAAAGACAATACTTAAATACTTGTATATTACTTCTCCAATCGAAGATGGTTGGGATAAAAAATGGCTGAATCAATAGTGAGCAAAGCTCTAAAAAAGGATAAAGAAAAAGATAAAGAAAAACCTCGCGGTAAAACGGTAAACGATAAAGAAGATGAGGAAGGCGAAGAAGTTGAAGAAGGCGAGGAAGAGATGGCTCCAGAAGATGAAGAACTCCGTGACCTCGTTGATCAACTAGCGGTCAACATTAAAATATTTGGCGCAGGAGGAGGGGGCAGTAACACTCTTGATCGTCTGACAGAAGAAGGTATAACAGGTGGAGAATTGATCGCCTTCAATACCGATGCAAAACATCTACTTCACACTCATGCCCAGAAGAAGATCCTTATCGGAAAACAGATAACTAGCGGTCTTGGAGCCGGAGCTAGGCCCGAAGTAGGAGAAAAATGTGCTAGAAATTCAAAAGAGGAATTGGAGAAATATATCGAAGGTGCCGATATAGTCTTTTTGACCGCCGGTATGGGCGGTGGAACCGGTACCGGCTCGGCCCCAGTTGTTGCTGAGATGGCGAGTGAAGAAGGTGCCCTGGTTATGGGTGTCGTCACACTCCCATTTGAAGCAGAAGGTAAAGAAAGGATGAGAAATGCTAAGAGAGGCCTCATGAAGATGGAGGAACACTGCCATACAACTGTGGTTATACCTAACGACAGGCTCCTTGATCTTGTACCAGACCTTCCTATAAATTCCGCGTTCAAAGTGGCCGATGAGATACTCATGGAATCGATAAAAGGCATGACCGAGATCATAACAAAACCTGGTCTTGTCAATATAGATTATAATGATATGCGAACTATCATGGACAACGGAGAATTGGCTATGATAGGTATCGGCGAGTCTGACGACCCTAACAACAGGATAGAAGAGGCCGTGGAACAAGCTCTAGGATCACCTTTACTCGGAGAAGTCGATGTTAGTGAATCAAAGGGCGCAATGGTCAGAGTGATGGGAGGACCGAACATGACGGTCAGCGAAGCCGAAAAAGCAGCGAACATGGTGAATGAAAAGATAAGCAAGGACGCGAGGATAATCTGGGGATGTAACGTTGAAGAGGATATGGGCAATAAGGTAAAGATACTACTTGTCATAACGAACGTTCACACAGAGAGCGAAAAATTCGCAGACGAGATGATGTCGACCCCTAACGGAACTATAGACAGTATTGCCTAATTGAAAAAAATTTAACCACCTTTCTTTTTTATTATTTTATATGGTTTAACATGGAAAGATAGGAAAAGTATTTTTACAATCTTTGACCTGAGCATTATCTAAAAAGTGACCAAAATAAGGTGATCATATGACTGAAAAAGAAGGTGAGATTGAAGAAAAGATGAAGATATCGGAGGGATATTTTAACTGCTCGAACCGTGAGAGGATCTCATTCGAACTCGGTATAAAATTAGGAGCGCTTTTTCATCAATTTATAGGAACGCCAGTCAGTCCTCATAATATACGAGAGCTCGAAGAAGCCATGGAGACTACAGCAGAAAGCCAGGCTTTTGTCGAAGATGCTGAAGTCGATATCATGCCAGAGGTTAAAGAAGAAAATAAGGAGGATGAAAGTGATGGACCATTTGATTACACTACATTGAGCGGTGATATGCTGTATGCGGATATCCTGGTGAAATATGAGGGACTGAGAGCCCTGGGCAAGATGAGATTCATAGATGAGATGGAGTATCCCCTGATGTTTATTGAAAGTATTGAAAAAATCGATTAGGATGGTGCGGATTTTCTGACAATAAATAAATAGTTGATTGTAGTTAACCATGTAATAAACTAGAGGTGCTGTAGGACATGGTAAAGAGTCTGAAGATAGGTATCAGTGGGGCCCTAGGAACCCAGAAATCCGAAACCATCAAACTGATCATAGATATGTTGGATGAAGAAGGTTTCGATGTAGGAGGTATGATCACGGAACCGATAATGGAAGACAACAAGAGAGTTGGATTTCAGGTGATGGATTGGAGTACTAAGGAAAAGGCAGTTTTTTCTCACCTGGATCTTCAATCTTCAGTTGAGGTAAAAGGGTATGGTGTCAACCTCGACTCTCTTAACGAGGTCGGAGTGAAAGCCATAAAGAAAGCGGCAAAAGAGAACGATATCATCTTGATAGACGAGATCGGCAAGATGCAGGTGGAGAGTCAAAAATTCTGTGAAACGATTAGAAGTATCTACGAAGTCAATAAACCACTCATAATCACCTTTGAGAAAAAATCTAGGAATACACTACTCCAGGATCTTAGAAGAAGAGATGACGTAAGGATGCTGGAATTGACCAACGTTAACAAGGATCTTCTACCCTACAAAGTAGTAGAACTGATCAAAGAAGAATTAGAAGGCGATTAGTAGTGAGTTGGGAAGAGATAGAAGAGGGTGACGCCAACATCATCGTGCCCGAACAAGATGAATCCAAGGAAGGGCCTAAAAAGGTCAGGGACGAAGTCTTCTATAATCCCTCTATGAAGATGAACAGAGATATTTGCATCTCCTTTTTGAACAGTTTAAGCTATAGAAAAGATCTTAATGTATTGGATGGGATGGCCGGAACTGGAGTCAGGGGATTAAGAGTGTTCAAAGAGACACCGATATCTAATGTTACAATCAACGATGTTTCCATTGACTCAATTAGCTCGATCAAGAAAAACGTTAAAAAAAATTCATTGACGGGTCAGATAAACATCACACAAGCCTCTGTCGAAAAGCATATCATCGAAAATAGATATAAGTACGATTACATCGATATAGACCCATTCGGAACGCCGGTACCTTATTA
The DNA here is from genome assembly GCA_003554965.1 of Thermoplasmata archaeon. Lineage (GTDB taxonomy): Archaea > Thermoplasmatota > Thermoplasmata > Halarchaeoplasmatales > Halarchaeoplasmataceae > Natronoplasma. The sequence goes on along the minus strand of PWHR01000009.1, from coordinate 27,445 downwards.
CCCGCTGGCGGCAAGATATGTCTCTCATAAGGGATTCGTTGGGATCACAGCTACAGATACATCAGTATTATGCGGCACTTACCCAAAGACCTGTTTAAGAAGATATTCAGCTTTACCTCGTAATAATTGGTGCAGACACGAGAACGGTTTGAGGATCTTGATCGGTTATTGTGTGAAAGAGGCGGCAAGACATGACAGGTGGGTTGAACCACTGCTATCTTACTACGAAGGTCATCACTTTCGGACCTATTTGAAGATAGGAGAAGGGGCAGAAAAGGCGGATTCCTGTATTGAAAAGTTGGAGAAGGTGATATTCCAAGACTATTGGTGGGAACAAGATGACTTAAAATGTGAAAAGAAACCATCTGGCCCTTTTTGGACAGGAAAATTACATTCTGAAGACGTGTTAAGCGATATGGATGAAGTTGGTGAATTGGACAAAAAAATACTTTCTTTTTGGAAGGAAGAAATAGGAAAACCTCCTTTCTTCTACGAAACTAACGAGATCAGCAGTTTTCTGAAAAAAGCGCCACCTCCACTCAAAACGATCATACGGGGCTTACGATCTAAGGGATATAAAGTCTCTAAAACTCATTTCTCCCCTACAGGGATAAAAACCGATGCACCAAGGGAAAAAGTAGAAGAGATCTTTTTAAAGATCTGAATCATTCTACCTATTCAAGTTCTGGAATCGTATCTCACAACAGGACACTCCCCGAGGCATCTTCCACAATGTATACATCTTTCGGGATCTATCTTTATACCGTTTTCAAAGTATATAGCTTCCTTCTCACACCTGCCTACACAAACACCGCATTCGACACAGTGGAGAGCTTTTTTATGGATTCTTATCAGTTCTTCGTTTTCCGACTCTTCTTCCACACATTCTCCTTCTACATCGTACAATGCATTCAAAAGATTTCTCGTTCTCTCATGCTGGATGAAATCTTCTATAGATCTGCTTTCGATGCTATCCTCTTTTGAAGCTTTTTCTGCCTTTTCCACATCTTCGTATATCTCTTCAATATGCTTAGGTGGGTCTAACCATCTCCATAAACCCAGTTCTATCCATTTCTGGGAAAGCCCTTTCTTATCAGCGTATCTTTCCAAAACCTTTTCAAACTTTTCAAAATCATCGTATTCTTTTTTCAATCTATCTAATGCAGCTATATCTGAAGCGGGGCATACCCAACAGCCTATCCTCTCGAAGCCCTTTTCATACCATGGGTTCCAATCTGCGTCTTTTTTGAAAAGGTACAGCCAGACATGGAGTGCAGTCCAATCTTGTATAGGAGAAGCCGCATCCTGTCCTGGAACCCAGGGGTTGTTCCAAGTACTTCCCTGACTCTTTCTTTGGCTGGATTCGTATTTCCTCTGACCTATGAAGCTAAGGACTCCTTTCTCATAATGTTCCTTTATCAGCAGCGCTGTCGGTCCCAATTTACAGGTCTTGCAACACCATCTGTAATCCCTTGCTGAGGGACCAAAATACTCAACGTTATCCCAATAGCCACTTTTAGCTTTCTTCATCAACAATCTAAGATCATATTTTTCTGCCACATGCTCAACATTTTCAACGGTCTCAGGAAGTTCGATCCCAGTGTCCACGAAAATCAGATCCGGTTTCTTTCCAGCTTCCAAGAGCAGGTGTAAAGTCGCGAGTGAATCCTTCCCACCACTGTAAGCTACCGCCGCAGGTTTTTCATGTTTTTGCAACTGCTCTTCTATAAATGAAATGGCCTTTTCCACTCTCTTCTCTATCAGAGGTTTGTTCGCCTTTACTGCATCGGTCCAATCGGCCTCTTTTTCTTTTGGTGTATGATCTGATCTCCTCCATCGATTCTTGACCCCTATGCCGGAAGATGAATTGATCATCTCTTTTCCGCTGATCATCGCTGAACCGGAGCAGATGATCTCTTCGTCAGGTCCAAAAACTATCACTTCATCTCCTTTTCGGATATCAGGATCCGCATCGATTATCCCTGGGTTAAGTACGCTACCCCCACTCAAGATGGGTTCTACCGCGCCTTTATCTATAACCACAAATCCTTTCTTTGGAGATGGTAAGCCTTCCCATGGGCGTAGAAGGAATTCGTAAGGATCTTTTCCTTCTGCTCTCTTATTAGGATTGTATCTAAAAGTTCCTAGCACCTCTCCGTCGACTATGACTTCATCCATCTTATCGAGATATGGAGTGCTGTTCAACACCACTGTCTTATCCTTTGATATTATCTCTTCAGAATAACCGACGCCCCACTGTCCGTCTATAGTTTCCTTGATATGCTCGATATCCTTTTCAAAAGCTGGTCTCACATCCCCCGGAGGAGTCACTTCGACCTTTCTCGCTTCCTCACCACAGGAACCACATACTCCTTTCTCGACTATCGGAACGTTGCATTTGCGACACCAATGCAGGTGTATCTTACCGAGTCTTACTATGGACATCTGGATCACTCGAAGACTTTGGTTCGATGTTCTTAAACTTTTCCTTCCATTCAAACGGTCGTTATATCTTCGCTGTCGACTTCTTTTTTGACATCCTTTTCCACTTCACCTTTCCTCAGTCTTTCGAGAAGATCTTTATCGCCTTTGTGGATGATCAGATGATCGACTTCCATCTTTTCGTAGTCATTGACGATCTCATCCGCTATCAGATCTGCTTTTCTGAAACGCACCTCTGTAGGAATTCCGGTTTCATCGGTGATCTTCAAGACGTCCTTAGTGTACGAATCGACTTGAGTTTTCTTATCTTTGACTACAGAATCCTCGAATTCCTCTCTAGTCTTATCGCCTATCTGTTCGTCTGCAAAATCAGGCACCTCTGGTTCTTCGACTATCTTCAGGACTATGATCTTCGTCGGTTTCTCTTTTTCTATAGTGCCTCTGATCCTCTTTAGAGCCTTCTTTGAGAAAGGTTTCTCGTAACAGGCGATCAACAGAACGTTCTCCATCTCTTCCTCGATGTCTTTGATCTCGTTCTCTTCGATCTGTTTTATCTTGTGGTTTTCCTTCTCCATCTTTATCACTTATCTTTTTTCACCAATATTCAAGCAGCCTCCACCAGCCTAATCCTATGGTGAGGAAGACGAGTACGCCTAATATGCTAAGTATTAAACCAGGCTTTAAAAAATCCTTAGCATCTAAATTCCCGGTTCCATAAACTAACATCGCACTAGGTGTACCGATAGGGGTTATGAATGCGAACGCACTAGCTAGAGCAATTGTAAATACTGGAACAATTACTGGTAAACCAAGTGGTTCCATAGCAGGCAATGCCACTGGTAACAAGATAGCTGTCACTGCAGCATTACCCATCACTCCTGAGAGGAATACTGCTAAAGCTGCGAACAAACCAAGAATCAAATATGGATTATCACCCACGCTTTCCATCAAAGATGTAGCTAATACTTCAAGCACTCCTGTTTCCGGTAAAACGATGGATAGGGTAACTGCTCCTACATAAAGGAACAAGGTACCCCAAGGCATTCTTGATTCAACGTCATCCCATGAAACTAATTTTGTCATTCCTATGGCCACTGCCAGAATCACAGCGACAACGCCCATCCCTATTATCTGTCCGATAGTAGCCCAAGCGATGAATCCTGATAGAAGAAATCCTGCAGCCATACCTTCCCCCATTGTAAGATCGCCCATCCTCTCTAAATCTTGTTTTATATTTTTTCGAATATTCTCCATGTCGACCTCTTCGAGATCAAAGATTTTTGCAAGAACAAAATACACAAGAAACATCATCACTAGAGAAACGGGTATAGACGCCACGAACCATTCCGCGAATGATATGGGATCGCCTCCTGTATAACGGGTGTATATCTCCACCGCCAATATATTTCTTGCTCCTCCAAGGAAAGTAGCTATACTGCCCACAGAAGTACCATAAGAAAGAGCAAGAAGTGTAGATTTGGCAAAATTAGAGTTCGCTATATCCATTCGTTTTGAATAATGATATATTCCAAGTAGGATCGGTATAAAAATAGCAGCAATGCCATGTTCTGGTATCAACATAGATAGCAATGCTCCTACGAGCGTTACACCCATTATAAATCGTCTTGGAGATGACCCAAAAAACTTCAAAAAAGTCAGTGCGACTCGTTTATGAAGATCCTGAACTTCAAATGCTATCGCTAGTATAAACGCACCCATCAAGAAAAAAAGAGTACCGGAAGAAAAACCCTCAAAAGCTTCATCAGGAGGGACAAGTCCCAGAAGGACCGAAGAGGCTATCAAAAGGAATGTAGTGAATATGAAAGAGATCGGAGTCAAGAGCCACATGTAAACAGCGAGGAATATGAGAGCGACACCATAATACAGCTCGGGATTAGCTGCATAGATAGTAGAAAAAATAACTATGAGAATAAATATGGACAAACCTACCAACGTTTGGAATATATCATTTCTTATTACATCATGAGGGTCTCTACTTTTCTTATCCATCGTGACCACCGTCCTGATAAGGGACTACTATTTCTATCTCAAATCGAACCAGATCATATTAGCTATAATTGAAGCATGAAATCAATCTAGTAAAGTGATTTTTCTAGTATTTAATTTCTTCTTAACTTTTTTTGATAAACTCCCTTCGATAACTTTCCCCAGGGGTCCTTTTTTAGGCCCATGGAGTATCAGGTGATCGACATCACTGTTCTTGAACTCTTCTATGATCTCAACGGCCAACTGGTCCCCTTTCCTGAGATGAACCTCGGATTGCACATCGAACTCTTCAACCATGTCGATCAGCATTTTTGCGTAGTGATCCGCTAATTTCTTTTTCTCCTTCTTCACAGAATCGATGATATCTTTTTTTTCCTCCGTGCCGACATTGGCGTCCACCAATTCGGAAAAATGTTTTTCTTCGATGAGTTTTAGTATAATGATCCTCTCAGGCTGCTCATGGTCGATTATCTGTCTTATAGCATCCAGTGCTTCTTTAGAGTATTCTTCCCTATAACTTGCGATCATGAGAGTCTTTATTTCCTCGCTTCTTTCCTCGTTCTTCCTCTTCATGACCTTCTTTCCAGGTCTTCTAAATTTTTTACCAATACGGTCTTTCTTTTTTCTTTTAGGCTCCATGAAGAACTTATACCTCCATGCTTAGTTAGTTTGAGTTGAACCACGTTGCTCCGTAGTTCAAATCCCGTTTGTTTCTTATGGTATCTTCTATTATAAATTTTTGATGTCTAGTTGACAGTTAGCTATTCCGAAAAGATTTCTCCGGATTACTCAAAGAAGTTTTTTAGACTTAAAAAAATAAATGCTCCGTTAAGTTTATATACGTCTTGTATCATATATGTATTATACAGACATCCTAAAAAGATAATTTATGAATAATTAATAAATCATATAAGGGTGAAAAAAATGGAAAATGAAAGCTTGATAGATAAAAGCAAGATGGGCGCATCTGCCATGTTCTGGAACGATGAGAAGGACATCACAGAGAGGATGAAGATCAGAAAAGAGAAGGTCAAGAAGCTCGGTTTAGCCATGTGTTTTTACTTTGGAGCTATGGGACTGATGTACGTATTCTTATGATCTTCTTGGAAAAATAGAAAAATCCTCTGATGTTATTTCACCTGTTCCAAACAATGATAGCTTCATGGCAAAAATTCAAAAACCAATCTATACTATCATCTTTATTTTCTAAAGGGAGTAAGGTCTGAATGGAGCTTATACCGATTGTTATAATAATCATATTCGTTTTCGATCTGATCGACAGTTCGGCTGGACAAGGTCTCGGTACAGTATCTGCTCCACTTCTTATCATGATGGGATATGACCCTGCTCTTGAGGTCGTACCATCCCTGGTCATAGTAGCGGCGCTGTCAGGTCTAATTTCAGGTTGGTTCCACCATGAGTTTGAAAATGTCAATTACTCACTCAAAAGACCTCTTAACGATGAAACCAAAACGGTAGCTTTTACAGCGGGCGTCGGTGCGGTAATGATTGTCTGCTCGACCCTTTTAGTACATTATTTCATACAACCTCCAGAGATCTTCTTGAATACTTATATAGCCATACTGGTGATAGTAATGGGCTTTCTCGGACTAGTGCGAGTGAAGGGAAGTAAGGAATATCGTTTTAGACCGAAGTTCATAGTAACTTTCGCGGCCGTCGCAGGATTCAATAAAGGAGTAGGCGGAGGAGGTTATGGTCCCGTTCTGGTAATGGGAAACATACTTTCTGGTATCTATGAAAAGACCGCCGCCGCAATAACGCAGACCACGGAGGGATTTGTATCGACCGTAGGTGCTATCACTTTTTTTACCCTCGCGTTCGGAGTCGGAGATATAGATCTGTTCCTTTTGCCGTCGATGTTTACCGGTTCTTTCTTTGCTTCTATAATTGCTCCCTACATACTTAGAGTGTTACCCAACAAAATATGGAAGTACTTGATACCAAGTTATTCCTTCGCTATCGGTTTGTATTTCATGATAAGACTTTTTGTTCTCTAGAAAACAAGAAAGATTCGTTAGTTTTAAATAATAGGATACTGAATATCTATCCCAGATAAAAATGGTCAGGAAGAAGAAGTTGAATCCGAGCGGTTCGAAAGGTAAAGACGGAGAGTTTCATAATGCACATCTAAGCCTCAACGAAGATGAATTGGAGGCTGCTGGTCTGGAGGTCGGTGACGAAGTATTCGTTCGAGTACGGGAAGACATGATCATAATCCAAAAGGCTAAAAATTGGCCCGAACGTAAAAGCGTCAAGATCGAAACTAAAAACACAGAATAAGTTGAGTAAAATCTATATCGCCAAGTCCACTTCAAGTCTACCTAACTTCTCTTTTCAGTTTTTTAGTATATCATTTTTAATCCGATAATTCGATAAATGAATGGATCAATTAATAAATAGGATCTGATCAGGATGGGTATATCAGACGTTACCAACAGGTTTAAAATAGCCCCTTGACCATATACATAGATGTCCGGCTACGAAGATCGTGGTGAGCTTCCCAGGGCTGTGATCCACGATGCAAGGGCTGGATACGATTCCGTAGGGTCCCCCTGTGATTAGGATGAGAAGTCCGGATGTGATCAGGGAACAACCCCGGGACCGGACAAGCCCCTGGTCAGAGTCAAGGAGGGGAGATGGATGCACCAAACGATGAACCTTCCTGTTACGGCCAGGGGACATCTATCTTCCTTAGAATACTGGGATATCGATGGTAAAATATACTCTCTTGGAGAGCTCGATCCGATGAAAGGAAAAAACAAAACTTTGAAATGCCCGAAGTGTGGAAGTTCCAACATCATGCCAGAGGCTGGTTTTGTGACCGGTTACAAATACAATTGCAAGGATTGTAGCTACGTAGGTTCCTTGATATTAGAAGAAGATATCGAAGATTCAAGGGATTGATCAAGCGTACATTACTTCTCTTTTGATCTTTCTTTCAGTTGAATCATTCAAGACCTTGTCGATCGCATCGATGAAATCACTTTTATCTATATTATCCTTATCTTTTCTAATAGAGAACATTCCCGCTTCTGTGCAGATAGCTTTGATGTCAGCTCCACTGGCTTCTTCAGTCCTTTCTGCCAAAAAGGAAAGGTCTATAGAATCTTTGACGTCCATCTCTTTTAGATGTATCTTGAATATCTGTTTTCTTCCTTCGTAGCTAGGTCTAGGTGTTTCTATTATACGATCGAATCTGCCTGGTCTCAGAAGAGCCTTATCCAATAGTTTCGGTCGGTTGGTAGCTCCTATGATCTTCACGTCACCCAAAGGATCGAAACCGTCCAATTCCGATAACAACTGCATCATCGTTCTTTGTACTTCTCTATCACCAGAAGTAGCTTTTTCTTGTCTGCTTGTAGCAACGGAATCGAGTTCGTCTATAAATATTATCGTAGGGGACCTATCTCTAGCCATCTGGAAAAGTTCCCTGACCATCCTTGCCCCTTCGCCTATATATTTTTGTACCAGTTCAGAACCGACCAACTTGATAAAGGTGGCGTTAGTCGAGTTAGCCACAGCTTTGGCGGTCATCGTTTTACCCGTTCCGGGTGGTCCGACAAGCAGGACTGCTTTTGGAGGTTCTATCCCCCTGTCTTTAAATCGTTCCGGGAAAAGGAGTGGATCTTCGACGGTTTCTTTGACCTCTTTTATCTGTTCCTCAAGACCTCCTATATCGCTGTAGGTCACTTCAGGTTTTACTACTAACTCTGCACCCATGATTTCTGGATCAACGGGCGGTGGTAAGATCCTAACAACAGAAAGGGTTTGCTTGTTCAATGCGACTCTTGTTCCTGGTTTTAGATCTCTCCCTGGTAAAAAATCAGCAACGTTCACGATAAAATCGGGTCCGGTGGTGCTTTCTATAATTGCCTTGTCATTCGGTAAAAGTTCCTTGACAAGACCGACGAGAAGAGGTGGCTTCTTCAACCTATTGATCTCTTTTTTGAGTTCCTGGGTCTCTCTTTTCAACTTTTCCAATTCACTTTTCACATAGTCCCTTCTCTCAGAAGGTTGATATTCCTTAGAGAGCTTTTCGTGCTTCTTCTGGAGTTCTTCTATCCTTTGAGTCAACTCCTTTGAAGTACCTTCTATCTCGTCTTCTTCCAAATGACCACCGTCTTAGTATTAATTTACTCTTCGGCTGAGTTATAAAGATTGTGGTAAGCCTTGAAACGACCTAAATTCTAATCTTCCAGAAGGTTACTCAATCTTTTCATCGCTCTATCCTTCTCATCCCCGGAGATATCTGTTTTCGAAAGATCTTCCCTTAATATCTGTATAGTGGTATCATAAGTTTCCTTGTCTACAGGGAAGGGTGTGCCGTCTTTGCCTCCGTGTGCGAAACTGTACTTCACTGGATCATTCCAGCTGACTTCACTTCCAAAGATCAAGTCGGAGACCAAAGCCAGAGCTCTGATCTTTTTTGGACCTATACCTTTCAATCTTACTAGTTCCTTGTAATCTTCCGGTTGTATCTCATAAGCTTTTTGCAGCACACCCCATTCTTTGTCTGAAAGATCGATATCTAAAACGGGATGATGTGATGGCAACTTGAGTTTTTTGACCACATTTTCCTTTCCAAAATCGGATAAAGTCGTTTGTCCTTTCCTGCTCAGATATTTTCTTAAGTGATCAGGATCGTCGTTGATCAGATCCACGCTAGCTTCTCTAGCCTCTTCGCTCATCCTAGAAGTCATATCTAGAACTTTATCTTCCTTCCTATCGCAGCATACACCTTCATGGGGCTCTTCGATCAGATCATCGACGGATTCAGATAGCCAATGATATCTTCTTGCATATCCGTTCTCTTCTTTCATCCCCTGTTGGATCACTCCCCAATCTCCTTTCTCAGAAACGATAAAGCAGTGATGATAGAGCTGATAATCATCCTGAAGGCAGGAATTGTCCACCTTGGCGGATAGTTTAGAATTTTCAACTAGTGTGTCTATATTGCTTGGTTTGATGGAATAGATATCCTCCAATCCTCTTATCTCTTCAGGTGTCTTTCTGCTGCTCCTCCCCTTTCCTCCAAGCACCGCAATACCATGGTCTTGAGGATCTAAAGCGACTTTGAGGGCTCCGCAGGTTGTCGTCGTGGTACCACTTGAATGCCAGTCGAATCCTATAGTGCAGGCCAATGCTTGAAACCAATGAGGATCGGTTATCCTTCTCAGGAATTCCTCTCTGCCATATTCTTCCATTATAACTTCGGTGATACACCCGCTCAATTTGACCATCCTTTTGAACAACCACCGCGGTGCGCTTCCACCGTGCAGAGGAAGATCGGCCTGACCCTTTTTCTTCATACTGAATTGATCACCCGCATACTCCGGTTTAATCTTTGTGGATACGAAGAGAAGAAGTCTTTGGTTCGTTCTTAGAAAAATATAAAATAACTCTTTATGATGTCAAAACATGTACGGAAAAGTGATATTGCCGACGGACGGCTCGGAAACGTCTATGAAAGGTGTGAAAGAAGGACTCAGGATGGCTAAGTTTTTAGATACACCTGCTGTTGTCATCCATGTTATAGAGATAGGAGATATCAGTTTAACTGAAGAGATGGAAAAGAACCTTCAAAGCTACGCTAGGAAGATCCTTGAAGAGGTAGAGGAACTAGGAAAAGATATGGGTGTAGATGTAGAGTCGAAGATAATGAAAGGTACACCTTACAAAGAGATATCTGAGTATGCGGAGGAAGAGGACGTGATATACATCTCCTCACATGGAAAGTCCGGATTTAGAGATCTTTTCATGGGGAGCACTACCGATCGACTGCTTAAGCATGCGGAGTGTACAGTATCTGTAGTTAAAGGGAAACCAGGAGAAAAACAGGAATGATCGCTGAGATATTAAGGTCACTTTCTAGAAAATGGTAAATCTTTTTAATCTCCTTGAGATATAAAGAGCCGGTAAGATGATAAGAAAGCATTGTTTCTTCAGCGGGAAGGTACAGGGCGTGTTTTTCAGAGCGAACACTAGAGAACAGGCCCAAAAAAGAGGAGTAAAAGGATGGGTGAAAAATCTAAAGGACGGAAGGGTAGAAGCGATCTTTGAAGGACCTGAAGACAAAGTGAATGACCTTATAAAATGGTGCAGGAACGATCAGCCGCATGCTAGGGTTGACGATGTCGAAGTGAAAAAAGAAGAACCTACAGGAGAGTTCGATTCCTTCTTCGTAAAAAGATGAGAGATATACAATCAATGGAAAACGAGAAGAAATAACGCCTGATGCCGGATGATTACACCGTCGGGGTCTATGGAGTCATAGCCCCAAGTTATAATCTCATATTTTACTTCAGTTGGTTTGACTTAGAAGAGGCTATCAAGAAAGATATAGTGAGCTCTATACTGCTGGGTAAAGTGCAGAAAAGCTTGAAAAGATAGCTTCGAAACTAACGGGATACTGTTTGGGAGATCCCGACACCGATAGGCGATTGTAGATCGCAGGAATAAAATCGAGGAAGGAGGGCGTAATATTTAAATACCACCTCATCATAATTACTAAATGCAAACATTACAACAAGATGTTGTTAAGTTGAGGTGGTAAAAATGGCTGATGAAGAAGAAAAGGAAGGGCAAAAGGAAGATAAGAGGTTAGCTAGAAGAAGTGATGACTGGTTTACAAGCCCGTTCAGAGAGATGGACAGTATATTCGAGGACCTAGACAGGACCCTCGATAGGTTCTTCAGACCTAGAGGTAAGACAGCGGGTATAAAGCCAAGCTTGAGATCGCCGGTCACGGATCTTTGTGATTTAGGCGATAAATACCGAGTGGAAGCTGAGATCCCAGGACTTTCCAAAGACGACATAGAGATCGAACTCAGGGATGACAGTTTAGTGATCGAGGCGGAAAAAGAAGAAGAGAGAGAAGAAGAGGGAGAAGATTTCCTCAGAAAAGAAAGAGGATACAAGTCCTTCTACAGGAAACTGCCGCTGCCGGAGGAAGTGAAACCGGAGGAAGTTTCAGCCACACTGGAACACGGCCTACTGACGGTCGATATGCCGAAAAAAGAGCGGGAAAAGAAGGAAGGTAAGAAGATCGAGATCGAGTGAACCTAAAACCCTTTCCCTTCACTCTCAAATTTATATCATGCAATAAAAGAAGTGGTTCAAATGGAAAAGGATGAATTCGAAGAGATAATAAAACTCCTTCAGAACAGGACTAGAAGGAGGATCCTCCAGCTCCTTAGCAGAGAAGAGAATTATCCTCTAGAGATGTCGAGATATCTAGATACTAGTCAACAGTCTATTTCCAAACATCTTAAAAAGCTAGAGGATAAAGGTTTAGTGGTCTCTGAACGGAGTGAAAGTGAAAAGGGAGGTCCACCAACGAAAACGTACACTTTGAACAGGGAATTCTCATTGAGGATCGATGTAGGACCTCAGTTGTTCGCTACTGAACTGGAGGATCTTAGAGATGAGGACATCGAGGATTTTCAGGAGATAAGGGAAAAATTAGAGGGAGGGATCGTAGAAGAAAGTTACCTGGAAGGTCACAGAAAGATGATAAAGAATATAAAAAAAGAGATACAGAGGTTAGAGACCAAAAGAAAATATCTGTTAAAGCTCAAAGAAAAGGCCCTTTCTAGTGCGTGTAAACATATTCATGATAACATAGATGATTATAGGAAGAGGGAAGTCCTTTATCACGTGCTTGAATCGGGAGAGACAGACCCAAAAAAGATAGCTAAATACTTTAACGTTAGAGAAGATGAGATAAAAGATATAATATATAATCTAAAGAAAGAAAACGATGTTAAGATATGGTGATATCATGAACTATAGAGATGATGAAGATGAGGATGAGAAGGATAGAAGGCGAAAAAGAGATCCCTTCAGGGATATGTTCGGATTCAACAGTATGTTCGGATTCGACGAGATCGACGGGGAATTCGAGAAGATGAGGAAGATAGCTGAAGAGATGCTCCAACAGCGCAGAAAAGGCAAAGATCCTTTCGTATATGGGTTTTCCATAAGACAGGGTCCGAGTGGGAAGCCAAAGATCGAAGAGTTCGGTAATGCGAGAAACTATTTCAGTGGAAGTGAGAAGGAGGAAGAAAAATACGAGTGGACTCCGTTGACAGATGTGCAGGAGACCGAGGATAAAGTAAAAGTGACGATAGATATACCTGGTGTTGAAAAAGAGAACATCGACCTCAACGTAAAAGATGATCTACTTATAGTATCGGTCGACGGCAATAGAAGGTATAAGAAGAATGTAGAACTTCCGACAAGAGTAGAATCCTCAGAAGCACAAGCCTCCTACAACAACGGCGTACTAGAGGTCGAGCTCAAAAAGACCAGTGAAGATTTAGGAGAATCTATAGAGATCAAATGAAGGGTAAGAAGATGTCATCTGAAAGCGAAACAGAAGAAGAGAAAGAGGAGAGCGAAGACGACCTAGAAAAATCGGAAACATGTGGGGAGGAGAAGGAAGATCAAAAAGAACAGGAGGATAAAGGAGTAGATCAAGAGGAACAAGAGGTACTCGAAGAAGAGGAAGAAGAACTGACTAAGGAGGAACTCGAAGAAGAAGTCGAAGAACTGGAGAGTTCACTGAAAAAAGTGATGGCGGACTTCGAGAACTACAAGAAACGCATGGTTAAAGAAAGACAGAGGATCAGGAAAGTTGCTGCGGAAAGCCTGATGGAAGATCTCATAGCGGTTCTAGATGATTTTGAAAGAGCATTGGATAATGGAGACGAACTGGAAAAAGAAGGGATCAAGATGATCTACAAAAAATTTAGGAAAATTCTTACGGATCACGGCCTTGAAGAGATAGAGGCAGAAGAAGAGTCCTTCGATCCGATGTATCACGAATGCGTAGAATCAGTAGAAAAAGATGATGTCGAGAAGGACAAGATATTGAAAGAGTATCAGAAAGGCTATAAATTGAATGATAAGGTTATCAGACCCTCACGTGTAAAAGTTGCTAGATAAAAATAAAACTTAAGGTGTTAATATGTCGGAAAAAGTATTAGGTATCGATCTGGGAACGACAAACTCTGCGATGGCGATCATGGAAGGCGGAGAACCAACTATAATACCGAACGGCGAAGGAGAAAGGACGACTCCCTCAGTGGTAGCGTTCAAAGAGGACGGCGAGATATTAGTAGGAGAAGTGGCGAAAAGACAGGCTGTAAAGAATCCTGACCGAACGATTGAATCTATCAAGAGAAAGATAGGGACCGACCACAAGGTGAAGATCGGGGACAAGGAATACACCCCTGAAGAGATATCTGCGAAGATATTACAGAAATTGAAAAGAGATGCGGAAGATTACATGGGTGAAGAGCTGGATAGAGCGGTGATCACTGTTCCAGCGTACTTCAACGAACCTCAAAGAGAAGCCACAAAGAACGCTGGAGAGATAGCAGGTTTTGAGGTTGAAAGGGTTTTCAATGAACCAACTGCTTCAGCTATGGCTTACAAGATGGATGAAGAGCAGAACGTGGAGACGATATTGGTTTACGATCTCGGTGGAGGCACCTTCGACGTTTCAATACTTGAAGTAGGCGATGGAGTATACGATGTTCTTGCGACTTCTGGTAATACGGACTTAGGTGGAGACGATTGGACAGAGAGGATCGTCGACCACTGTGTAGAAGAATTCAAAAAGGAAACAGGTATCGATATAAGCGGAGAAAGAGAGGCACTCCAGAGAGTGAATGAAGCATCCGAAAAGGCGAAAAAGGAACTTTCAAGCAGACAAAAAACGGAGATAAACCTCCCGTATTTGACAGCGGATGAGGATGGACCTAAACACCTAGAACTAGAACTGACAAGAGCTGAGTTCCAGAATATGACCTCCGATCTTGTAGATAAGACGAAGGAACCTATAAATATCGCGTTGGAAGATACCGACCTTCAACCCCATGAGATCGATGAGGTGATATTGGTAGGAGGTTCGACAAGGCTACCATCAGTCCAAGAATTCGTTAAAGATTTCTTCAATCAAAATCCAAACATGAAGATAAATCCAGACGAATGTGTGGCTGTCGGAGCGGCGATACAGGCAGGCGTTATATCTGGAGATGTGGAAGATGATATAGTCCTCTTGGATGTTACTCCACTCTCCCTAGGTGTTGAAACACTAGGTGGGGTTACCACTACGCTGATAGATCGAAATACAACTATACCTACTGAAGAGAGTAAGATATTCACCACGGCAGCAGATAACCAGACCAATGTGGAGATTCATGTGGTACAGGGAGAAAGAGCGATGGCCAAGGATAATCACAGCTTGGGCAGATTCAACCTGACAGGTATACCTCCCGCACCGAAAGGAATGCCTCAGATAGAAGTGACTTTCCAGATAGACGAGAACGGTATACTGAACGTCTCAGCCGAGGACAAAGGAACCGGTAAGGAACAGAGCATAACAGTGGAAGCTACAAGCCAATTATCAGAAGAAGAGATAGAGAGGATGAAAGAGGAAGCGGAAAAACACGAAGAAGAAGACAAGAAAAAGAAGGAAAGGATACAGACGAAGAATGAAGCACAGCAGTTGATCTATTCTACCGAGAGAACACTTGAAGAGATGGGAGATCAGATCAGTGAATCTGTAAAGGATGAAGTACAAAAGAAGATAGACGAGTTACAGGAAGCTGTGGACGAAGATGATTACGAGAAGATCAAGAAGAAAATTGAAGAACTTTCCGAGACAGTACAGAAGATAGGTCAGGAGATGTACCAGGCTCAGCAGCAACAGGCCGCTGCCCAAGGCGCTGGCGGTCCTGGAGCCGGACAGGGAGCACAGCAGACTTCCAGTCAGGGATCCGAAAACAATGGAGAATACGTCGAGGCTGACTATGAAGTGGTAGATGAAGAGGATGAAGAGGACTAGCTGACCAAAAACCCTTCTTTTATTTATTGTAACAGTAAGGGAAAAGATATTTCATCCCGCGCCTTATTCAGCAGAAAAAGAATAGAAAACGAACATCGTGAAAACTATGACAGAGGAAGAAGACTACTACGATATACTCGGCGTAGATCGAGACGCTCCCAAAGAAGAGATTAAAAAGGCTTACAGGAAGAAAGCAAAAAAATACCATCCTGATAAGAATCCTGATAATACAGAAGAGGCTAGAGAGAAATTTAAAAAGATCTCTGAAGCCTATGAAGTTTTAGCCGACGATGAGAAGCGGAAAAGGTACGATAGATATGGAAAACGTGGAGTGAAAGGTGAATTCGGAGAAGGAGGATTCGAATGGTCCGATTTTTCCCACCAGGATGATCTAGAAGATATCTTTTCAGAATTTTTTGGCGGATCGAGACGAAGTGGAGGCTTCGATGATATATTCAATAGTTTTTTCGGTGGTCGTAGAAGAAGAGATTCTGGAAGAAGGAAGCGGGGAAGAGATTTAAGGATGAGTATGGAAGTAGGATTGAAGGAACTAAGAGATGAAGCTGAAAAGACGGTTAGGATAAACCGTAAGGCTAGATGCGAGGAATGCGGTGGCAGCGGGAGTAGAAGTGAAACTAAAAGAACCTGCCCTAAATGTGACGGCTCGGGAGAGGTAAAACGTGCTCAAAGAAGAGGATTTCAACAACTAGTGACTATAACAAGTTGCGACAGATGTAACGGATCAGGAGAGATCGTCGAAGATCCGTGCCCAGAATGTAGTGGCACCGGAAGAGTAGAAAAAAGAGAGACCATAACCATAGATGTTCCTCCCGGGGCAAAAGACGGTGACAGATTGAGGGTCAAAGGTAAAGGTGAGGCCGGGGAGAACGGTGCACCCTCTGGTGACCTCTACATAATATTGAGAGTGAAACGGGAAGAAGATTTTGAGAGGAAAGGTGATGACGTGATGACAGAAGCTCAGGTCACCATGACGGAAGCCGCTTTAGGAGCTGATATAGAAGTACCGACGTTGGATGGGAAGGCTAAGATGAAAGTCCCTGAAGGGATTCAACCTGATGAGATACTCAGACTACCGAATAAAGGATTGAAGAGGAAAAGAGGTGACGGGTACGGAGATCAATTGGTAAAGATAAAAGTCAGGATACCTGAAGATATTAACAGCAAACAGAAAGATCTGTTGAAGGAATTCAAAAAAATAGAAAAGAAGAAAAATAGAAGTTGGTTTGATAAGATCCGGGGAAAATGATCTCAGATTTTACTTCAATTCCACTTTTTTCAGATCTTTTCCCTTTGGACACTCGATCTTTTTTCCTACTTTTTCGACATTGTATTTGATACCGAACTCAATGCCCGGTGGATAGCAAAGCCTGTAATTCTCACAGTCGATCTCATTGCATTCTTTGTCTTCTAATTTTATAACTGACCCCTCTACTGCAGTCCTGTTTGAAGCCGTTGTTTTCACCGGTATCTGCTCGATATCGACCACTTTGACTTTACCGTGATGTACCTTGCATCTGTGGGACTTATCCCTCACACCTGTCACTTTGTATAACCTGTTTTTTTCCAGACCGTAACAGGAATTTTTCAGCTCACAATCCTGACATTTTGAGAGACACTCTCCGAAACGGAATTCGATACCTTCTTTAGCTAGATTTTCTCCTATCAATGTTACAGATCCCATTATTTTCACCTCCTTTTAGATCACTCCAGTTTCTTTCGCACTTTCTCTCGCCGCATCCCTATTCATCTTTGAATCCCCCAATATAGTATATCTTCCAGGTCTTATCTTCGGAGCACGTACTAGGGCTTCGATCACCTCTTCCTCACTCAATTCTAGTCCCCTTGCAGTGGTAGGAGCTCCTACATTCTGAAGAGCACTTTTGATCTTCTTCCAATCGCCTCCATGAAGATACATCATGATGATCGTTCCTACACCGCACTGTTCTCCGTGGAGGGCGGGTTCATCTGCGATCTCATCTAGAGCATGACTAAATTTATGTTCACTTCCGCTCGCAGGTCTAGATGATCCTGCTATGCTCATAGCGACGCTAGAACTAACGAGGGCTTTCACGACCTGCCAAGCGCTCTCTTCCAATCCTGGTTTTATGTTCTCTACGTTCCTGATCAACAGGTCCGAGGTCATCTCCGAAAGATTGGCCGCATAATGCGAAAATTCCTCATTTCTCAATCTTTTAGCCAATTTCCAGTCCAATACCGCCGTGGCGTTAGCGATTATATCTCCACAGCCTGCTGATAGAAGTCTATCAGGAGCTCTGCTTATGATACCTGTATCGGCTATCATCGCTAGAGGAGTATGAGCATCGACGGATATCTTGTTACCGTTCCTTTCGATGGACGCTCTGCCTGAAGCGATACCGTCGTGAGAGCATGCCGTAGGGATGCTCAAAAAGGGAATACCAGAAAGATGTGATGAGTATTTTGCCACATCTATCGGTTTACCTCCTCCTATGCCTAGTAAAAATCCGGTCTCCTTTCCTATGATTTCAGATACCTCGTCTATAGTTTCCTGATCGGCTTCTTCTATCTCTTGTATACGCACTTCATAATTTTCTCCAGACAATACGTCTGCTACGTCTTCACCAGCTACTTTCCTTGTGGTAGGGTCGCAGACTATCAGTGCGTCCTTTTTGAGTTCCAACTTATTGCAGATCTTACCGGTTTTTTCCAATGCGCCCTTACCGACCACAACGTTCCTAGGAAGCTCCATATTTTTGAATTTGAAGAAGCCTTCCTTCGTCAATTCTACATCATCACTGTCATTTTTCTCTCCGACCATATTTGACCCTTTTTCTTAAATCAGGCACACATGATATATTATTTTTTCTATCTGTATAGATCGATCGTCTTTACAGACTAGAATTTATGAGCTCGGCTGCTCTTTTACCGGAAAGAAGCATACCGCCAAATATAGGCCCCATCCTAGGTGCACCCATCACAGCGTTAGCACACATCCCAGTTACCCAAAGTCCCGGGAATACCTCTTGAGTGTTCTCGACGACAGTTCTTTCGCCCATTTCGGCCCACATCGATTTCTCTCCCATGACTTCACCTTGTTCTGTGTCCAATTTACCCGCCTTCTCTTCGACCACAGAACATACTTCAGCGTCATGTCCTGTGGCGTCTATGGTGGCCTTGGAACGGATCGTGATCGGATCCACGTGCAGTCCAGCAGCATCGATCGCAGAAGAATTTATAACGACGCCATTAATCTTATCTTCTTCATAGAGAACATCCTCAACGGTGGTTATATTGAATACCCTGACTCCTGCATCGATAGCTGAGGATAGAAGTTTAGCAACCGAAAGTATGGAATCAGCGGTATAGTAACCGTTCTTTGACTCCTCTACTTCGACTCCCACTTTTTTTATCTCCTCTACTGAACTTTCCTGAAGGACCACTACGGGATAGCCCATACCACCACCCCACATACCTCCTCCGGGTGAAAGTTTTCTTTCGAATATAACGACTTCATGACCCTTTTCGGCAAGGTACCTTCCCGCAACAAGCCCGGCTGGTCCAGCTCCTGCGATAGCTACATCGACTTCCGTCCGCTCTGAAAATTCCTTGAAGTATCTATCTACTATGCTCTCAGTGACTTTTACGTCATCTATCATGTTATCTAAGACAACCAACAGATGATGGAGGTATTTATAAGTTCACTTTGGAAAACTTTAATACATCGATGATAAAGTAAGCTTTTCTAATGGTTCTAGATAAACAAAGATTGTTAGAAGAAAGATTTCATAAAGGTTTTTATCTAAGAGGAGCCGAGGAGGTGGCCAAGGACATCCTAGGGATGAAATTGGTACATGAAACTCCTGAGGGCATAACGATAGGTAGGATAGTGGAGACCGAAGCTTATCTTGGTGAGGAAGATCCAGCTTCGCATGCTTTTGAGGGTAAGAGGACGGAGAGGACGGATATTCTATACAAAGAAGGCGGAAAAGCTTACGTATATCTTATTTACGGTATGTACAGATGTTTCAATGTGGTCACCGAAGAAAAAGGAATGCCGCAGAGCGTGTTTATCAGGGCTTTAGAACCTGTAGGAGGACTGGACTTGATGAAAAAAAGAAGAGGTATGGAGAAAAACGAATTGGAATTGACGAACGGTCCTGGGAAGCTTTCGACGGCTATGGGTATAAGCTTAAATCACTCAGGAGCCGATCTGTGTAAAAGTGGGCTTCTTTTGTCCTCTTATGAGAGTAAAGAAGATCTTGAGATCGTCTCTGATGAGAGGATAAATGTAGATTATGCTGAGGAGGCAAGGAACTGGCCATTGAGGTTCTATCTTAAAAATAACCGATATGTGAGTGAGTAAGCAAGGATGGTCGGAATGAACCGACGAATCATTTTCTAGAGTGAAGACTTTCGATCCTTTCACTGCGCTCCAAAAAAGGCCTGAAAAAAACAAAAATGGAGGCAGAATATGGAATCCACCTATCTCATGGTTTTGGTCGCGACCATCAGATTGACCCTAGGTTCAATCATGTTACCATATGTAATGGAATCAGCCGAAACCGATGAAGATAATGACGAAGTCAAATTAAACATAAGTTCGAACCTGCAGAAGGTGCTTTTACCTTTGAGGAGGGTCAAGAGATCCCATTGAAAGCTCTTCCTTGGAACTCGGTCTATGGATCGGATTCTTTTAAAGAGGCCGATTATCAATTTGAAAATTGGATGTGGATAATAGGTATAGGGGTGTTTTTAGTTATCGTGATAGCTATTGCATTTAATGACTAAAAAAGGATGATTGATGACAAAGTCCTCTACCAAAACTTTAATTATGGCCTACCTAGATGAAAAGCTACTGTGTTATAAAATCGGTGTATTCAATGGCGTCTCGTGAAAATACCAAAGAGGAAATATCAGATAGTGCCGACGAATCGAGTGAGAGCACGGACTATTCAGAAGCCCCTCCTGTTGAGGAATGGATAGAAGATGTCGATATTCAGAGTACAAAGGACATCGAAGTTCCCGATCTTCTGGCAGATCAGGTTATAGGTCAGGATGAGGCGGTAAGCGTCGCTAAAAAAGCGGCTAAACAGCACCGTCATGTAATGTTGATCGGTCCTCCAGGAACGGGCAAATCCATGATAGCAAAAGCCATGACTGACTTTCTTCCAACCAAGAAGATGGAAGATATACTCTGCTTTCCCAATGAGAAGGACAATAACAATCCCAAGATAAGGACCGTTCCCTCGGGAAAGGGTGAGGATATAGTAGAAGCACACAAAAGAGAGGCGCAGAAAAAACAACAACAGAAGACTAAAGGTATGTTTATAATACTGGCCTTGATCGTGGGTGCGGGTATATTACTATCATTTGTGACAGGACAGTGGATGATCGTTTTCTTTTCGATCTTAGCCGCAGCTATGCTTCTCATAGCGTTGCGCGCCAATCCTAGAGGATTTGGAGATGATGCAGAGAGTAACACTCCAAAGCTTTTGAAGAGCAGCGGTCCTGGAGAGAAACCTCCATTCATCGATGCTACAGGTGCCCAATCTGGTGCCCTATTAGGAGATGTTAGACACGATCCTTTCCAGAGTGGAGGTTTGGAAACTCCGCCCCATCAACGTGTAGAGGTCGGTGCGATACATGAGGCTCACAACGGTGTTCTCTTCGTGGATGAGATCCACATGCTAGGTATGGATTCTCAACATCATCTTCTGACTGCTATGCAGGAAAGAAAATTCCAGATAACTGGTAGGAGTGAGAGGAGCAGTGGAGCAATGGTACAGACCGAACCTGTTCCGAGCAATTTCATACTCGTAGCTGCTGGAAATCTGGATTCTGTTTATGGTCAGCGAGATAAAGAAGGTAGGCAGATGGGAGGCATGCATCCAGCCCTCCGTTCGAGGATCAGAGGTTATGGTTATGAGGTTTACGTGAACGATACGATGAACGATACAGGAGAGAACAGAAGAAAATTGATCAGATTCATCGCCCAAGAGATAGAAAAGGATGAGAAGAAGATACCACACTTCACCAAAGGGGCTATAGCAGAGATGTTGAGAGAAGCACAGAGGCGAGCCAACAAAAGAGGTGAGTTGACTCTCCGATTGAGGGAACTCGGTGGACTGGTAAGAGTGGCCGGCGACTTGGCAGTAGAGAGAGGTCACAAGATGACCAAAAAAGAAGATGTGTTGGACGCTAAGACCACTGCAAGATCTTTGGAGCAGCAAGTCGCCGATAAATACATCAAAAAACGGAAAGAGTACAGCATGTATCAGACCGAAGGCGAGGTCGAAGGAGTCGTCAACGGTTTAGCTGCGATGGGAGGAGAACAAGAAGGAATGTCAGAATACTCAGGTATAATCTTACCTATCGCGGCGGAGGTAACTCCTGCACACTCTAGTGAAGAGGGAAAAGTGATAGCGACGGGAAAGCTCGGTGAGATAGCGAAAGAGGCTGTCCAGAACGTCTCTGCACTCATCAAAAAATACACAGGAGAGGACATATCGAAGTACGATGTCCATATACAGTTCATAGGAACGCAGGAAGGCGTTGAAGGGGATTCCGCGTCTATCTCTGTAGCTACGGCAGTTATCTCAGCTTTGGAGAACATCCCTATAGATCAAAACATAGCTATGACCGGGTCGTTGAGTGTTAGGGGTCAAGTTTTACCCGTTGGTGGTATCACATCGAAGATAGAAGCTGCTGCGGAAGTCGGTATGGAAAAAGTACTCATACCAAAGAACAACATGAAAGACGTGGTCCTAGAGAAAAAATACGAAGATAAGATAGAGATAGTTCCCGTAGAGAATCTTGGCGAAGTTTTGGAACATGCTCTTTTAGGTGAGAACAAAGATAAACTATTGGATAAATTAGCATCTCTACTCGAGATCAAAAGTTTACCGATACCTGCCCAAGATTATCCGAGTAGGAGCGAATCTACATCACGTGATGTATGAAAAATTTCGCAGGTGAGTAAGAAATTGGGAGCATTTGATCTTTTATCGGAAGAGATATCTACGGTCCTTTCAGAGTTAGGTATAAAAGAGGAAACAAGGCCTCAGGAAGACGCTATACCTCCAATAATGGATGGAGAGAACACTCTGGTTATCGCCCCTACCGGTATCGGAAAGACGGAGGCGGCTCTACTTCCGATCTTGGACAACATTTTAAGGAAAAACTCCGACGGATTTTCTCTCCTTTACATAACTCCTCTCAAGGCTTTGAATCGTGATATGATAAGACGTGTGAAGGAGTTCTCCGATCGATTAGATTTTGAGGTGGGCGTAAGGCACGGGGACACCACAAGGAAGGAAAGAAGGAAGCAGGCCGAGGATCCTCCAGAGGTTTTGATAACCACTCCTGAAACTCTTCAGATAATGTTCACCGGAAAAAAACTTAGAAAAGGGTTGAAGAACGTTGAACATGTAGTCATAGATGAACTGAATGAATTGGCAGAGGACGAAAGAGGTAGTCAGCTAGCTTTAGCCTTAGAAAGATTGGTTCGACTCTCTGAAACTGATTTTCAGAGGGTAGGTCTTTCGGCCACAGTAGGAAGTCCAAAAAAGGTCAGAGATTTTTTAGTAGGCGAGGATAGAGATGGAGTGATAGTGCAAACGGAAAAGAAAAGAGACCTTGATGTGCGGGTAGAAAAACCAGAAGTGGATGAGAAGTTGGACAAAAAACTTTCAGAGATCATGCGTTGTGATGTGGAGAAGGCCGCTTCACTCAGATTGTGTAAAGAACTCATCGATGAGCACGAATCCACCTTATTTTTTGTGAATACTAGGGATGCGGCAGAGACAATTTCCTCTTCTTACACCTTATGGAGAGAGGAATTATATTCTAGCGAAGACTTTCCTATAGGTGTACACCACGGTTCCCTCTCCAAAGATGCGAGGATACAGATGGAGGAAAGGTTCAAGGAGGGTTCGCTTAAGGGATTGATATGTACCTCTTCGATGGAACTCGGCATCGATGTTGGGATAACGGACCTCGTTCTTCAGTACCAGTCCCCTAGACAAGTGACACGTTTTATCCAGCGAGTCGGAAGATCGGGGCACAGGATCGGAGAGACGTCTAAAGGAAGGATAGTCGCTACTATAGAAGATGATGTAGCTGAAGCGGCGGTCATAGCGGAGAAATCCGAAAGAAGAGATCTAGAAAAAACACACATCCCAGAAAAACCATTGAGTGTACTAGCGAATCAATTGATAAGCACAGTTCATACCGAAAAAAAGATCTACACGGATGAATATTTTGATCTAGTGAGAAGGGCCTATCCCTTCAGAGAACTCGAAAAGGAAGAATATAAGAGGTTATTAGAACAACTAGCCGATATCGGAGTCATATGGAAGGACGAGGAATCAGGAGTCAAAAAAGTCGGAAAGAGAAGAGCTTCTCTGAATTATTTTTATGATAACATATCGATGATCCCCGACGAAAGGACTTACTTGATGAGAGATGTGAGTAATAGGAGTATAATAGGAAGTTTGGATGAAAGTTTCGTTGCAAGTAATGTAGAAGAAGGTGAAGTGATAACACTTCAGGGAAGAGCATGGAGGATAGTTGAACTTGAAGAGGAGGAAGTCTTGGTTGAAAAAGTAGGTAGTATCGGAAGGATACCAGACTGGACCGGTGAGGAGATACCTGTTCCATACGAGGTCGCTCAAGAGGTCGGAAGATTGAGAGCATCCGGAAAGAAAATCAAGGATTATCCTGTTAGCTACCAAGCTGAAAAGGTCTTTTTGAATTATCTGGAGGAACAGGGTGGTAGAGAGCTCGGGACTGCAAAAAAAGTCGTTGTAGAGATAGAAAAAGATACTGCGGTAGTGAATGCCTGTTTCGGCACGCAGATCAATGAAACCCTTGGACATCTAGTAGCATCATTACTGTCGGCTAGGATGGGGGAGAGTGTCCCCCTTCAAACTGATCCCTATCGGATAATGGTCAGCTTACCAAGAATAGTGGGTAAAGAAAAACTGGAGAGCATCTTTCTTGAGACCGATCCTGAAACGCTCCAAGAATTGTTGGAAAAAGTTCTTGAAAGATCTAATTTTTTTAAATGGAAATTTCTACACGTCGGGAAGAAATTTGGTGCTATAGAAAAGGATGCGGACTGGCGAAAGATAAATATGAGGAGGATCATCGACGCTTTCAAGGATACTCTACTATACAAGGAAGCGGTGGATAAAACCTTTAGAGATAATATGGATATAGAGGGCACTAAAAAGATCCTGAGAAAGATACAGGATGGAGAGATCGAACTTGTATTTTCGGAAGAAGGTATATCTCCTGTTGGAAAGGCCGGATTGGAGAAGCATAAAGAATTTTTGAATCCAGACAGGGTTAGTAAGGCTGTACTTGACTCTCTCAAAGAACGATTAGAATCTGAAAAGATCATAATGAAATGTCTCAAATGCGGCAACAGAAGGAGAAAAAGGGTCAAAGATGTGGATAAACCTAGTTGCCCGATGTGTGGTTCCTCTATGATCGCGCCTCTACGGCCTTATCAGGATGAGGATCTGATCGATAAGGAAAAAGATGATCTTGATCAAGAAGAAAAGAAGGAGCTAAAAAAATATTATAAATTGGCTGAATTGGCTAGAGTCTACAAAAAAAGAGCACTCCTAGCTCTATCCGCTAGAGGAGTGGGCCATCAAAAGGCAGGGAGGATACTCTCTAAAAGGCATAGAGATGAAGATGATTTTCTGAAAGATATACTCGAGGCAGAGATACAGTATGCTAGGACTAAGAGATTCTGGGATTAGACGTGATTGCTTTGTATATTTTTGGTCAAAAACCTTTGTAGATAGGCAACATCGGACAGGTTATCCCCGCATCGCCTTTCCAGAATTCAGAAATATCGACTTCTATCGTCTCGTAACCCGCATCTTCTAACATCTCACTGGTTTTGGGATATACGTTTGGCATCAGCACTTTATCGTTTCCTACATAAAGGAGGTTTATCGGCTTATTCGTGTATCGTGTCTTTTGCTCATCTTTAGATATCTTCAGCAATTCGAAGTCCTTAAAGTATTTTAAATCTACTAGTTCAGGGCATACAGCCAGTGTACCATTTCCTAAAAAATTCACCGCCGACAATAAGTGAAATACTTTTTCGACAGGGACTTTCACAACTTCTTTTTGGGGGAAAGTTTCAGAGAGTTGGTCTATCCCTCTTTCGTTTGTTCTCTCGGACATCCCGATAAATATCGTATCTTGGTCAGTTACGAGTATATCTCCTCCTTCGATGGTCCCTGGAGATCTTGTCCTCTCTATTTTGAATCCTAATTTTTTTAGGTGTTCTGCCACGTTGTTTTCTTCTCCCCTTCTCTCATTGACGCCAAACCTGCAGATGAAAGCTTTCTTTGAATCTGCTCCTACAAAAGCGACGTCTTGGATGAATATGCTGTCTGGGAACTTATCTAAAGGTTGTAATTCTAAAACTTCGACTCCATTTTGTCTTAAGGTCTTGACGTAATTTCTGTGTTGGTCTTTTGCTTTAGCTACTTCGATAGTAGATTTTGCCGGGTTCTTTGAAAGGCAGTTTCCATAGGTAGTACATGGAGGTCTTACCAGAACCTTATCGAACAATCTATCCATGTTTTCGGAAAGATACTTCAAATATAAATATCGAACGGTTTCGATCTGTGTACGAGATATTTCTCTTTTTTTGTCCTGTTAAATTCTCTCAAACCTGCTTCATTTTTCAACATGATCACAAATTCCTTTCCATAACATTTATTATACCAATGTTCCTAAGGTGTATAGATTCAGTATGAAAAGATGGCTCACTGTGCTGTTGATGGTCATAATCATCACCGTGGGATCAGCAGGAGGAATACTAGGCGTTAGAGAGTTCTACTTCAGAGAAGATACTGAAGAGATAAAAGTTGCGGAAGAAGGAGATACGGTGGAGATACATTACGTTGGTAGATTATGGGATGAAAGAGCCTACGATGGATACCGTATATTCGATACATCTTATGAGGATATCCCTGATGTTGGAGAACCCAGTTTCACTCTAACCTACGATCATGAAAGGGAACGTGGTGAACCGTTCCAGTTCACTTTGGGAGAAGATGTGATCGATGGATGGAATGAGAATATAGAGGGTATGGAAGAAGGAGAAAGTCAGACCTTCGTGGTGCCGCCTGAAAAAGGTTACGGTGAAAAAAATGAAGACCTGATTTTTGAAAATTCCAAAACTGAAACCTTTCCTGTCTTTCAGCGCATGGATCTCGAAGAATTCGAGATGAGACATGGGATGCCCCAACACGGTAAAGTAGTAGAAGATCATTTCTGGGGATGGGAGAAAACCGTTGTCTCCATCGACATCCATGCGGAGAGGGTTACACTAAGAAATGATCCCGACGTTGGAGAGAGCTATGGACCTTATATCGATGAGGGATGGGAAGCTGAAGTAGTTTCTGTCAATACCTCTGCAGCAGGCGGGGATGGGGAGATCTCTGTCGAACATGATGTCTCTGAATCCCTCAAAGTTGATGCCGGTTTGTTAGCAAATTATAGAGGTGAATTCGGAGAGGTCCAAAATCTTCAAGAAGAAGCTGATCAATCCCCTGAAGGTGAAGGAATATTGATACCGGATGGAGATAAGATGATCTTCGACTTCAATGAAGAGGTCAGAGGCGTTGACTTGGTATTCGAGGTCGAAGTGATCGGCGTGGATAAATGATTATGGGCCTTAGCAACAAATTCAAGTAAATCGATCGGAGCCTTGTTAACTTCATCTTAGTGATCCAATACAGTCTTACATCTCGCGTACATTCATTTCTAAGAAAAATCCTGAAATATATCCACTAACACGCAGGTTTCGCTCGTAAACTCGCTGCAACTTCCGAGGGTAGCCGAGGAACAAAATGTTCCTCATTCCCCCTCGATTATTCATTCGAAAGGCTCAATCATAACGCGAGGGTAGCCAAGCATGGCCAACGGCGCAAGGTTCAGGGCCTTGTCCCGTAGGGGTCCAAGGGTTCAAATCCCTTCCCTCGCATTTTCAAATATCTGGAACGGAGTGGAAGATATTGAAAATCGAAGGAACACATCGTGTTCCTGAAGATTGCGAGTGTCTCTGACCGAGCAAAAGACGGAAGGATTTTT
>PWHR01000046.1 GCA_003554965.1 Thermoplasmata archaeon | reverse complement strand
TTTCGTCTTTACCAAGATAGTAAGAGATATTTCTTTGTATACCGTTCCTCAGACCGATAACGCCAACAGCGGCAAAGATGCTCAATATGGTAAAATACAGGTTGAATAAACCGTAATCGGCAGGAGTGTAAAATCTAGCTATGAACACTCTAGATAAAAAATTGAAAAACATCCCTAAAACAGTACCTATGAACAGTATTCCAGCGCCCCTTCCGATCTTTGCTAACGACCTTACAACTTCGTCTTCTCCGCTGGCCTCTGAGGTTTTTTGAGAATTATCTGTAATTTGCTCCTTATCGGTGATCTCGATTCACCACCACGAATATCTCTTTTTGGAATATATATCTTATCTTCGGCCCCACTCACCAACATTTAAATATTAGATCATCCTAATGCTCTTTTAATTAAATGTAATTAAATATGGTGACATATAATGGCGGAAAAAAACTACACAACGGTTTCCATACCGAAACCATTGGCGAAAAAAGTAAAGAAACGGATGGAAGGGACTGGCTTCAATTCGATGTCCAGCTACGTGACCTACGTTCTCAGACAGGTGATCTCCAGCATGGAAGAGGAAGACCAGACGGAAGATTTCTCCGAAGAGGACGAGGAGAAAGTGAAGGAAAGGCTGAGGGCCTTAGGTTACCTCGATTAAACCTACGGTGATCCTACTCATGTCTAAACCTCACGGAGGAACTCTCGTAAATCAGATAGCTTCGGATAAGAAGAGCGAACGCCTCAAAGAAGAAGCACAAGAGATGAAGAACATAAAGTTGGACAGCGGCCTCAGAAAAGACGTGCAGAACATAGCCAACGGAGTCTACAGTCCTCTTACCGGCTTCCTCAAGAGGAACGACTTCGATTGGGTGCTGGAAGAATCCAGGCTGAGCGACGACACTCCCTGGACCTTACCTATAGTTCTCGACATAACGAAACAAAGGAGAGACGAGCTCTCGGAAGGTGAAGAGATTTGCCTCGAAACAGAGAACGGAAAACCTTTCGCCACTCTAGATATAGAAGAACTCTACGGCTTCGACAAGAAGAGGATGGCGAGGGAGATCTACGGTACTGAAGACGAAGATCATCCCGGAGTACAAAGAACCATGAACATGAACGATCATCTTGTCGGAGGCGATATCGTCCAGTTCAAGGAGAACAGCACCGACTTCGAAAAGTTCCACTTGACTCCTAAAGAGACGAGGATACTTTTCAAGGAAAAAGGTTGGAGGAGTATAGTCGGATTCCAGACAAGGAACGTTCCCCACATGGGACATGAATATGTACAAAAGACCGCTCTCAGCTTCGTCGACGGTATCTTCATCAATCCAATAATAGGAAAGAAAAAACCGGGCGATTACAGGGATGAAGTCATACTCGACGCCTACGACACTCTCATGGGTGAGTACTATCTGAAGGATAGAGCGGTTATGAGCATACTGGAAGCTGAGATGAGATATGCGGGTCCGAAAGAAGCCATCTTCCACGCGATCATGAGGAAGAACTTCGGCTGCACCCACTTCATCGTAGGAAGAGATCACGCCGGTGTAGGCGACTATTACGGGCCTTACGAGGCGCAGGATATCTTCAACAAGTTCCCCGACCTTGACATGACTCCCGTGCACTTCAAGTCCTTCACTTACTGCGAGAAGTGCGGAGGCGCGGTCGACGGCCACATCTGTCCGCACGACGACGAACACAGGGAGAACTTCAGCGGTACGAAGATGAGGAACATGTTCAAAGACGGAAAAACACCGCCGGAACACATGATGAGGCCTGAAGTCGCGGAAACCGTGCTCGAACACGATGAAAAATTCGTGAAGGAGGAGTAAAGATCAAAACATGAGCACCTCTTCCACCATACCGATAAAAGAAGAGTCAAACACACTCCTTCTCCACCATTGGGATACCGACGGTATAGCTTCCGCTTCTCTCCTGCTGAGAGAACTGGACAAAAAGATCTCACATATGGAGACTTTCACACCGACCATAGGAAACTACCTGATCAACAGAGACGACAAACAAAAGATAAAAAACATCGACCCAGACCAGGTCATAGTCGCTGACATGGCTCTGCCTGAAAAATCTATCGCATTTTTAAATAAGTTCGGAGAAGTCTACATCTTCGATCATCACCTGCAGGACGAACATGACGTGGAACTCCACCACAACCCGATAATAGACAAAAATTCTCCAAAAGAGTTCCCGAGCGCCACCTGGGTCATCACCGATTATCTGAACAAAAAACCGGACCTCCTGACTATCTTAGGAGCCTTCGGAGATAGGGAGGAAAAGCTGAAGGAAAATAACACGGCGATGAAAACTGTGAACAAGGTGCTATCGGAACTCGACACCGATTTCAACACAGTCCTAAGATGTGCCGAGAGGATAGACACTCTTTACAAGATAGGCGAAAGAAGTCAGATAACCAAGATGCCTCATAACCTCAAAGATGTGAACCGACCTGAAGAGATAATTAGCAGGGGAGATCTAAAAGAAAATGAGGAGAACTTGAAGGATGCGATAAAACAAGAGGTCGAATCACCTTTAGAACAGATAGATGATGAAATCCTCTATAGAAAGATGTCTTCTCCTTACAACATAATCTCCACCGTTACCAGAAGACTCGCCTGGTCAAGAGAGGACAAGAAAGTGGTAGTTTCGAACAACAGCTTTCAAACAAACAAGTCTCAGATCTACATAAGGGGTCCACTGACCAACTCACAAGAAATAATCGAAGAGATGAAGAAAAGAGGCTATTCAGCCGGCGGTAAAAGCGATGTGGTAGGTATGGTAGTACCTGAAGAGGATATGGAATTGGTTCTTATGGATATTTTTGACATGTTGAAGGAGGTATCTTATGACTGAAGATCAAAAGAACGACCACGTCATGGTCAATGAAGATAAGTGGGAAAAACAGAACGAAGAAGAAGGTTTCACACTCTGGTTCACCGGACTTTCCGGCTCCGGAAAGTCCGCTGTAGCGGACAGAGTAGGCCTTAGATTAGAAGAAGAGTACGACCATCTCGTCGAAAGATTGGACGGCGACATAGTCAGGCAGCACCTCACCGCTGACCTCGGCTTCACGAAGGAAGACCGGAACACCAACATAAAGAGGGTCAGTTTTTTAGCTGAACTACTATCTAGAAACGGTGTGTCCGTCTTAGCGTCTTTTATTTCACCTTATAGAGAGAGGAGACAAAAGACGAGAGAACAGGTCACCAACTTCATAGAGGTCTTCGTTAAATGTCCGATAGATGTCTGCGCTGATAGAGATGTCAAGGGACTTTACGAGAAAGCGAGAAATGGAGAAATAGACAACTTCACGGGCATCTCAGATCCATACGAGGAACCGAAAAATCCTGAGGTAACTCTAGAAACCCATAAAGAAGAAGTCGAAGAAAGCGTCCAAAAAGTGATAGACTACCTTGACGAAAACGGTTACCTGTAAAGAAAAATCTCTTCTACCAACTTACTTTTTTATTCTTCCATCTCAAGCCGATTGCGATAGAGGTCTTCATCTATAACTGATAACATCTCCGTAGTGTTCAACTCATCGTCGAAGAAGGCGGATATACTTTCTACCACCGGTTCAGGATGACTCATGATGTCGTTATAACTAACATAGATCACTTCCATCCCGGGATGAGAAGCTATCTGCTGCTTCAATATCTTCCTGTATTCCTTGAAAGTCTTTTTCAACTCTTCTTTAGAGATGTCGTCAGGATCTTTTCCCTGACGCTTCAGCATCTTGGTCTGCGATTCGATGATCTCATCGAGATTCCTCTCCATGAAAACTACTTTAAAATCATAACCTTCCGGTATGTGCTTTATCAGTTCGCCCAATATCTTCACAGCTTTACCCTGAGCATCTTCCAACCAATCAGTATCCCCGGGCAAAGCTTTCACTCTCTCATACTCGTAGTAACCCTTGGGATTGTCTTCATCAGGTCCTCTCTGCTTATCCGTCAAAATCTCTAGACCTCCTTTGTCCAGCATCTGCATCATCATGGAGGTTCCTGAACGAGGTAAGCCCGATACGATGGTGATTATATCCTGACTCATGGTAGACACCGTTTTTTTTGAAGGTGACGCATCCTAACAACTAGGCGGAAGTACTTATAAATTAAGTTTTACACAGTTGCTCGAGCTTGAAAAATTCAATAGTCTCCCAAAATCCTTTATATAATGTGGAATATTAATAAGCGATATAATTGAGACTTATCGAATTCGCAGGTTCCCCAGGAACAGGAAAAACCGCGTTGATTTCTACCCTCTCGAGGTCAGACGACTATATGGATCTTGATGAGGCGTACAAGTATTCGGTTATCACAGCTCTCACCATCGAGTACCCTATTTTTTCCCACAAACTTTCTTCTCTCTTGATAAAGTTGACACCCTTGACATTTAGAAGATACATTCTGTCTAGAATTACAGGGTTGAACGGTAGGATGATCATACGCTATTCTAGTAAACATCCCAACGGTCTGTCCGTGTTCGAAACGTTTGCCAAAAGATATACCGATGATAGGAAGCGTCAAGTCAGCGCTCTCAATATGATGCTTCCCACGATAGATAAGTACATGGTGATAGAGGAGTTTTGGAAGAAAAAAGATCCATTACTGGTGGATGAGGGATTTGTTCAAAAAGGAGGGTCTATATTTTCTCCCCCTGAACCCAGTAAACCTATCTCGGAGGATGACGTCAAGGACTATTCTAAGAGTATTCCTCTTCCCAATCTGCTTATAATAATGAAGTCCGACCCAGAAGTTTGTGAATCGAGACTCAGAAAAAAAAGAGGTGGATATCACTCCGAGTATAATAAGTTGGATAGAAAAAGCATGATAGATCGTATCCGACGTTATGATAGATTTTTTGAGATCATATCTAAGGAGTTGGAGTCCGAGGGTGTAGAAGTCGTCGAGATCGATTCCCAAGGAGATATACGTCAGATGGCAGAGAAAGCTGCAAAAGTGATAAAGAAAACTTTAACGAACCGAAATGATCCGAGGCGTATTTGAATGAACATACTATCGATCACACATCAATATCCTCCATATCACCAAGGCGGAAGGGCGAAGCACATACAAAGTTTATTCGAGGCACTTGGTGACAAAGGAGCGAAGATAGACATAATTACACTAGGAGAAAGCGCTTCATGTCAAGAAGATAACATCACGGTACATCTCATAGAACCGGTATTCCAGGTAGACGCTCTTAACAAATTTTACTTCATATTCAAGGCTAACGAAAGAGCTAAAAAATTAAAACAAGATAAAAAGTTCGATATCATCCTGAGCCACTCCACGGACGGCGCTTTTGTTAGTAAAGATGAGATCCCTTTTGTTGTTAAACTCCACGGATTCAGGGCCAGTTGGATGCACCTTCACGATAAGCTGAGGAGGAGACTTTACTACGAATTCGAGCGTTATCTTGAAAGGAAGGTCTTGACAAAAGCCGACGAGATAATAGCTGTCAGCGAGATGGTGAAACGGGACGTGAAGAAGTATTATGGAAGAGAGAGCGTTGTACATGAGAACGCGATCTCCGATCTGTTCAGGGGATACGAAACCACAGGAAACGTATCCCAAAAAGAAAACCTGTTAATGGTCGGCTCATTCGTTAAGAGAAAGGGCTGCCACCTGATCCCTGAGATACTAGAAAGATTTGATGGAGAAAAGTCACCCAAACTGATACATCTGGGAAATATCAGCGATAAGGATCTCTTTTCAGAAGTGAAAAGAGAACTTAAAGCGAAAGGCTTGGAAAAAAATTTTAAAGCTTTAGGAACTGTCGACAGGACTGAACTGTGCGATTTTTACAAAAAGGCAAGACTTCTGATACATCCCGCTGTATACGATCCATTTCCAAAGGCTCCCATGGAATCCCTAACTATGGGGACACCGGTACTGGTCAGTGAAACTACTGGAGGATATGCGGAGCTGAAAGAAAGAGTGGGCGGAATTCACATATCTAACCTACAAGATTTTCCGGAGAAAGTCGTAAAAGCATACGAATCTGCTGGTAAAGATGAAATCAACAAAGAAGGGATAAAGACCTGGGACGAAGTCGCTGAGGAAACGCTCGCACTCTTCAAAAAAGCGCCATCAAAATGACTTTTTATAATTTCTAATCTACCTATAACTTCTTATCTACCTTTTCACGATAAGTACTGATCACTTTATCCAGCACCTTTTCCTTTGCAAATCTTTTTCTGAAGTACTTCTTCATGTTGTTTCCGAATTTTTTCCTCAAAGCATCCTTCTCAACGATCTTGTTCAGCTTCTCCGCCAAGTCACTGACTTCAGGTTCGAACAAAAAGCCGTTGAATCCGGGTTTGACCACCTCGGGATTCCCTCCGACGTTCGTCGCAATTATCGGTTTTCCGAAATAGGCTGCTTCCAGCAGAACTCTAGATAGAGGTTCAGGCCATAAGGACGGAACAACTATCACATCTGACCCTTCATAAACATAAGATATCGAACTGTGGTCCACCTTGCCGAGGAATTCTATGTTTTTAGTTCCTGCAGCCATACTCTCCAGTCTTTCTCTATCCGGTCCGTCGCCGACTATGATTAATTCCGCATTTCCCTCAACTTCATCGAAGGCCTCTATCAAGAGATTTACTCCTTTGATCTTCGTCAGTGCCCCTATGTAGACGATACGAATCCCATCTCCAGGCAGTTCTATCACTTCTCCGCCTTGAGGATCATCTATCTTGGGTACGTTGGGCACCTTGGTGATATCTTCTTCAGGTACCTCTTCTTCCATCAGCATCTCCGTGATAAAATCACTCAAGCTGAAAAAATGATCCACGTACTTCAGACATCTCTTCCTCCTCTTGAAATCGAGGTAGAGCGGTATCCAAAATAGCGGATTGTATCTCAACCCTTTACCGATCTTTTGGTTTCCTACATAATCCGAGGCAGTGATGCATCCGATGAACTTTCGAAAACCGCACCCCCTGCACACCTTTTTTTCCTTATAGTAAAGATTCCCTTTGGGACAGAAATTTATATAGGAATTTATCGTGGCGAAAGTCGGTTTTTCGGTACGCAGATCGGTCATACTGGTTATGTTGAAAAAATGGATAAGATCGTATCTAGAAGATATCTTTTCGACCTCTTTTTTCACGCTCTTTTTGAAGTGCATCCTTCTCTTCAAATTCTCCTTTAGAGACTGCCTTCCCTTACCAGTTTTCAAACGCCTGATCACCTTCACTCCGTTCCTTTCATCCAAATCACTTGAACCTTCGACTTTTGAGGTGAGAACAGTGACGCTCAATCCTTTCTCGACTAGAGCTTCGGCCATGAGGGCGCAGGAGATCTCCCCGCCTCCGTAGCTCTCTGGTGGAAAGGATTCAGTGACGAACAGCACTTTGAGCTCTTTCCTTAGTTCATCTTCCATTCTCGACCACTACTACCTCGACGTCTAGTACTGACCGCAAAGGAATTTATCCGCTATCTGAGTTCTTTCACCACATCACTAACGATAGCCATAGCTTTTTCGATCTGTTCTGTGGAGTTAGCGTAAGAGAACCGTATGTGACCTTCACCGGTAGATCCAAAAGCGGTTCCCGGCGTGGCTAAAACCCCCTCGTCCAAGAGCTTGTTTACCAGTTCCTCTGAACTCACGTCTAGATCGAAGGAAGGGAAGACGTAAAATGCGCCTTCTGGCTTCAGACACTCTATACCGTCGATCTCGTTCAACCGTTCGACTATCACGTCTCTCCTCTGTCTGAACGTTGCGGTCATCTCATTTAGGAATTTCTCTTCATGCTTCAGGGCGTGAAGGACCGCATATTGTGTAGGGGTTGGTGGTGCGGCCACGTTGTAATAGTTTACTTTACCCAGTTCCTCGATCCACTCCTCACTCCCTATTATGAAGCCTACCCTCCATCCAGTCATGGCGAAGGTTTTCGAGAATGAATTTATCATTATCACGTTGTCACAGTTGCCCAAGAAAGAGTCGTGTCTCTTGCCGTAGACCATCTTCTCGTACACTTCATCTGAAAACACGATCACATCGTTTTCTTCCGCCCAGTCACATATCTTTTCTATATCCTTTTCCGGTATGACTCCTCCTGTGGGATTAGAAGGAGAATTGACGATTATCGCCTTTGTATTTGGACTCTTTCTCTCCTCGAGATGCTCTATTTGAGGTATAAAGTCATATCTCTGCTCGACCGGATACGGGACCGGTTCACCTCCTGCAAGCTCTACCTGAGAGTCGTAGAGCACAAAACCCGGCTCTGGGTAAAGCACTTCATCTCCTTCCTCTATGAAAGATTCGGTTATTATCTTGAAAGCTTGGGTGGCTCCAACATGGATCAGTACGTTATCTTTACTCAATCCATCTTCATATTTAGAGTATTCTCTAGCGATCTCTTCCCTCAGCTCCAGAAGACCATATGTAGAACCGTAACCGTTATGACCTTTTTTCATCGCTTCGTGATATGCTTCTATAGCGCCTTCCGGTGGTTGAAAATCGGGCTGACCTATTCCAAGATTTATAGTGTCCTCGCTCGCCATCTCAAAGTACTTCCTTATCCCGCTCAGCTCTATTTTCTTAACTCTCTCACTTATCATATCCATATATATCCTCCTCTCTTTAATTCAATCATCCAGAACTTCTGGATTCACTATATGTTCAGGTTCTCTTCCTTCTAATACGTCGATAAGATTGGTAGCGGCCATTTTGGCCATGCCTTCCCTCGCTCTGTGTGTAGCGCTTCCGAGGTGAGGTGCTAGAACTACGTTCTCTAGATCGTAATAATCAGGATTCGCTCCATGGGGCTCGTTGGCATAAACGTCGATACCGGCTCCCGCGATCTTTTCTTTTTCTAAGACTTCTACCAGTGCGTCTTCGTCGACCACTTCTCCTCTTGCAGCATTTACGATATATGCGTCTTCTTTCATCAACTCCAGCTCCCTTTTACCTATCATCTTTTCAGTCGCATCTAATAAGGGTACGTGGAGAGTGACGAAGTCCGATTTTTTCATCAATGTATCTATATCCACTTTTTTTGCATCGACCTTATCTTCCATGTCCTCCTTCCTCTCCTGGTCGTAGTATATCACGTCCATATCGAACCCTTGACTGATCTCGGCAACCTTTTTACCTATGTTTCCCATCCCTACGACGCCTAAAGTTTTACCGTGTAGTTCATGGCCGAGCAGCAGCATAGGATCCCATCCTTCGAATCTATCCTCTCTGACGAACCGATCACCTTTGACCACGTTCCTGGTCACGGCTAACATCAGCGTAAAAGTAATCTCCGCGGTGGCTTCTGTGAGAACTCCAGGAGTGTTCGTCACCGCTATATCTCTTTTCGTTGCCTCTTCAACATCTATGTTGTCGAAGCCGACAGCGTAGTTAGAGACCACTTTCAGATCCTTTCCCGCTTCAAGGACATCTTCATCTATAGTATCGGTCAACAGGCAGAGCAAACCATCTTTTCCTTTTACATTTTCTATGAGTTCTTGTTTGGTGAGGTTCCTAGGTTCCTGGTTGACTTCGATATCGTATCTTCCTTTGATCCTATCGATCCCGACCGAGGGGATCTCTCTCGTTATAAATACTTCCATGGTGAATCGACGATAAAGTTTTGTGTATAACTATTTTTTGTTCCTCTTCCAATCGAGGTCGATAGAAGGGCTTAAAAATAACCTATGGTAATGGTATTATGTGTCCGATGACTGAGACAGTTCCTACTTCGCAAGCCCAAAAGATTTATAGCCCACCTTCAATCATCGGATGAATCAACCATTTCAACGGAGTTGAGTAAAGTGACTAATGGATTGAATGCCGCACGAAAACTAAAAAAGAATCGACAAAAGTTCAGATGGAGCGATATGGATTACAAAAGGAGAAAGTTGGGTCTCAAAGAAAAGACCGATCCATTAGAAGGTGCTCCACAGGGTAAAGGTATCGTTCTTGAAAAGGTCGGGATCGAGGCTAAACAGCCTAACTCGGCTATCAGGAAATGTGTCAA
Source organism: Thermoplasmata archaeon (assembly GCA_003554965.1). Classification (GTDB taxonomy): domain Archaea; phylum Thermoplasmatota; class Thermoplasmata; order Halarchaeoplasmatales; family Halarchaeoplasmataceae; genus Natronoplasma. The sequence continues at coordinate 141,978 of PWHR01000046.1, read as the reverse complement.
GGTCCAGCTTATAAAGAACGGTAGGCAGGTCACCGCTTTCGCCCCAGGAGAAGGAGCTATAAGCTACATAGATGAACATGATGAAGTCCTCATCGAAGGTATAGGCGGTATGAGGGGTAAAGCGAAAGGAGATATACCTGGAGTTAGATACAAAGTTGTAAAAGTCAACCGTGTGGCTCTATCCGAATTGATCGCAGGTAGAAAAGAAAAACCGTTGAGATAGATATTGGTGAATAGTATGGCTGAAGCAGAGAGCGAAGATGAGATATCTGAAGAACAGAGGAAGAGAGAAAGACTATACGAAGAATTAGAGATGCCTCTTCTCTTCGATAAATACGATATGAAGGAAGTCGAAGTCAAAGATCCCGGTCTAGATAGATACATAAATCTTTTACCTATTCTAGTGCCCCACAGCGGTGGAGAGCACGCGAAGAAAAGATTTGAGAAGGAAAAGATCAGCATAATCGAAAGACTGATCAATCACATAATGAGGACCCAAGAGTACACCGGCAAGAAGATGAAGAGTTACAATTCGATAAAAGATGCCATGGATGAGATCCATGAGAGGACTGAGGAAAATCCTGTCCAGATATTAGTAAGAGCTATAGAGAACAGTGCTCCGAGAGAGGAGACCACGCAGATCACTTATGGGGGTATCTCAGTACCCAAAGCGGTGGATGTTTCTCCCTGCAGGAGGATATCCTTGGCACTTTCGAAGATAGCTCAAGGAGCGGTCAATGCTTCATACAAGAACAATAAGGACATCTCCATCTGCTTGGCTGAGGAATTGATAAAGGCCTCTAGAGCGGATAGAGACAGCTTTGCCGTCAATAAGAAAGAAGAAACGGAAAGGATGGCAGCTTCAGCGAGATGATAAAAAGCTATTATTTTCAACAATTATTATTTGGTGATTTTTTATGGGAAGAAAAGAAAAAAATATTCAGAAAGCACGCGAACTGATGGATAAACCGAAGCAGATACGCAATATTGGAACCGCGGCACATATCGACCACGGAAAGACCACCCTGAGCGATAATCTTATCGCTGGGGCAGGTATGATGTCAGAAGAACTGGCAGGAAAACAATTGATGTTGGACTTCGACGAACAGGAGCAGGAGAGAGGGATCACCATCGATTCAGCCAACGTTTCGATGGTCCACGAATATGAAAAGGAAGAGTATCTTATCAACCTGGTCGATACACCTGGTCATGTCGACTTCGGCGGTGACGTAACCCGAGCTATGAGAGCCGTAGATGGAGTCATAATCGTAGTCTGTGCCGTGGAAGGGATCATGCCGCAGACTGAAACGGTGATACGGCAGGCACTGAAAGAGAAAGTCAAACCTATACTTTTCATAAACAAAGTAGATAGATTGATCAAGGAGTTGAACGTCGGACCAGAAGAGATGCAGCAGAGATTCCATAAGATCATCAGGAACGTTGACGAACTGATAAAGAACAACGTTCCAGAAGAATTTGAAGATGAATGGAGATTGAACGTAGAAGATGGAAATGTTGCCTTCGGTTCTGCTCTTCAGAATTGGGCTATTTCCGTACCTTACATGAAGAAAGAAGGCATCACTTTCAAAAATATTTACGAGCATATAGAAGGTGGGAAGGAAAAGGAACGTGAGCTGATAAAGATAGCGCCTCTCCACGAAGTTCTCCTTAATCAGGTGATCAGGCATATGCCGAATCCGATTACAGCTCAGGAATACAGGATACCCCATATATGGAGAGGAGATCCCGATAGCGAGGTCGGGCAAACGATGATCAACTGCTCTGAAGAGGGTCCCACGGCTATGATGGTCACAAAGATCCTCATGGATGAGCACGCTGGTGAGATCGCCGTAGGCCGGCTATTCGGAGGCGCTATCGAAGACGGGATGAAGCTTCATATAGACGACCAGCCTCGAACGAACCGTGTCCAGCAGGTTTCACTTAGTGTTGGAGCCGACAGGATATCGGTAGATAAGATAAAAGCTGGAAATGTGGTTGCTGTCGGTGGTTTAAGGGATGCCATAGCCGGTTCTACCATAAGTTCGGTAGAGAACGTCGTGCCCTTCGAAGAGATGAAGCATTTTTCAGAGCCAGTGGTCACGAAAGCCGTCGAAGCGAAGAACACCGCAGACCTGCCGAAACTGATAGAGGTTTTGAGGTCTGTTGCAAAAGCAGATCCTTCAATCGATATCCAGATAGACCAGGAAACTGGAGAGCACCTGATATCAGGCATGGGTGAACTCCATCTTGAGATCACTGAACACCGTATCCAGGAAGAACACGGTGTACCCATAACTTCCTCTGAACCTATCGTGGTTTATAGAGAGGCTACCCAAACTCAGGGCGGTCCATTCATGGGTATATCCCCAAATAGGCATAATAGATTCTACCTAGAAGTCGAGCCTATGGAAGAGGATATAGTTAAAGCTATAGACAGGGGAGACATTACTGTTAAGGGTAAGATAAAAGATAAGGCTGAATTGGCCCAAGATCTGAGAGATTTAGGTATGGAGAAGGACGAATCAAAAAACATAGTCGAATTCGTCGATGATAACGTGCTTTTAGATATGACAAAGGGTATCCAGTATCTGAATGAGACAATGGAACTGATCGAACAAGGTTTCGAAGAAGCCTGCGAAGAAGGGCCTTTGGCTAGAGAACCTTTGAAAGGTATGAAAGTCAAATTGGTCGATGCTAAATTACACGAGGATACGATACATAGAGGACCGGCACAGGTTCTGCCCGCTGTCAAGAACGCTATCTATGGTTCGATGTGCCAAGGAGAAAGGATCTTATTGGAGCCTAAACAGAGAGTCTTTATCGATATCCCCTCTGATCTTATGGGTAACGTAAATGTGGAGATACAGCAGAGAAGAGGTGAGGTAGTTGACATGAAGCAGGAAGGCAGCGATTCTCACCTTGAAGCGAAGTGCCCGGTAGCGGAGATGTTCGGTTTTTCAGGTGATATAAGGAGTGCTACAGGAGGAAAAGCGCTGTGGTCTACTGAACATGCTGGCTTCGAAAGGGTTCCGCAGTCTCTACAGCCTGAGATAGTGAAAAAGATCAGAGAAAGAAAAGGTCTCAATCCTGAACCGTTCAACGAATCACATTATGCAGACTGACGTGAGAAGAAATAAGGTCTGCATAATTTATCTCAAACGTTAGCAAGCTGCGCACTTCACAAGTTGGTGGAATGTTTGGATCCAATACATCGATCGAGTTGCGAAAATGTTTTAACTTTGGATAAAGAATATACCAACTGTGATGGCCATAAAGAAGAGCGATCCTTCAGAGGTATTTACTGAATCAGACCAAGGTATCTATATCGATATATCTGTGACTCCGAACAGCTCTAATAGTGAGATAGGAGATGTAGACCCTTGGAGAGGAGATCTGAAAGTTTCTGTGAAGGAGAAGGCCGCCGATGGAAGAGCGAACAAGGCAGTGATCAGCCTCTTCGCGGAACGATTAGGGGTATCGACAAATCGGATCAGTATCGTAAAGGGAAATAGAAAAAATCGAAAGAGACTCTTTATCTCTGATATGTGTGAGAAAAAGGTCGAGGCTTTGATCAAGAAATAAAGTGAGGAAGAGCATGAGGTTGAAAGAAGAATTCGAGGGCCTTCAAGAGGTCTTTCAAAATATAAAGGCCGAAGACAAAGATATACCCATAATCGTTGAGGGAAAAAAAGATGTAGAAGCACTGAAAAGTCTCGGTGTGGAGAGGAAAATAATAAAGATAAAGAGAGGAAAGTCCATCTTTCGGATAATAGAAGAACTGCGTGGAAAGCACGATAAAGTTATAATCCTTACAGATTGGGACTCCTCCGGAAGGAGGCTCTGTTACAAGATAAAAAAAGCCTGTGAATCCAATATAATCGAATATGACGTAGAATACCGTAAGACGCTCATCAAGTTCTTGAAAAAAGAAGTGAAAGATGTCGAGAGTATACCCGCTTTTGTAAAGAGGGCGGAAAGGATATTAGGGCAAAGTTTTAAGACGAGGGATGTATAACCGTCATAGGAAATATTAAATTTTACAAATCAATTGGGGTATCGAATTAGGATGAGCCGAGTAAAAGTAATCAAGGATGTGACGGAACTAGTTCCGATATTAAGAGCAGTGAGTACAAAGACTAAAAGGGACGTTTATACAGATTTAGCGGAGAGCTGGAAAACTGAAGAAGAGATCGAAGAAGAGTACGGAGAAGAAGGGAAAAAAGCGTTAAAGATATTCGATAAGATGAAACTGGTCGAAACCAGATGGCAGCATACGGGTAGAGAGACAAGGCGAGCATATCACACCTATTATTCTGAGGTCCACATAGATGCTTCCGTACCTATCGCTGAAATCAGTGATGTACTTTACGCAGCGATGATCGATGAAGAGGAGTTCGAAGATCTGGAAGAGCAGATCGTTCAGTCAGTTAGAGAGGGAGATACCTTCGCTAACGACATAAGTAAGAAGATAGAACATAGTAATACCACTCTGAAAAGTCTAGTAAAAAGATCTGTAAATTTGAATTATAAAGGCCATAGGGTAGAAGAATTAAAGGAAGGTGAATCATGATGGATCTAGAAGAAATAGATGAGTATTTGTCTGACATGTCGGAAGGTGTGATGGCGCTTATCTCAGGTATAGCTATAATAATCACTGTGACCTTTTTCATATATACTATATGGCCGCTGTGGGATCAGGGTGAAGGAGGATTATTCGCCTTTTCGATCGTAGCTTTGATTGTCACCATCCTATCCTCGATCGGGATCTATCTATCTGATATCACATTCCTCCCTGATGTGATAGGAAAATTGTTAACAGGTCTTACTATCGCAATATTTGGAGTCATCATATTCCACGTCGCTAATGCGTACGGTGCTGGTGCACTTCCTGAAGTGGTCTTGATGGGTTTACTAGGTTTTGCTTCTGCACTGCCTCTGACCAAGGGAGTACTGATTCCACTATTTAGTGAAGAAGACTTTGTTACCATAGGTGAAGACATAGATGATTTCGAAGAAGGATATGAAGAGCCCGAAGAAACAGAGTCTTTTGAAGACGATCAAGGAACTGAAGAAGGCATCGATACCATCCGTAAAACTGAAGAAACTATGGATGATGAGGAAGGACCCTGGTGAAAGACTTGTCGGCGGTTCTTAGATTGGGTCACAGACCTGAGCGCGACAATAGGATGACTACCCATATTGGACTGACTGCGAGAGCCTTTGGACTGGAGAAGATGTATCTTCCAGGGATGGACAGCAAGGTGAAAAGTACTTTAGAAGATGTTACCGAAAGGTTTGGTGGGAGATTTATAGTAGAGGAAAAAGGTGATTGGCGGGACCTGATCAAGAGATGGGACGGCAGCACGGTCCACTTGACGATGTACGGTATGAACATTGACGAACTATTTTCAGAACATCAGATCGAAGACCCGCTCATAATCGTCGGGTCTCAAAAAGTCCCGAAAGAAGTTTTTGAGCTCTCAGAATTCAACGTATCGGTGGGTAATCAACCTCATTCTGAGGTCGCAGCGCTTGCAGTATTCTTAGATAGGTACAACGAAAGAGATATCAAAGAAAAAAGATCAGGAAAGATGGGCGTTTTACCTTCCAGAAAGGAAAAGCGTGTCATCGATTACTCTGAAATTCCCTCGTTGGAGGAATGCTTCGAGTTTGTTAGAGAGAAAGGAATGGATGACGGTCTGATGAAACACACGCTGGCAGTACTGGAAAGAGCGATCCATCTGCAGCATGAACACGGAGGAGACCTTAGACTTGTTATATCTGGAGCTTTTTTACATGACGTTGGTAGGACCCGTACGCACGGTATAGATCACGGCGTAGAGGGTGCAAGGATGGTGGAAGAAATGGGATGGTCTGAAGAGTTACAGAGGATCGTAGAAAGACACATCGGTGGAGGTATAACGAAAGAAGAGGCTAAAGAGCAGGACCTTCCCCACAGGAGTTACGTTCCAGAGACTATAGAAGAGAAGATCATCTGTCATGCCGACAATACAGCCGGTGGAAAGGACAGGTTCAGATATCAGATCAAGAGGACTGAGGATGCCGGCTATCACGAGAGCGCTAAAAGGATGAAAAAGCTCGCAGAGGAGTTCGAAGAGGATTTATAACACTTTTCTCTTATCATATCTGTGATAATTTGGCTGAGAAGGAAAGGGGAACAACTGATAGTGATGTGATAGAGGCCATCTTGGATGAGAACGAATTCATCATCGATCAGAAGCTCATATCTTTAGGGAATAAATATATAATAAAAAATGAAGAAAGAGACCGTATAGCTTACTGTGAAAGTGAATCCTTTTTCAAGGAGGGTCTTACGGTTTACAACGATGAGAGTAAGGAAAAAGAACTTTTCAGTATCAAACAGGTCAGTCTCACCAAATTCACAGGTCTTTTCGAGGTACTCGATCATGAAGAAAGTGTGGTAGGTTATCTCAGAAGAAAAGGTGTTAAATCACTTGTCAGGGACGAATGGTCTATATTGGATCAGGAGAAGAATAAGATCGGAACTGCAAGGAGCGATTATCTTTTGAAGGATCTTGCAAGGAAGAGATATGTAAGGAAGATACCTTACCGCTATGAGATAATCCAACAGGGGAAAAAGATTGGTGTTTACAAGCAGCGTTTCAATCTGCTTAAAAGATCTTACAAGTTGCAGATAAAGAAAGATACAGAACAAAATATCGATAGAAGACTTCTGCTTTCCTTGAGTATCTGCTTGGATGCAGTGGAAGAAAAATATAGAAAATTAAAATATAGAAAGGTTTTTTGAGTTTACTCTAGAACTTCTCCTGCACTTATATCCATCATCATGAAGCCGGAGTTAGCCTTTGGATAGAAGTCAGTGGATTTCTGGGGCATCCTTTCTCCGTTCTTCGCCACACTCAATACCTGTTCGGGTCTGGTAGCGTTGACTAAAAAAGCGACCGTGCCTTCACCTTTTTCGACTTTACCGACCGCATCTTCAGACCACCGTTCATAGGATATATCGTCGTCTATATGAAGTTCCTCGAGATCCATTATTCCTTCGAATATCACATCTCTCAGAACCACGACGTCCAACTCCTTGTAATCTTCAGAGTAATCTTCTGACATGAATTTCTCGATCGCCTCTCTGTTTTTAAGACGTAGTCCCAAGGTCCTTTCGTCGTCGAAAAGCACGAACGAAGTGGTGTCGTCGTTCTCTTCTAGATATTCATCATAAGCGTCTTCATCGATCTCTTCGATCTCGAAATAATCTTTCAGTTCTTCGATGTGCGCATCTTGTATTTCCTCTTTGAGCAGTAGTCTGTGTCCTGGAAGGATCTTTAGACCGGGATCCTCTACTGGTACCATGTAAGTCATCCGCCAGTTGAACGCTTCTCTGTCCTCATAATCTGGATTTTTCTCCCTCATCTCGTCCCTGTACGTCACGGCGGTTTCGTAGCGGTGGTGACCGTCTGCGATCACTACCTGTTCGTCCTTCAGCACTTCTTTCACTTTCTCTATTTCTTTTTCATCACTGATCTTCCATACCCTACTGTGAACACCGAGATCATCTGTAGCTTCATAAAGAGGTTCCTTCTCAGCCACATCTTCGAAAAGATCTATGGTCTCCTCTTCTGGATCGCTGTAGAGCATGAATCCCGCTTCCAGGTTTTTCTCTGTAGCTCTCAACATATTCAATCTGTCTATCTTGGGTCCCTTGTGTGTTTCCTCATGAGGTAGAACTACTTCTTCTTCGAAAGGATGGAGTTTCACTGCTGAGATGAAACCTTTTCTTGTATAAGTATCACCCAAAACTTCGAAGTCCTGGAAATAAACGTAGATGCCGGGTTCATCTTCCCTATTAAGGATTTCTTCCTCCATCCATTTCCTTAAACGTTCCGAAGCAACTTCGTACCTGTTCTCTTCCTTCGGCAGGATCAATTTGCAATAGTTGTACTTGTTCTTTTCATAGTACTCTTCCTGCTTTTCATCCGAGATCTTGTCGTAGGGCTGAGTGATAACGTCCTCCATGTCCTCTATTTTATCTTTATCATATTGGATTCCTTCAAATGGAAGTATCTCGACCATGTTTATTCCTCAGTCAAGTTCTTCTATTATCTTTTCAGCGGCCTGCGTACCTGCTCTGATCTGACCTTCTTCGGTCTGAGCGCCGATATGTGGAGTCGCGTGGAAATTATCGAGTTCGAAAAGTGGATTGTCACCGGGCGGTTCTTCTGCAAAGACGTCCTTACTTGCGAATCTTATCATGTCGTTCTTCAGGGCATCGTAGAGAGCTTTCTCGTCCACGACTCCTCCACGGGCACAGTCTACCAGGACCGCGTCATCTTTCATCTTCTCAAATTCTTCATCACTTATCAAGTGGTGTGTGTGCTCGTTGTGTGGAACGTGTATCGTGATCACGTCGCTCTTTTCTATCAGTTCGTCCATGTCCACCATCTTTGCGGGTTCTGGATCCTCTATATCTAGAACATCGAAAGCCAATATGTCCATACCTAAGGCATGGGCTCTTTCCGCTACCGCCTGACCTATATTGCCGTAACCTATAACACCTAGAGTCTTCCCGTAGATCTCGTTGCTTGCGAGTTCACTTTTTATCCACTCGCCTTCTCTGAGGCTGTTCGTTCCCGCGACTATGTCCCGGTAACTTGCCAATATATGGGTCATGACAAGTTCCGCTACCGAGATCGTGGTTGCAGTCGGGGTGTTGTGTACAGCGACGCCTTTTTCTTCCGCGTATTCCACGTCTATGTTGTCTAGACCTATACCTGGTCTGCCGATAACTTCGAGATTTTCCGCGGCGTCGAGGGTCGGTTCTCTCACCTTCGTGGAACTTCTGACTACCATTGCATGATAAGGAGGCACCTTTTCAGTCAATTCTTCCTTTGACATTCCGAACTCTTGATCCACTTCGTATCCGGCCTCTTCCAACATCTCCACTGCTTCATCCGCAACAGGATTACAGATAAGGACTTTTTTCGCCATGGTTATCACAGCCCCGCAACCTCTTCTATCGCGTCGGTCAATTCCTTGATATCTTCTACGGTATGTTCACCCATATGGCCTATCCTGAATGTCTTCTCCTTAAGTTTGGAACCGTAGCCGTTAGCGAAAGCTAGATCATATTTTTCATTGACTTCTTTTATGGTCTCAGCAACGTCTATACCCTGAGTGTTCTCTATAGTGCTGACGGTCTGAGACATATAACCCTCCTCTGGGAACATATCGAAGTGTTCATGGGCCCATTCTCTTGTGTATTCTGCCATCTCTTTGTGCCTCTTGTCCCGTTCTTTAGGACCTTCTTCAAGCATGTGCTTCATCTGTTTTCTGTAAGCGAGCATGAGAGAGATCGCCGGCGTGGAGTGGGTCTGTCCTTTTTTCTTGTAATAATCTATGTTCCTCTGGAAACCTCCATACCATGAAGATGAATCACTCTCCTTTTCGTGCTGATATGCATCGTCGTCGACGACACAAACCGCTAAACCAGGCGGCATGGCGAAGGCCTTCTGAACGGAAGTGAATATCACGTCTATATTGCTCTTTTCGATGTCTATGTGATCACCGCCGAGAGCGGAAATGGCATCGACTATGAAAAATGTGTCAGGGTGGTCTTCCAGTACTTCTCCTATCTCCTCTAGAGGATTTCTTACACCAGTAGAGGTCTCGTTCATGACGCAGGTGAAAGCTTCGTAATCGTCCTTTTCTAAAGCTTCCCTCACATCTTCTGGTTTCACAGCTTTCCCCCACTCATACTCGAGTCTTGTTACATCTTTACCAAGTCTTTCAGCGATATTGGCCTGCCTTTCACTAAAACTACCACAAGTAGCGCAGAGAACTTTTTCATCCACCAGGTTCAATATCGATGTCTCCATGAACTCAGTGCCAGAAGCGCTCAGTATTATAACGTGTTTATCGGTGTCTAAAAATTCCTTGGTATCTTCCACTATGGTGGTGTAGAGATCGGTCATCTTGTCCATACGATGGCCGAACATGGGTTGATCCATCGCCTTGATAACGTCATCCCTCACCTGTGTCGGTCCTGGGATATATAATTTTTTATCTTTCATATTAATCCACCTCAATGCCGGATGGGATATATGGTATATAATGGTTATGTTAGTAACCAAGTTATTGAATCCATAACACTGAACAATATATTTTTATAGGTATTGTCACTCATATTAAACTTGGTGAGCCATCATTAGTGAGATCTCGAAGACGATTTCGGACATCGCTTACCAGGCATACGAAAAGAAATTGAAAAAGGAGATAAAGGAGATGGGAAACGTCCCGAGGCATCTAGCCGTTATAATGGACGGCAACAGAAGATTTGCTGAACACCTCGGGTTAGAGGAGGGTTCAGGTCATGAGAAGGGGAAGGAAAAATTGGAGGATATGATGGAATGGTGTACTGAGCTTGATATCGAAGTCCTCACAGTGTACGCTTTTTCCACCGAAAACTTCAAGAGGAACTCAAAAGAAGTCCAGCAGTTGATGGAACTCTTTAAAGAGAACTTCAGAAAAGCTGCAGAGGATGAAAGAGTGCATGAAAATGAGATCAAGATCAAAGCGATCGGAAATATAGAAGAGTTACCTGAAGATGTGAAAGAATCTATATCATATGCTGAGGAGAAGACCAAGGACTACGACAATTATTATTTCAATATAGCTGTCGGTTATGGAGGGAGGCAGGAGATAGTACATGCGATCCAAAAACTGGCGGTAGATGTTAAAACGGGAGAACTGGACGTTGAAGATATCGATGAAAAAGTCTTCGCTAACCGGCTTTATACCTCTGATTTTCCAGATCCAGATCTGATACTGAGGACAAGTGGGGAAGAAAGGATATCAAATTTTTTACTCTGGCAGTCCGCCTATTCAGAACTGTACTTCACTGACGTTTACTGGCCCGGCTTCAGAAAGATAGATTTCCTGAGGGCGGTCAGATCTTATCAAGACAGACAGAGAAGAAAAGGGAAGTGATTTTTCAGTCTCCGTTTTCTAGATAATCCATTATGTTCAGAGCGGCCTCTCTGCCGTCACCCATCGCTAGGATCACGGTAGCGGCTCCCGAAACCGCGTCGCCTCCGGCAAAAACACCCTCTCTTGTGGTCATACGTTCCTCTTCGTCTATTATGATGCCGCCCCAATCTTTGACTTCAACGCCTTCAGCGTTTTCATAGAATACCTTGTTGGGGGTCTGGCCTATCGCTATAACTATAGTATCGAACTCGCGTTTATGAACGGAATCTTCGATAATCTCGGGACTAGGTCTGCCGCTTTCATCCGGTTCTTCCAGTTCACACTCGAAGAGTTCTATCCCTTTGACCCATCCATCCTCGTCACCTAGAATCCTTTTAGGAGTACATAGAGTATCGAAAGTTACTCCTTCCTCTTTCGCGTGCTCTATCTCTTCATCTCTTGCTGGAGACCATTCTGTTGTTCTCCTATAAAGTATATGGCTGTCTGCACCCAATCTCAAAGCGCAACGGGCTGCGTCCATCGCCACATTACCAGCGCCGATAACACCCACTTTTTCCATATCGGTTATGGGCGTATCGTACTCGGGGAACTTATAGGCCTTCATCAGATTGATCCTGGTCAAGAACTCATTAGCTGAATAAACGCCCTTAAGGTCTTCACCTTCCAATCCTAAGAATCTCGGAGCACCGGCACCTGTAGAGACGTAAATGGCGTCGTATTCCTCGTCTAGCTCTTCGAGTTCAACGTTCTGACCGACTATCCTGTTCAATTTCATCTCAACACCGAGCTGATCTAGATACTCGAACTCGTGGTCTATCACTTCATTGGGCAGCCTGAATTCAGGTATACCGTATTTTAGGACTCCTCCAAGTTCATGTAAAGCTTCATAGATGGTTACCTGATAACCTTCTTCAGCTAGCATCGCCGCGCAGGTGACACCGCTTGGTCCCGATCCCACTATAGCAACTTTTTCTCCTTTAGTTTCTTCTACTTCAGGAGGCTGTTCAAGATCGTTCTCTCTAGCGTAATCTGCTACGAACCTCTCCAGTTTCCCTATGTTTATGGCGTCTCCTTTCATGCCCATCACACAGACTTCTTCGCACTGTTCCTCCTGGGGACATACTCTTCCGGTTATAGCTGGGATGAAGTTCGTCTCTTTTAACGTTTCCAAAGCCTTTTGAAATTCACCATCAGCGATCTGCTGCACGAACCTTGGTATATCTATCTCGACAGGACAACCACCGATACAGGGTTTGTTTGCGCACTGTAGGCATCTTTCAGCCTCTATCATCGCCTGTTCTTCGTCGTAGCCAAGGGGCACCTCTTCAAAGTCCTCTACTCTCTCCTCGGGTCCCCTTTCAGGGACGTTTATCCTATCTTCTTCTCCGGTCATTCGCAGCACCTCCCGTGCTCTTCTTTCCACTCTTCCATGGCCTTTTCCTCCTGCTCCTCGAACATCGTTATGCGCTCCATGAACTCTTCAAAATTAACCTTATGAGCATCGAACTCTGGACCATCCACACATGCAAGCTTCATCTCTCCGTCGACTTCGACCCTGCATGATCCGCACATACCTGTAGCGTCCAACATGATCGAGTTCAGACTTACCCTAGTAGGGATGTCGTGCTCCTCTGTTATATCTGCTATAACTTTCATCATTATGGGAGGACCGACAGCATGCACCAGATCTATATCTTTTCCTCTTTCTATCAACTCTTCTAAAATGTCGCTGGTGAAACCTTCTCTTCCGCAGGTGCCGTCGTCCGTACAAAGGTAGAAATCGTCCACGCAGACCTTTTCTTCCATCTCCGTGTCGCAGATGACTAGATCTTCAGTCCTGAAACCAGAGATGACTATGACCTCATTACCTTCTTTTTCAAGTGCCTCCGCAACGGGATAGATCTCGGGAGTACCGACACCTCCTCCTATGCAAACAACTGTTCCGTACTCTTTTATCTCTGCAGGAGTTCCCATCGGTCCTACAACATCTTCTAAGGTATCGCCCTCTTTATAAGTATCTAGTTCGTAAGTACTTTTGCCAACTTTTTGATAGACCATGGTCACCGTGCCTTTCTCCAGGTCCTTCTTGTAAAAGGTCAATGGTATCCTTTCGCCCTTCTCATGGATCCTTATAACGATAAATTGACCTGGTTTTATTTTCTCCGCCACCAACGGCGCTTTGACTTCTATCCTGCTCATCTCTTCATTGAGCTTTTCCTTCTCTACGATCTCGTGCATATTAATGCCCGTTTTCTAGGAGATTGGGTAGATATAAAAATGTTATTGTAAGGAACTGAAATAATCCTCTTGCTATGTTACATACTTTGAACGAAACTTTTCGATTTTTCTTACAGCATAAAGAGTTAAATCCTATATTGGATATTAAGTACCATGAAAGTGGTCATCGTCGGGGGTGGATTTTGTGGGTCGATACTAGCAAAAAAGCTGGATCGAGAAGATCAGTTCAAAACGCTGCTCATAGATCATGATGGTAGATATGAATACTATCCGAGTCTGCCAAAATTACTATCTGAACCTTCCTTAAAAGAAAAGATCACTTTAGATCACTCCTCTTTTCTTTCCGAAATCGAGATCATCAAAGAAGGAGTTAAAAAGATAACCTCGGAAAGCGTCAAAACAGAGAACAGGAGTATAGATTTCGATCGATTGGTGCTTTGTTTCGGGGCTGATTATCCGATACGTTTAGGGAACAAAAATAATGTTCATAAAGTGACCAGTATCAGAAGCGTATACCAGGCTAGAAAAGCACTCGTTGATTCCGATCACATCTTGATCATCGGAGGTGGTCTGATAGGTGTGGAAACCGCGGCCGAGATCGCCGAAGAACTCAACAAAAACATCACACTCGTCCATCCTCATGAGAGACTCTTGGAGCGGAATCCGATCGAGGCTTCAGAATATGCCGAGCGCTTCTTGAAAGATAGAGGCGTGAATATTTTATTCGATGATAAAGTGGTGGAAAATCATGGTGCTTTCATGACCGAGAAGGGAAAAGAGGTAGATTCTGATATGGCGATCTGGGCCGCTGGTCTCTCTTTCCGTGGATCACTTCTGAGTGGATTTGGAGATGATGTTTTTTCCGATAGATGGGGACTGAAAGTAGATGATACATTGAAACTCAGAGGGCATGACGATATCTATGTAGGAGGGGACATCACATCCCTCGATGAGGAAAAGACCGGGCATAACGCCGACGTCCACGGAAAGCGCATCTATAAAAATCTGAAAAGAGAATCAAGGGGCAAAGAACCAAAAAAATACACAAAGAGTAACGCTCCGATGATTATAAGTCTAGGTAGAAAAGACGGGATAATGTTATTTGAAGGAAAAATACTGACGGGAGGATTTCCAGCGGTGGTCAAAAAATTACTGGAGATCGGAGCTGTACAGAGATTGAGATTTTAGATGAATATCAGGAGTAGAAAAGAGGCCATGAGCAGGAAGGAAAAGAGCAGGAAGATTTTGAAGTTGAATCTTGTCGCTTTTCTGATCTTTTCTCTATCGTGAGGATCTTCTTTAGCTTCCAGGTAAAGTTTAGGCAGAAAAACTATGTAAGGTATCAGTAAAAGCAGTAGAACGGAGCCGTTCTCTATGATGTAGGCACTGATTGTCACGTTCAACAAGGCCAATAGATGGATAGATAAAAGTCCGTACACACTTTTTTCTATACCCAGTCTCGCAACCAACCCTTTTTTACCAGCTTTTACGTCTGAAGGAAGATCGGCCATCTGTCCAGCCCAGACTATAAACAATGTGCTCAAACCAGTTATAGGCATGATCGAATATATCGCAGGATCGTTAAGGATGCCCTGTGCTGAAGTGCCCAGTAAAACAGCCAATGGGCCGAAACCGATCACCACGACGATCTCCCCTAAACCTCGGTATGCGAACTTGAAGGGTTCAGCAGTATAATATTTACTCAGAAAAGTGGCTGTAAGGAATATGAAGAGATAGATAGGCCAAAAAGAAGTCTCAGATAAAAAGATCAACCCTACGGTCCCGATAAAGCCTCCTACTATCCCAGAGCGCGCCAGTAAAAACATCCTATCTTCCAACTCAGGATGATGAACCAATAAGCCGGAACCTCCGCTGAAATCGTTCTCGGACGAGTTAGCAGTATCAGCCCCCTGAAATGTGTCGTAGATATCGTTATAGACGTTGGTTGTCACATGAAGACTTATCCCGACCACGAAGGCCAAGATCAAACCAAGTAAACTCAATTCTCCCGTGATATTTACCGAAAGGGCAGTGCTGATGACGAGGGGCACCACGATAGCGAACAAAAAACGAGCTCTAGCCATCTCCAATATGTTTGGCTCATCACTTTTCATTTATTCCCACTTTTACTTCAAGCATTCTTTCCAGAGAGTCTCTTGACTTCTTTATCATGTTTGAACGTGTAATCCAGCCCATACTTTTTCTTGATCAGATTTGCTGTGATCCTGCCGGATTCGTAGATAGTCGGTAGACCGCTGCCAGGATTGGTTCCTCCACCGACTAGCCACATGCTTTCGAACTCCTCGAAGTCGTTCCTAGGTCGGTTTAGAAGCATCTGTCCAAGATTGTGCGCGAGATTGAAGGTTGCACCATAACCTACTCTGAACTTATCACGCCAATCTTTAGGAGTTATCATCTTTTCGAAAACGATATGTTCTCTTAGATCCGGCTCGTTCAACCTATCTTCAAGTTTGTTCAAAACCAGTTCTCTGTACCTCTCCTCTTCTTTATCCCAGTTTATCTCTCCTTTCAAGTTAGCCACCGGCACGAGAACATAAAGTGCGGTATGTCCATCCGGCGCAACTGAAGAATCGGTCTTGGAAGCATTCTGGACATAGAATGAAGGATCTTGAGAGAGTTCCTTCTCAGATTCGATCTCTAGAAAGTTTTTCTTGTAATCTTCGGCTATGAAGACGTTGTTGTGCTCCAGCTGAGGCAGTTCTTTATCCAAACCGAAATAAAGCATGAAGGTAGAACATGAATATTTCTTATTGTCCAGTTTTTTATCTTTATATTTGTTCCTTTTCTCATCCGGTATCAGATTCTTCATCGACCAGGCAAAATCTGAGTTCATGACGATCTCATCGAATTCTTCTATAGTTCCATCTTCCAATTTGAGAGCCACTGCATCTCCGTCTTCGATCACGATCTCTTCTACCTCAGTATTCAATTTTATATCGCCGCCTTCTTCTTTTATAACCTCGGCTTTTGCTTCGGAAAGCTGATTCAATCCTCCTTTCACGTGATAAATGCCCCAGTGATATTCTATGAAGGGGATGATGGTGAACATCGAAGGGCAATTGAAGGGCGACATCCCTAGATATTTTGATTGAAAGGTGAATCCGACTTTGATTCTATCATCGTCGTAATACATTCCGAGTTCATCCCATATACTTCTTGTAGGATGCAGCACTGTCATAAGCTTCATAATGTCCTTGTTCAACATGTCCTTCCAACCGCTGTAGGGTCGCTGAAGCACCGGAAGTGTATATCTCAACTTCTTTCTATTCTTTAGCTTGAATTTTTCGTATCCGTTCACGTCGTCCGGATTGAGGTTGGCGATGGATCTCTTGAATTTTTTATCATCATAATAAGTTTTCAACTTCTTACCGTCTGAAAAAACAAGTTGATAGAACGGCTCGAGCATTCTGAGCTCTACGTAGTCATGCAGGTCTCTACCAGTTGTTTCGAACATCTCCTCTAGAACGAAAGGCATCATGAAGAAAGTCGGACCTATATCGAAGACGAAACCGTCTTCTTCTATGCAGGCGTTCCTTCCTCCCACTCTGTCTTCCGCTTCGTAGATCGTTACGTCGAAACCTTCGTCGGCCAGAAGCATGCCTGCAGACAGACCGCCAGGCCCAGCACCTATTATACCTATCTCCTTCATCTTATCCGTCTCCACGATATTGCAACGTCCTTCCACAATCGATATAAATTATTTAACATTTCCCTCTGCCTCACTCTTCAATCCTTTTCTTCACTTTTTGACCAGAGAGCGTCACCATGGGCATGCCGCCGCCTGGATTTACGCTGCCTCCGACGAAATAGAGATTCTCGAACTCTTCGCTGGATTTCGGCGCCTTGAATCCAGTGTTCTTCTTCCTATCCGAAACTACTCCATAAATTGCGCCTTTATTGGAGTAGTATTTTTCACGTATATCTTCCGGAGTCCACATGTCTTCTGTTACGATGTGATCTCTCAGATCCTCAAGTCCCATCCTCTCCAACTTATCGAGAACATTTTCCTTCAAAGTTTCGTAGTCTTCTTTACTATACTCATTCTCACCCAAGTGAGGTATGTGCGGCAGGACTTTTATGTTCTCACAACCTTCAGGGGCTTGGTCAAGATCGCTTTGGGTGGAAGCTACAAGGTAGATCGTCGGATCCTCAGGCAGTTCATAATCCTGGAAGATAGTCTCAAAGTGCTTTTCAGGATCTTTCGAAAAGAAGAAGTTGTGATGCTCCAGCTGGTCGTACTTTCTATCCACGCCTAGGTGGAGTACAAGGCCGGAACAGGCTGGCTCGAATTTCTTTTCGTAACGCTCTATCAGTCTTTCCTTTCCATCGAGAAGATCCCTATAAGTGGGGATCACTTCCATGTTGGAGATGAATATGTCCCCCTTTCGGACTTTACCGTTCTCCAATCTGATCCTGGTTATTTGGTCGCCTTTTGTTATCAGGTCCACAACTTCACTGTTCTTGTGTATATCTACCTCCAACTCTTCAAGAAGATCTTCGAGTCCTTCTGCTAACCCGTAAAGGCCTCCAGGAACATACCACAATCCGTACTCGATCTGTACGTGGGGTAGTAGATTCATGATGGCGGGTGCTCTATAAGGAGAAGAACCAACATACTTTATGAAGAAATTGAACATGTGCTGTAGATTTTCATCATCTATGTAACGCTCTACACCCTGGTTCATGGTGGAGAAGTAATCGAAATCTTTCAAAAGGGAGATGTAACCGTAGTGTTTTTTCACTTCCTTTTTTGTATCAAGACCTTCTTTGAAGTAGCCTTCCGTTACCGTCTCGTAAAGATGCTCGCTGTAATCTAGATACCTTGAGATCTGTTCACCGTCTTTTTTAGTCAATCTTTCGTTCTTTTTTACCATTTTGTTTACATCAGAATATAGGTCGATGACGTCGCCGTCTGGAAAAAAAGAACGCCACTGTGGTTCCAGTTTTTCGATCTCAACGTAGTCCTCCATCTCCTTTCCTGCCCATTCGAAGAGCCGAGAAAAGATGGAAGGCAGGGTCAGGATCGAGGGACCAAGATCGAATGTAAATCCGTCTTGGCTCTTTTTATTCAATTTCCCCCCTAAATGAGCATTCTTCTCGTACAATTCAACATCGTACCCTGAAATGGCCATGGTCGCAGCGGCGGATATACCGCCAAGTCCTCCTCCTATAACTATAACTTTTTGATCATCATCCCTTTTTTTCACCTTATCACACGCTCAATAGATATAAGGTATAATCTTATAACGTTTTCGACGCCATCTTTCGTATTCTTTGCCTACATTGTCGAGCATCATCTGTTCCTCTATCTTCATGCGGTAGGAGAGAGCTATAAGCATCACTGGAAAAACGATCACGATGCCGATAAGGTTGGCTATGAAAAGTAGAACTCCAAGGGTCAGAAGGAACAGTCCTAGATAGGACGGGTGCCTCAATATTCTGTAAGGACCGCTGCCGACAAGATCCTGTTCGCTTTCGACTTCCACGTTACGTGAAAAATATTTACCCAATAATCGAAGAGACCAAGATCTGATCGTTAATCCTATCAGATAAACAACCACGGATAGCCACTGCAACCAAGTTAAATGATCCACAGAGAAGTTTCCGATCCCGATCACCCTCAGCGCTATACCTGTAAGGATGGAAACCGGGATGGCTAAACCTATAAAATAAAAAGATCTTTTCTCAGCCTCCTTTACAACACTTCTATCTCTTTTAGAGGAGGGCGCCCAAATGAATTCCGACCACCATCCTAGTGTGATCAGTAGGAATATGATCGTCCTTAGATTCCATCCGAGTATATCAAACAATCTACTGAGCATATCTATCATCCTCCTTATTTCTTCGATTTCATCTGCTTTCTTAGGTGTAGGAGATTTTTTAACTTCTTGAAAAATCCTACGTTCCCGTGTTTCGTCCTTACTAGGGTCTTGATATCTTCATATATTTTTTCTGAATAAGGAAACCAGTTAACTTCTACTCCATCATTACCATTGATCATCACAGATTTTGTCTCAGTGAAAGCTTCCAGTCCCTCCGGGCCGTGATAACGACCTATCCCACTGTTTTTCTTACCTCCGAAAGGTAGATTAGGGCTTCCGATGTTCTTCACCACGTCGTTTATGTAACAGTTTCCCGCCTCCAACTTTGATGCAGTCCTCTCCGCTTTTTCTTTATTCTCACTCCAAACACTGGAATTCAGACCGTATTCACTATCATTTGCCAAGCGTACAGCTTCTCTCTCATCTCTAAAAGGCATGATCGCGATCACCGGACCAAAGGTCTCCTCTTTCATCACCTTCATCTCGTGGTCTACACCGGTCAAGACCAAAGGATAAAGGAACCTTCCTTCTCTTCTGAACTGAGTTAGGAGGTCAGCACCTTTTTCCACAGCATCTTCGACATGCTCTTTTACTATCTCTATTTGCCCCTTTCGAATCATCGGTCCCATCTCACATCCTTTAGATGCACCTAAACTGACTTCTTCTACTTCGTCCATCGATCTTTTGATGAATTCCCTCTCGATCGATTCTTGAACATATATACGTTCTATGGAAACACACAGTTGACCTGAGTTCGCCAAGGATCCGTACACAGCACCTTTTGCAGCTCTTTCAAGATCCGCATCTTCAAACACTATCATCGGGTCTTTTCCACCGAGTTCCAACTCAACAGGTATCAGCTGCTCCGATGCCTTTTCCATGACCTTTTTCCCGGTCTCCGTACCTCCAGTAAAGAATATCTTGTCAGGCCCTTCCTCGATCATCATTTCCCCAACATCTCCAGCCCCCTGTACTATCTGGAATACCCCTTCGGGAAAGCCGGCTTTATCTAATATGTCTTTGATCTTCTCACCGCTCAGGGGAGTGATCTCAGATGGTTTGAGCATGACTGCATTTCCAGCAGCTAGAGCTGTCGCGCTGGGAACCAAAGAGAGTTGAAAAGGATAATTCCATGGTGATATCACCGCTACGACCCCTAAAGGATCGTGTTCCACGTAGGACTTGTTCTTGTAATATTCCATAGGTGTCTTCCTCTTTTCACGTTTCAAAAGATCTTCTGAATTATCTTCATAATACCTTATCATGCTGAGAGTGGCAAACACGTCCGACATCAAAGCTTCGGTATCTGGTTTTCCAGTATCTTTTTTTATCGTTTCAACAACGCCCTCCATATCAGCCACGATCACCTCTCTCATCCTACGTAGATAAGAGCACCTCTTTTTTACAGAGAGTTCTTTCCACTTTTCCTGAGCCTTTTCAGCTTTCCTGAATTTTTTTGAAACCTCTTCGGGACTGGAAACCTTTATTTTCTTTATGGTCTGTTCCGTAGCGGGATTGACCGCTTCGATAGTTTCATCCATGTGCTATTTATTGAAAGATTACCTATTTAACCGTTTTCTAATCCTCCTTAATACCGATAGGATTTTAACCTCTGATATGATAATCGTAGGCGATGAAAAGGCTCTGCATCGATATAGGCGCTACCAACACTCAGATAGGAAGTCTTGAGGAGGAACTCGAAGATCTGAAAGTGGTAGATACAGATACTTTTCTCGATGACCCTACTGAAATCTTGAAAGAGTTTTTCGGCCCCGAAGAGAAAGTTCACGTCGGGATAGCCTGTCCCGGTCCTATAGATAGGAAAAGAGGGATCATCCAACCACCAAACATGCCTTTTGAAGAACTGGACCTTAAAGAGCACTTAGACGAAGATATCGATTCGATATTCCTCGTTAACGATTGTGTTTCCGCTGTCCTGGGCGAGTATGCTAAAGGGCACTGTGCCCCGAACATGGTTTACGTGACGATCAGCAGCGGCATCGGTTCAGGAGTGATAGTAGACGATAAGTTGATCGTAAAAAGAGGCTTCGCAGAGGTGGGCCATACTTACGTTGGGGGAGAAAGAACTTGTGGTTGTGGAGGTAAAGGACATTGGGAAGCATACTGCTCCGGTGATAACATACCTAGTTATGCTGAGGACTTAACCGGGAAAAAGTATGTAAATGCCGAGACGTTATTCGAAAGGTTCTACGAAGGGGAAAAAGAAGCTGAAAAAGTCATAGAGAATATAAAGGAATTCAACGTAAGAGGCTTCTCCAACTTGATCGATTCTTTTGGACCAGATCTTATCGTGATAGGGGGAAGCGTGTTTCTTAACAACCGCAAGATCCTATTGGAGGACTTAGAAAAAAAAGTAGAACGAGACACATTGGGCAAATTACCGAAATTCAAAACTACAACTCTATTTGGAAAAGCAGAACTTTACGGCCTGATGTTTTTATGGAGATCGGTAAAAAAAGATTTGGAGGGTTTAGGAGATATGCAAATTTACCGTTCCTCAGTCATCGATCTGAAATGAACGGATCACGATTGCTTTTGGTGTGGTAGTTTTCACTACAAAAATAAAGGGATTCAAGGACCGTATATATCTCCTACAAAATCCTTTCCAGCGAAAACAGCCGGAGTGCCTCCAGTGTGCCAGAAAAGTACAGTACTCCCCTCCTCTATCTCACCGTTCTTTATCCTATCGAGCACACCGGCCATCGCTTTAGAGGTGTAGGTCGGTCCTAAAAATATACCTTCTTCACGGGCGAGTTCTTTCATGGCCTCCTCAGAAGCAGTGTAAGGTACTCCGTAATCAGGTCCTGAATACCTAGTTTCCACGTTTATTTCCTCAGCATCTATCATCACGTCTTCTTCGTCTATATCGAGTTTATCAGCTACACTTTTGCTCATCCTCGACACTTTCTCTTCAAAGTCTTCAGAAAGAGTGCCGACGCTGAAAGGGAGTATCTTTATTTCAGAACTCAACAATTTTCTTCCGATCTCCAGACCGGTATAAGTTCCTCCTGTTCCGTTGGCATGGGCAAGATAATCTAACTCTATATCTTGCTCATCTGTCTGTTCCATCAGCTCTTCAAATGCTTCGATGAATCCTAAACAACCGGCGGCATTGAACCCTCCAGCAGGACAATCATAACACCTATGGCCTTCAGTTCTCAGCTCTTTCATCCTTTCTTGGGCGAGCTTATCTGCTTTCTCACTGATATTATCTACCTCTTTCGCTCCTGCGGTAACTATGTTGACTTCAGCGTCTAACAACTTATCCAGATGAAGATTTCCCCTGTACTCTTCCGGCTCTTCCTCTCCTATGAGGTACAGCACAGGTTCCAAATCGAATATCCTGCAGGAAGCGGCCAGCTGCCTGCAGTGATTTGATTGTATCCCGCCATAGGTGAATACATAATCACATTCTTCATCGAGAGCTTCCGCGATTATATATTCTAGTTTCCTTATCTTGTTGCCCCCGAAACCCGGACCAGAGATATCATCTCTTTTCATGTAAAGATCAACGTTGTATTTTTCTGAGAGTTTATGGAGTCTTTGAAGTGGTGTCGGAAAGAAGCCTAATTCGACTTTTGGAATACTTTTCAGGAGTGATCTTATTTTAGTTGGCATTTTATCTGCAGAAGACATCATCTAGATATTTTTAAATTTGATGGTTTTTTGACCATGTTCGTCTTGATACTGGAAAGTCTCTGGACCATGACCGAAAGAAATAAGGTACCCTAGTGCCTAGAAGAAACTACAAAAGGATGATAAATATGGTGGATTTTGAGCAGATATTCTCGGAAAGGGCGTCTAAGATGGAAAGATCTGAGATAAGGGAGATATTGAAATTGATACAGCAGGGTGACGTGATCTCGTTCGCAGGAGGACTGCCTAATCCCGAAGCTTTCCCGATAGAGGCGACCAAAAAGATAATAAATGAAAATTTAGACGAGATGGGTGAAAAGGTACTTCAATACGGCTCCACAGAAGGTGTCAATCCTTTGAGAAAAGAACTCGCAAAGTTGATGAGAGATAGAGGGATGGATGTCGATCATGAAAATATTCTGATCACTCACGGTTCTCAACAGGCTTTGGATCTTCTTAGCAAAGTCCTTCTTAACCCGGGCGATAAGATATTAGTCGGTTCTCCGACCTATTTAGGGGCGACTGGAGCCTTCAAGGCTTTTGAGGGTGAGATGGAGACCGTAGAGGTCAGGGAAGACGGGATGGATATGGACTTGTTAGATAGAAAATTGCGTCAGATGAAAGTGAAAGGTGAACTGCCCAAGTTCATCTATGTGGTTCTCACTTTTCAGAACCCTTCAGGTGCCACCATGACAGCTGAGAAAAGAGAAAGGCTTCTAGATATAGCTTCAAAATACGATATTCTTATAGTTGAAGATTCACCGTATTCACACCTTAGATATGAAGGAGAAAAGATGCCTCACCTGATGTCCATGGATACCGAGGAAAGGGTTGTGAGGCTGGAGACTTTTTCCAAGATATTGGCACCGGGATTCAGGATCGCCTGGATGACCGGGCCTGAAGAACTCATCGAAAAGATGGTGATCGCTAAACAGGCCACGGACCTCTGTACCAATCCTTTCGGTCAGTATGTGGCGTACAAATACCTTTCAGAGGGCATCATGGATGAGCACCTTGAGAACATAAAAGAGCTGTATAACAAGAAAAGGCTGACGATGCTTGATTCGATGGAAGAGCACTTCCCTGATGAGGTCGAATGGAACAGACCTGAAGGAGGTATGTTCATCTGGGCGGAACTCCCAAAACACGTAGATACCAGGGAGATGTTCGAAAAAGCTGTAGATGAAAAGGTAGCTTACGTGGTCGGTGACGCTTTCTATGTGGACGATGGAGGGAACAACACGATGCGGCTCAACTATACACACTCTTCAGAAGAAGAGATAAAAAGAGGCATAAAGGCCCTTTCCAAGGTTATAAAAGAGGAGATCGAAATGGCTGAAAAGAAAGAGGAGAGCCCGATCGCCCCTTGAGCCTTTTTGTGAAAATATCTGTGAGCCTGCGAAACAGTTAAAAACTCTCGACCGCATAACTATAGATGGATGAAAGTCGATCTAGCCGACGAAGAACATTTCGTCAAGAAAAATTCTAGATGTGCAAGGTGTCGAGGGTCAAAGAACCTATGTGGAAGAGAACGCTGTCCCGTCGTAGTCAAATACTATCATAAGATGGAATCTAAGGATTTGGTGGAAGATACAGATATCTCTGGTTCTTCACCTCCAGGTGTTTTCGTTGGAAGGTATGGATATCCAAAAGTCGACGTAGGACCGCTAGTTCCGCCCTTTCATGGAGACACTTCCGAGCTAGACATGCCTGAATTGTGGGTTGGAAAGGATATAGAGGACATCGTGGAGAACCGGACAAAACTTGTGAGAGGTAAGTATCCGATAAGGGTTGACAAATTCGATGATAGAGATAGAATAGCTGATATAACTCGTCAGATGGCTCTAGCGAAAGATCCGGCTGAAGTAGAGGCTTTCTTTTCCAAAAAACCGGGAGGAAAGATCCAACTATCTGATTCCGTCCAACCCTATGGTCCTTCTGGACCGCTACAAAAGTTGGATCTCGGAACGATAAAGTTCGATAAAAGGCTTGATAAGGTACATTTCGATACCGATCTTAAAGCTACCAAAGCCGTTTTAGATCTTTATGAAAGCGACGTATACCTTTCAAAGATACAGCGTGCTTTCAGTGTTGGAGCTTTTGGGATAGATGAGAACAGGAAATTCGTTCCCACAAGGTGGAGTATAACGGCAGTTGATGACACCATAGGCAAGAACTTGCGGGAGGAGGTCAAAGATTACAGGCCGATAGATGAATACAGGGTTTACGAAACATGGGAACTGGACAATCGATGGGAGATACTGATGCTTCCTAGGACGTGGATCTATGAGTTAGTCGAAGCCTGGTATCCAGAAACCGCTTGGAATCCTCATGGAAAGGACATCGCTATAATTTCGAGCCATGAAAAGTATGACGGTAGATCTAAATATGCCGAGATAGGAGGCTGTTTTTACGCCGCTAGGCTTGCAGTAGCTGAGAAACTTTCAAGGGAGAAAAGGCAGGCAGGAGCGGTGATCCTTAGAGAGACCCACCCTGGCTACATAATGCCTGTTGGAGTTTGGAACGTGAGAGAACATGTGAGGGATGCATTGAAAAAAGAACCTAAAACTTTTGATACCTTGAAGGAAGCGTTGTTTTATATCTCTACCAGACTTGATATAAAGATAGATACATGGGAAAAGCACAGTGAGGTCTTACAGGATGCATTACATCAGACCAGATTGAGCGACTTCAGTGTGAAAAATAAGAAAGAGGAAAAAGATTTTGAATTTAAGGAGGAGAGACATTGGAATTGAAAAGTACTTTAATAGAAGTGGATGGTGTCGAAATAAAAGAGGTTAGCTGTAAAACAGCCCTTTCAAAATCAGGTTTGGAGGCGGATTACTCCCTTAATCCTTACAGAGGCTGTACTCACGGTTGTATATACTGCTATTCTTCTTTCGTTATAGGGGAAGATAGACCGTGGGGGGAATTTCTAGATGTAAAAAGGAACATACCCAAGGTGCTTCATGATGAGTTAGACAAAAAGGACAGAGGTATAGTTCGACTGGGAAGCGTTACCGACCCTTATCAGGAAGCTGAACGCCACTGCAAGCTGACAAGGAGATGTCTGAAACAGCTTGGAAAGAAGGATCTTCCAGTGTTGATCCAAACCAAATCCGATCTGGTCACAAGAGATATAGATATCTTAGATGAGATGGAAGCGGATATAGGGTTCACTATAACTTCACTTGATGATGAATTCAGAAAAAGGTTCGAGCCTGAAGCTCCCTCCATAGGGAGAAGGTTGTCCGCGGCTAGAGAATTGAGCGAGGAGGGATTGAACGTTTGGGCGTTTATAGGTCCTATCTTACCCTTTGAAAACGACAGGGAACAAGGTCTAAAAAGGTTGAAGGAGACACTGAATTCTATCGGTATCGAAGAGATATACCTGGACAAGCTCAATATGAGAGAAGGGATATGGAGGGAGATGCAGTCTTTGATGGATGAGGAGATGGAAGAGAAGTACAAAAAGATATACTTTGGCGACGACGATCACTTTGAAGAGAAAAGAGAATTTTTTGAGAGCATAGGCAAGACTGTCTTCTGAAAATATCAGAAGAACTCGCTCATCTTATCTCTCCTGAAAATGTTTATCTCGCTTATGGTGGTACTGTTTTCCTGTTTTATCGTGAAGAGCACCACTTCAGCGAGCTCTTCGGGATCAAGAACTTCTTCAGGATCGAATTTTTCTCTGTAAGGCATCCCTTCTTCGTCTTCGATGTCCGTTCTAACTTCCGAGGGATTTATTAGGGTCACTGCAACACCTTCTTTTCCCACAATACTTTCGATGCTGTGGGCGAAAGCTTTGGTCCACCATTTCGTTGCGCTGTAGATAGGATTGAATGAGCGGGGATGATTTGCATCGAAGCTGCCGATGAATATCAGATTTCCTTCAGTCTTTCTTAGGTGAGGGAGAGACGCTCTAGTGGAATAGAACATGCCGTCGCAGTTAGTGGACATCATCGCTTTGTAGTCCTCGGTCGAGAAATCTTCTATATCTCCATATCTGATCACTCCGGCATTGTTCACCAGTATGTCCAGTTTTCCGAACTTATCTACTGTCTTTTTTACCATATCGTTCACCTCTTCATCTTTAGTAACATCAGTGGGTAAAGGCAAACATCTGTTACCATGCTTTTTTTCCAGCTTATCAGATAGAGAGTCAAGTACGCTCTTCCGTCTGGCAGCCATTCCTAGGTTTATGCCTTCTTCCGCCAATCTATTACATATCGCTTTTCCTATTCCTGAGCTCGCTCCGGTCACTAAAGCGACTTTTCCTTCCAGCTCTTTTCGAGAGATCATGATTCATTCCTAATAGATGATAAAGGTCAGCCTTTAAAGAATCTTCGAAGAAAAAAGAAAAAAAGTGTTTTGGTCGTACCTTATTTCTCTCTCTTTATTTTCCTCTCGTACAATAATCCGACGCCTATCCCGACTATGAAGGTGGCTAGAGCAATTCCTATCAAGATCCGCAAACTCTCCCAATCCGGGTCGTCTTCAACAGGATCTACATCGGGATCGCCGACGGTCACGTCTACTTCCGCGAGTATATCTTCTGTATCTTCCTGGATAAGACGTGCATAGAACCCTCCTTCCCAATCGCTAACGTGATCGTGAGTCAATGTATCTTCTTCAGATCCTCCTGCGGGCACGGTGTAAGTTTCATACGGATCATGGGGTGCAATAGGATCATCGTCCTCGAGTACGTAAAACTTAACAGTTTCATCCGTCTCACCGTTATTCTCTATACTTACGTCTATCTCTACTTCATCGTCTTCATCTATCGTTACTTCGTCTTCTTCTCCATTGACTTCTAGATTCGCCGTTATATCAGGATCGACAACAGGATCGCCGACGGTCACGTCCACTTCTGCGAGCACTTCGTCGGTATCCTCATGGATAAGACGTGCATAGAACTCCCCTTCCCAATCGCTAACGTGGTCGTGATCCTCTGTAACCTCAATATAGTCATCTGGACTTACATCATAGGTCTCGTAGGGATCATGGACTTCCTCGGTATCTTGTCGGACTACATACAAATCAAAAGTTTCTTCCGTATCACCTTCATTCACTATACTCACCTCTATCTCCACTTCATCGTCTTCATCTATCGTTACTTCGTCTTCTTCTCCATTGACTTCTAGATTTGCCGTTATATCAGGATCGACAACAGGATCGCCGACGGTCACGTCCACTTCTGCGAGCACTTCGTCGGTATCCTCATGGATAAGACGTGCATAGAACTCTCCTTCCCAATCGCTAACGTGGTCGTGGGTCAACGTATCTTCTTCTGATTCTCCAGCGGCTACGGTGTAATCTTCATACGGATCATGAGGTGCGATAGGATCATCGTCCTCGAGTACGTACAACTCTACAGTTTCTTCCGTCTCACCGTCATTCTCTATACTCACGTCTATCTCCACTTCATCGTCTTCATCTATCGTTACTTCGTCTTCTTCTCCATTGACTGTTAATTCCACAGATATCTCTAGATCTTCATCAGGTTCCCCTGTTACCAATCGCTCATTTTCTCCTGATTCTATGACGATCAAAGAAGCACTAGTCAGCAATACGAGGCTAATCAAAACAACGGCCAGCTTTTTCACATCCATCAATATCACTACCTAAATCCTTATTTCAGTGTTATAACTAAGATGACTTTTTAGTATAAAAAATTAATGGCCATTCTCTTTTCGGTCGAGGATAATTTTTTCTAGTCAATGTCTCATGATGCTCGACTTTTTGAATAACAGGATCCCTAGATAGTTCAATCCGATTATGTAAACCATAGTCATCATCAGGGTCCTAGCTACGGAACTACTCAATGTATAGCCTCTATCCCCAGGAACGAATTCCTCCCCTCCCATACCTGTAACGGGACAGCCTCTTTCATGTTCCAATATAGATATATTCGTTTCAGGATCTAGAGAATAGGTAACAAAAAGGTCCGAAAGATGGTCCGTTCCAGTGTTGATCATTATACCTTCAACTGGGCTGTCTTCATCACCCACCGCTAATTCACCGCTCTCTCCTTCTCCGGGAAGATAATTGAAGGCTTCTCCCGTCATTGGCGAATAGTAAGGTACTATCCCTGCCGCAACACTGAGACCTATGAATATTCCGACGGTGCCGAGAACGGTCACAACGGAACTTTTTGTCCAGGCTCCCAAAAAAAGAGATACAGATACCCATACCATGCTGCTGAGCGCTAGAAAGAAGGGAACCGCCAACATGACAAGTGAGAGTCCATCCTGGAGGCCGTATATCCAAGTGCTCGTTCCCAAAGAATACAGGAAAAAGAAGATATAAACAACTAAAAGTATAGCGAACAGAGCTGCTAATTTGCCGAGGTAGATGACATCTCTACTTATAGGCTTCGAAGCGAGCAGTTCCATGGAACCACTTTCAAACTCTCCGGCGATAGTCTTCATGGACACTCCTACAGCGAGGATCATTATGACCAGACCGCCGGGGTTCAGATTTTCCAAAAAGAAGTTTGGGTCTGTTTCAAATCCGTCTAAGATAGGAGGCAAGAAAAGGTTCAAAGAGAATATACCGACGGCTATCAAAAAAATCACCAGGAAGTTTTTGTTTCTGAGGTTTCGCAGAAGTTCGTACCTGAAAACAGCTTTGACCTGTTCCCAAACATCATCGCGTCTATCTGAGCTGTTCATCTTCGGGTCCTCCGTCTATAACCTCCAGATACACGTCTTCCAAACTCCTTGATCTATCGGTCATCTTTAAAATAGTCCCCCCATGATCCACTATCGTTTTAGAAACTACCGGTCTATAATCCTCATCGTCAGAGGCGATCACCTTTATTTCTTCTTTATCATCATCTACACGGATCACTTCTTTGACTTTGGGCAGATCTTCTAAAGCGTTGATGATTCTAGAAGTGATCTCCATCAACTCTATCTGAAGAACGGTCTTTGAATGTGATAATTCCTCTACCGAGCCCGACAGGACGCTCTTCCCTTCGTCTATCATGGTTACCGTCTCGCAAATCTTCTCGACCTCCTCTAACAGATGAGATGATATGAGCATCGTTATGTCATCTTTTCCGATCTCTTTTATTATCTGTCTCATCCGGGCCCTTCCTCCAGGATCGAGACCAGCAGTAGGTTCATCTAGTACCAATAGGTCCGGTTCGCTTATCAGGGCTTGAGCGATGCCCAACCTCTGTTTCATACCTTTGCTGAACTTACCGGTTCTTTTATCAGCATAGTTATCTAATCCAACTTTGTTTAAAAGACGGCTCGCTCTCGCCTCTCTGACTTCTTCAGGTATTCCATATGTCTGTCCGTATATCTCCAACAATTCTCTGCTGGTGAGATGAACTGGAAAAGAAGGCCTTTCCGGCATGTAACCTATTCTAGAAAGAACATCGAGATCTTTGCTATCATTATTTTTCCCGTAGATCAGGATGTCTCCATCATCCGGTTCTAAAAGTCCCATTATCATCCTCAAAGTGGTGGTTTTACCAGCTCCGTTTGGTCCTAGAAAGCCGTGTATCTCACTTTCTTCGACAACGAGGTTTAGGCCATTGACCGCCTTGAATGAATCGAAGTGCTTATCTAGATCTTTTATCTCGAGAGCTTTCACTATGATCGATACTTTCTAATCCTGCCTGGTATATAGATTTTTGTCAGGTCTTTATGTCTGCTCAATAATAACTAGAGTGCTTTACCAGATGATTTTCGGCCTTAGAGATCACTTCTTCTTTTGAATCGCCGACGATCTCCTCACTGCAGTGTCCGTACTCACATTTGAACTTGTATCCATCTATCTCATTTCTGTATATTGGACAAACACATCTTTCTCCGCATATATGAACGCACTCCACAATCTCCTCATTATTATCTAAGTTAGTGATCTTTTTTCCACTTCTTTCTTCCACTTCTTCCACCACAAGCAATAACAACGTTATAATAATATTTAAAAATTTCGTCTTAAGAGCGAAAAATTCCGTAAAAATAAAATACTTAAACAAGATACTATAACGACGATATACGAATATCAAGGTCAAAATTTTAGTTTCTTAAATAAGGAGGTCTTAAGATGGTAAAAAAAGAAAAGAAAGCTAGGCCGTATAAAATAGTGAATCCACCGCACGTCCATATAGGCTTCGAAAAGAACGAGCTCATGTTGAAGACATTCCTTTTGATGGCTATAATCGCTTTTGCATCGGTAGTAGTCATGGGGATAGACGCGTTGATACATATAATCGTGGCTATAGGTACTGTTCTGATAGTTCATAACACCATATATTCTTATCAGAAGTGGAGAGGCGTGAAGCCGACTTATGAATCACCGGCATCGCCCTTGGTCGCAGGTATGATCGTGGGGCTTTCAATGCCTCTCGAAACTCCTTTTCTCATAACGGCTTTCGTGGCATTCTTGACGATGTTTGTCTTCAAATATATACAGGGAAGATATTTAGATCACAAATATTTGAATCCCGCCGCCGCCGCGAAATCCCTCGTTCTTCTTGGACTTTATGGTGTCAGCCTTTTCAACGTATTCGATGGGGCGTTAGAGGGTGGAGGGATTTTCCATCCCCACCATTATGAACACAGCATGATGAGTGGTGAAGGATTCGTAAACATGATGGAATTTTTTGAAATCAGTTTTGTAGATACCATACCCTTTTTTGGAACTGAAATAAGTGCTACCCAGGCTCATTTCTTCTGGCAGCCCCATGGCTGGATCGGAAGCGGCATGGGTATCGTGGTCATAATCGTAGGAGCGATATCGGTATACTGGCTTCGGTACAAATGGAGGATAGTGGTGGCGACTCTCGGTACGATGACAGCGTTAGCCATAGCAGCGGCGCTCATATGGGAAAGCGGTGATGTTTCCACGGCTGAGATGATCACTCAAAGGATAGCTTTCCACGTATTCAGCGGCAGCATCCTGTTCATGGCGTTTTTCATGGCCACTGAGCCGCAGTCCACTCCGATGCCTGAATTCTCTCAATACCTTTTTGGTATAGGTCTCGCAGTTCTATCGTTCGTCTTCCAGCTTTACGGCTTTTTGGGCGGCTCGATAATCGCTCTGGTTATAATGAACTTCGCCACTCCCGTATTAGATATGATCGTGGTCAAGAAACCCTATGGGCACGGGGTGAAGGAGTAGGGGTGTTTAGCATGGTTGATAAAAGGAAAGCACTCAACAAGGAAAAAGCTCACAGAAAATTCGAAGAGAATGGAGGTTTTGAGTTAGACCTACGGATGAAGAGGGAAGCGATAGAGAGTCCCTTCGAAGAAGTCCCTCCTGCTGACGAGATGACGGTATTTTTGAGACAGCATATAGGACCAGAATGTAGACCATTGGTGGAAGAAGGTGACGAGGTGAAGTACGGTCAAAAGATCGGTGGAGGGGAAGATTTAGGATGGTTGATGGTCCCTGTTCACAGCCCTGTGGATGGAACAGTAAAAAGTATAGAGAAGATCGAACATCCTATCTCAGGCGATGAGGAAACCGCGGTCATAATAAAGACCGAAAATGAAGAAAAAAGGCGGGTCTATGAACCTCTAGATCCAAAAGAAGCGTCTAGAGATGAATTGATCCAAAGGATAAGAGAAGCCGGGATCGTCGGTTTAGGAGGAGCCGTCTTTCCGACACATGCAAAACTCGATGAAGCTAAAGGAGAAGTCTCAACTTTGATAATAAACGCTAAGGAGAGCGATCCCAACGTGGCTTGCGACGTCAGATTGATGGTCGAAAGACCGAGGGAGATGATAGATGGGATAAAATTGATGGCGTATATAATCGGGGCCGATGATATAGTATTTGCCACAAGGACCCAGGAGGGCGAACTACCTGAGTTCGAAAAACATATCGAAAGAGAAAGAAATATCAGGATAGCTAGAGTTAGACCGAACTATTCTATAGGTTATGGAAGATTATTGATCACCGAGATATTGGGAGACGTAGTTCCTCACAACAAGCATTCCACCGATATAGGAGCTTTGGTCCATAACGTATTGACGGCTTACGCCATCTCTAGAGCCATAAGGAAAGGAGAACCGTTAGTATCTCGAGGTTTGACTTACTATTCTCAGGATATCAGAGGGAGAAATCTATGGGTAAGGAACGGTACTCCCGTGGGACATATATTCGATTATCTCGGGGAATCCCCCTCTAAATTTGAAAGAGTGGCTTTAGGTTCTATAATGATGGGTCCTGCAATTCCCGACACCTCAACACCACTCCTTAAGGCTCATGCAGGTGTGACCGGATTCACCGAAGATGAACCTCACCCTTATGAGCATCAGACTTGGTGTATACGGTGTGGATATTGTAACACCGTGTGTCCTGTGGATATTTACCCGCAGATGATAATGAAAGCTCAAAAGAAAGGCAAAACGAAGAGGTTGAAAAAGCTCAATCCAGATACCTGCATGGACTGCGGACTATGTTCGTTCGTATGCCCAGCTCGTATAAACTTCAAACCACATCTTAGAAAGGCAAAGTCTGAATTTGAATAGATGTGTATATGAACGTGCTAGAAACTCAACTAAAGGATTGTATAAATCATGGCCTCTAAAAAAAACCAGATAAAGAATTTCAAAGAAAAGGGCGGGTTTGAAGTAGATACTAGGATGAAAGAAGAATCTATAGATGATCCGATAACTGAAGTCCCACCAGAGGACGAGATGAAAGTATATATGAGTCAGCACCTAGGTCCGGAAGCTGAAGTTTTGGTGGAAAAAGGTTCCTACGTTAAGTACGGAGAAAAGATCGGAGGTAAAGAAGAACAGGGGATGATGTTGGTACCTATCCATAGTCCTGTAACCGGTACGGTCAAAGAGATCAAGAGGATGAAAAATCCAGTAACGGATGAAGAAGAGAAAACAGTGGTGATCCGTACAGAGAGTGATGAGAAAGAGCCGACTTACACACCTATGGATCCTAGGGATTCAACGAGAGACGAACTTATAGAAAGGGTAAGGGAGGCCGGCATCGTCGGCCTCGGTGGAGCTGCATTCCCCACGCATGTTAAACTGTCAGAGGACGGTATATCTCACCTTCTTATAAATGCCAAGGAGAGCGACCCGAACCTTGCCTGCGACGTCAGGTTGATGATGGAAGAGCCGGAGATGATGATCAAAGGTATAAAACTGATGGGGCATATCCTAGATGTGAAAGAGATAATATTTGCTACAAGAACAGAAGAAGGGGAAACGCCTGAATTCGAGAGACTGCTTAGAGAACACGGTGTTAAGATAATAAGGGTGAAGCCGAATTACTCCGTCGGAAGCGAAAGGTTGCTGGTGAACGAGGTAATCGACAAAGAACTCCCTTCCGGTGAATTTCCACCCAGTATAGGAACTGTAGTTCACAATGTCGCAACAGCATACGCATTGGCGGAAGCCGTACTTGAAGGATATTCTTTAGTTTCTAGAGGGATGACTTTTTACACCAGCGCGACCGGTGGAAAGAACCTTTGGACTAGGATGGGCACATCCGTTGAACATATATTCGATTTCATGGATGTCTCTCCACTTAGATTCGATAGAGTGGCCTTAGGTTCTATAATGATGGGGCCGATGGTACCTGATCCTTCTTATCCAGTACTTAAGGC
The DNA here is from genome assembly GCA_003554965.1 of Thermoplasmata archaeon. GTDB lineage: Archaea > Thermoplasmatota > Thermoplasmata > Halarchaeoplasmatales > Halarchaeoplasmataceae > Natronoplasma. The sequence continues at coordinate 107,661 of PWHR01000046.1, read as the reverse complement.
AACTTCTGGACTCACAGGATTGACTCCTGAAGAATATGATCCCTATAGAGAGCAGTTGCCCTGTATAAGGTGCGGCTATTGTAACCTTGTGTGCCCTGTAGATATCTATCCTCAACAGATAATGCAGTCAGAGAAGAAAGACGATATGAAGTGGTTGAAAAGATTGAATCCCCGAGATTGTATCGACTGCGGACTATGTTCGTACGTGTGCCCATCCCGGATAAAGTTGACTCCTTATCTAAGAAGAGCACAGTTCCGGGTGGATGATCGACAATAGGAAGGGCTTGAGATTAGATCTATTTTTTCCGATGGAAATCACTCCGTTAGGATAATGAAGCTATTATATTTATCGCATTTTCAGAGAATTTTGTCGCTATAGTTCTAGATTTTTAAAATTATTGGAGGATCTGAATTAGAGGATTTGATGAAGACAATCCAGCGAGTCGATCGGGACGTAAGTGCTGTTATCCTGGGTGAATGTTGTTTTCACCAAGTAGTATATATTCGAAATATGGTAAATATAAGGCTTTCGAACATAAAGTATATTAGACAGATTCAAATTGCTCTTTCCCGAGGTAAAATATGAATAGTAAAATTAGAAAGAGAATATCCGTTTTAGTGATAGCCTTTGTACTAGTGGTAGGCACCGTGATACCTGGGATGATGGTTCTAGGTGGTGCCGAATCTGATGAAAACTTAGAGAAAATGGATGAAGTTATTTTGGTTTACGCTGATGGATCAGGAGATTTAGATTATCTTAGTGAACATGGTGAAATCATCGACCATTACGGAAGGAACGTTATATTGGAGACTTCGGAGAGAGGATTAGAGACAATAGAAAGTCAGTATGAAGTGAGGACTTTGAACCATAGAAACGAATTGATCGTGAACGGTTACGAGTTCGATACTAATGAAGGTCTCCCTGAATTGAACGAGGAATACACTATTGAATCTTACGAACAGGGAACAGAAGGGATATATCTGGTCGACATGATAGGTCCCATAAGTTCCGATTGGGTGGAGACTCTTGAAGAAAAAAGCGTAGAAGTGATGAACTACGTCCACAACTACGGATACAGAGTGCTGATGACTCCAGAACAGGCTGAAAGAGTCGAGAACTTGGAATTCGTCGATTGGGTCGGCATATATCAACCGGAGTTCAAGATACAACCAGGACTTGAGTCTGGTGCTATAGAAGTTGGACTTACGCCAAACGCTGACTTCGAAACGATAAACCAGATAACTGAAAAAGCGGCTGTAGAAACCGACCGGAGAGAGAATGAGTTGGAACTCGCAGTTGGAAACGAGGAGATCGAAAAACCTGTGATTTCCCACGTAGAACTTCCTGACGGAGAACATAGAGTACGGATGGAGATAGACGAAGAAGAAGACCTTTATGAAATAGCTATGATCGATGAAGTCTATTATATAAGTGAGCACGAAGAACCGGAACTACACGAGATGGAATCACAGTTGACCGGCGGAGGTCTCTGGTTCATGGATGATGAAGATGAATGGAATCCACAAGAGCCCTATAGAAAACATGGAGATTACGGAGCATACATAAATCAGATCGGCTACTCAGGAGAAGACGTGACCATAACGATCGCTGACACTGGAATAGGCGATAGTGAGGAAGGTGATGCAGGCCATCCGGATTTCACTGATAGAGTAGTAGGAGGATATAATTGGGATGACCCAGATTATTGGGGAGACGGCCATTATCATGGAACACACGCGGCAGGCTTAGCTGCTGGACATACTTATGGTGGAACAGGAGAGACCTATGCAGGAGAAACTACAGGACCTTATTACCTTTCTCAGGGATTGGCTTATGAATCTGAACTATACAGTGCCAAGATATTTGGCGATGATGGAGCAACTTGGGTAGGTCCCGAAGATTATTTTGAGATACTCGAAGTTCCTGCTCAGGAATCCGATACCTACATTCACTCTAACTCTTGGGGCGCAGATACATTCGGCGAATATATAGAGACTGATTCAGTTTTCGATTCAGCGGTGAGAGATGCAAACAGGGAAACAGAAGAAAACGAGCCGATGGTTATAACCAGTTCTGCAGGTAACGCAGGTCCAGGATACCAATCCACCGGAAGTCCGGGTCATGCAAAGAACGTGATCACTGTCGGAGCGACTTACAATTGGGCTCCTGATGGAGGAGATTATGGAGGAGTGAATTCCGATAATCCAGAAGATATCGTTGGTTACAGTTCTAGAGGATGGACAGCAGACAATAGGATTAAACCTGATGTTGTTGCTCCTGCTGAGTTGACAACTTCTACGCAAACTCCACAAGGCACAGGAACTTATGAGCCAAACCCAGAGGAATACAGATGGATGGGTGGTACTTCATCTTCTAATCCAGTAGCGGCCGGTGCAGCCTCCGTGATAGTTGAATGGTATGAAGAGAATCACGGTTATAGACCGAGTCCCGCGATGGTAAGGTCTCTTTTGATCAATACCGCAGAACCATTGTCTGAAGAGATAGGCAATACTGAAGGCCCGATCCCTAATAGAGACGAAGGTTGGGGTATGGTAGACATCTCCAAGCTCGAATATCCAAAAGAGGATCAACTCCCCTTCTACACAGTGGATCAGGAAGAAGAACTGACCGACAGTGGGGAATATCACGAATATACAGTGGAACATGAAGATCCTGAAGAGCCGATGAAGGTAACTCTTGGGTGGGCCGATGAGGCAGCTCCACCTGACGCTTTCGACGATCCTACTCTGATGAACGATCTGAATCTAGAGGTCGTATCACCGGAAGGAGAAGTCTATCAAGGAAACGCGTTCGAAGAAGGTTGGACTCAGCCGAATGAGGACACTATGGAAGTTTTCGATAGAAAGGGCGACGGTTGGGACGACACCAACAATGTACAGAACGTGTATATCCCGCCTGAGGATTTAGTTGCTGGAAATTACTCTGTCAGAGTGACCGGGGCGAACATCGTAGCAGATGCAGTAAATATAGGAGAGACAAGTCAAGATTATGCTTTAGCAGTTCACAATGCTGAAGAAGCAGAGATGATACATGATCCACCTACGGTAGAGGTAGAAGAACCCGAAGAAGATACTGTGTGGGTCGGTCATACAGAAGAGGATATCATTTGGGATTCCACTCCAGGTGATTATGATATAGATAAAGCGGTCCTATGGTATACCACGGACGGAGGTCAGATATGGAATAACATAGCTACATTAGAAGAAGATGAGGGTACCTACACCTGGGACGTTATAAATCCTACAGAACCTGAAGTCGACGAAGCTCAGATACGTATCAGAGTGATAGACGAAGAAGGAGGTTACGGAGAAGCTGTTTCAGATGAATTTACTATCGAAGGAGTGCCGCCTGAGCCTCCGGAGAGCCTGTTAGTTGAAGATCATTATACTGAGTTCGATACGATATTTGAAGACAACGTTTCCGAAGATAAAGGATACATGACCATGGATGAAGTGAACGAATGGGATATAAGAGATCACGGTGCTGCAGTAGGTGAACAGTCCTGGGACTGGGGAAACGAGACTTACGAACAGGTCGGTGATGATAGTTGGTTGGTCTCTCCGACGATCGACTTGACTGAAGCCGAGAGTGCGGAATTCTCATTCCAGCACTGGCGAGATATGGAGCCAGAATGGGATGGAGGCACTTTGTTGATCTCTACCGATGGAGAGGAATTTGGACTCATCGATGATCCAGAACCCGGTTACGATGGAGAACTCAATGAAGGTTTTGATAATCCAATGGAAGGTCTCCCGGCTTGGTGGGGATCTGAAGACTGGGAAGAAGTGACAGTCGATCTAGATGAATACGCCGGAGAAACGGTTAATATAGCTTGGATAGCTTCTACCCATGACTGGGACGAATGGGACGGAGGCTGGCGCATCGATGACATCGAGATGACAGTTGAGATAGAGCGGGATGAACCCGTGAACAATCAACTTAGATGGTATGCTAGCCCCAGCGAAGATGTAGGCGAGGTCAGTCATTATAATGTTTACAGAGCCGAAGATATGGAAGGTCCATGGGACGAACCTATAGGCAGTGTAGAAGCTGACGGTTCTGAAAAGTACGAATACATCGATCTAGATGCTGCAGAAGAGCCATACTACTGGTATGTGGTAAGGTCTGTTGGGATCAATGAATTAGAAGAGGAGAACGAAGAAGCGAAGCAGGAGCCCGGTGATCCAGATGTTGAGACTCCTGAGATCACCATAGATCAACCTGATGCTGACTCAGTTTGGGACGCTTATGATCTGGAGGACATAATGTGGACAACAGAAGAAGCCGAAGAGAACGATGAACCAGTAGAGATAGATTACATCGATCATTTGAGTTACAGTACAGATGGAGGAGAAACTTGGACCGAGATCGACAACATACTTGAAGATGACGGCGAATATGAGTGGGAAGTAGCGAATTGGCCCAGTGATGAAGCTATGATACAGGCGAGAGTTGTAGACGAATATGGTAGATTCCATGAAAACACGAGCGAAGAGTTCGAGATAGTAGGGCAGCCTCCTCAACAGCCGGAGAACCTGGAAGTAGAACACGGTAGTTTAGAGGAAGAATGGCACTGGATGTACGATGATGACCATAGGCCTGAGGCCGATAATGCTATCGGTTTGACCGGACCTGGGGAATACTGGACTGCGATGAGGATAGAATTGCCTAGAGGACAAGTTGAGGATATAGCGTATTACCAATGGGATGATGCGGAGTCGATCACAGGTACGATACATGAAGATACAGGTGACTCTCCGGGTGAGATGCTCGGTCAAACTGAAACCATGACTGAGTTCGATGAACAAGAATGGAACGAAATACCTCTCATGGAACCCGTCAGTATAGATTCTGGCTATTATTGGGTAGTTCTAGAGGTCGAAGATATCGGTGATGGATTCCAACCTACCGGCACAGTAGAAGGTTATCTCGAGGATGCAGGATATATAAGCATGGACGGTGAGACCTGGGACGAGTTGATAGGACTAGGATTCGATGATAGCTGGGCGTTAGAGGTCAATGTTGAACAGGTGGACGAGGATGGTTTAGATCACAATGTACTATCGTGGGATGCGAGCCCTGATGATCCTGCGGACGCTCCTGAACAAGTAACACATTACAACATATACAGAGCTGACGAGGAAACAGGTCCATGGGATGAAGAAGCACTCATAGATACTGTTCCAGCGGATGGCTCAGAAGATTATTGGTACCTAGATCCTGATATGGGTCCCGCTCAAAACGACACTCGCTTGTGGTATGTGGTCCGAGCGGTAGCATTGAATGAGATGGAAGAGCAGAACGAAGATGCGGCCCAAGAACCTTTACCACCTATGGTAGAGCCTCCACAAAGAGTACGTGTACATGAGCACGAAGAAGATCACAACAAGATAACATGGGTAGAGAGCCCCGATGAATACAGGATAGACGAATACAATGTATACAGATCTGAAGATGAAGGTGGTCCTTGGGATGATCCGATAGCTACTGTAGAGGCAGACGAAGATGTAACGGAATACGAGTATATCGACGAGGATGCTGCAGGTGAACCGTTCTATTGGTACTTGGTAAGAGCTGTTGATAATTATGGACAGGAAGAGGACAACGAGAATTCGAAATATGAACCTGGTGATCCAGATGTTGAATCTCCTGAGATAGAAATTACCACTCCTGAAGGAGGGGAAGAATGGTTCCATTATTCAGAACAGGACCTTGATTGGAACACTATTGAAGGAGATGAAGACATCGACTATGTAAACCTTGAATACAGCGTTGACGGTGGTGACAGCTGGAATACTATAGCGGAAGGTCTTGAGGATACGGGTGAATATACATGGAAAGTTCCTGATCATCCTACAGATGAGGCTATGATAAGGGCTGAAGTCGTGGATGTAATAAGTTACTATGATGAAGATACCAGTGAAACTTTTGAGATCATCGAAGATGAAGAACCTCCAACGATAGAGATAACCTATCCTGAGGAGGATGCAGTGTTAGATACTTCAAATGTGACAGTTGAATGGTTTGGTGAAGACGAGTACTCAGGACTATCTCATTTCGAAGTCTGGTGTCTAGAAGAACAGGAATGGATGGACGTTGGAGATGATACCAGCTTTGAATTTGAAGAATTAGGTGAAGGCGAACATACAGTGGAGGTCAAGGCAGTTGATAATGCAGGTAATGAGGCTATAGACTCAGTCACATTCATAGTTGATACCGTTCCTCCTGAGATATTAATAGCAAATCCTGAAGATGGAGAATACTTCGACGAAGGCGAGGTTACAGTGCAATGGATAGGTTACGAGGAAACGACCTCGATAGAATACTATGAGGTATGGTCACCGATTGAGGATGACTGGATACAAGTTGGTCATAGAACATGGTATGAATTGACTGACCTCCCAGATGGTGAACATTCTGTTCAGGTAAGGGCGACAGACGAAGCAGGTAATCAAGGAACCGAGGAAGCTATGTTTACAGTGGATACTATTGCTCCTGAGTTAGATATAGTGAGCCCAGCTGAAGGAGAAGAGATCGCTGAAGACAGTGTTGAAGTTGCTTGGAACGTACTAGGTGAAGCTGAGAAGATAGAGGTGCGTTTAGAAGACACTGGATGGATAGACTATGATGCTCCGGAACCACCTGCTCAGGCCGGTGAAATGATATGGGAACATAGTGAACACGATGGAAAAGTAGAAGCAGTTTACGAGTCGGATGGAGTGATATACAGCGGTGCAGATATAGGATTAGGTGAACCTGGTGAAGTGATCGCTTATGACACAGCAACAGGAGAAGTTCTTTGGAGCCATTATGAGCACACAAACGCTGTATATGGAATAGTGGAACATGATGGAGTCGTCTACAGTGGTTGTTTTGATGGTTCGGTTATAGCAGCAGATGCTGATACAGGCGAAGAATTATGGACACATGACCATCACGATATGGGAGTTTACTCTTTGACAGTAGTCGATGATATGATAGTAAGCGGAGGCCTTGGTGGAAATGTCATAGCAGCTGATTTAGATGACGGTGAAGAAATCTGGAGACACGACCACCATGGAGAAGCTGTGTTCGATGTTGATGCTCACGATGGAGTCGTTTACAGCGGTTCAGTAGGCCAAGGAAATACCGTGATCGCGGCTGATGCTGAGGATGGAGATATGATCTGGGAGCACGAGCATCATGTCGGTCCGATATATGCGGTCCATGCTTCTGAAGAGCTGGTTTACAGCGCTGGCAATGACGGTGAAGTTGTAGCGGCATCCGTTGAAGACGGTGAAGAAGACTGGAGTCACACACATCACGAAGACGCTATAATCTATGCCCTTTCTGAATGTGAGGGTATGGTTTTCAGCGGTGGAGATGATGAGAGAGTGCTAGCCGCCGATGCAGAAGATGGTGAAATGTTGTGGTCTCACGAGCATCACGAACACTTCGTGAGAGACATCCATGCCTCTGAAGGAGTGGTTTACAGCGGTGCTGAAGACGATAGAGTCGTTGCTGCCCATACTGAAGACGAAGAGGTAGAACCTCAAACCCATACGTTCAATGGTGTCCCCGACGGTGAGAATACCGCCTATGTAAGGGCAACAGATTATGCAGGTAACGAACATGTAGAGATGGTGGACCTCACCATAGATACTACACCGCCAGACATCGAATTCACCTCTCCAGAAGATGGAATTGAAGAGCTAACTTACGAAGAAGAACTGATGATCGAAGGAACGACACATCCTGAAGCTGAACTATGGATTGACGGTGAAATGGTCGATGTCGACGAGGAAGGAGATTTCTCATATACATTGATGCTTGTTGAAGGACAAAACGTGATCGAAGTGATTGCAGAGGATGGAGCAGGAAATCATAGGCAAACTACAGTGTCTGCACTATACTTGCCCGAGATACCTGAGATTTGGAATTCAATTGAGACCATTGAGACAGATATAGATGCTATTGAAGAAGACATAGGCGATCTGAGAGATGATCTTGATTATTTAGAAGAAGATCTCCAAGGTCAAATAGATGATCTCGATGGATGGATAGACGAACTAAGTGATGATCTTGAAGAGGTAGAAGAAGATCTACAAAGTCAAATAGACGAACTTGAAGTAGACATAGATGACATAGAGGCCGACATAGCAGAGATCGAAGATGACATAGCTGATATAGAGGACGATATAACGGCGCTCGAAGATGACATCGATGAGTTAAGGAATGACTTAGAAGAGTTCAAGGAAGACCAGGAAGACGTAGAAGAAGATCAGGAGGACGACATCGACATGGCTAGAAACCTGGGAATAGTCGGTATAGTTCTGGCGATACTAGCGGTGATAATAGCGGTCTTCGCAGTGATGCAGAAGAAAGGCGGAAGTGAACCAGTAGAAGAAGAGATGGTAGGGGAATCTGAAGAGACTGATTTTTTCGAGGAGTAAAACAGCCAAGTAAACACATAAACAATCAAAAACCTCTTTCTTTTTCTTGTTTTTTTTCTTTTTTTAATTTGTTTAACAACTCAATCATTTTAAGGAAAAAAGTCACGTTCAATAATCTAATCAGTCGATCTTGGTTTCAAATCGTCTTATTTCGAATGAAGTCCATATTCCCGTAAAACATATATAATAATAAGCTAATTTGATTTTAAGGGATCAAAGGTTTTCGCCTAAGATCCCGAACGGAGGAGAAAAATGAATGTTAAAAAGAATAGAAAAAGAAGTATAGTGATTTCTACTGTTATAGCGGCACTGTTGATTTTTTCCGTTCTAACGGCGGGAGTAACTGGAGTTCACGCGCAGGATACAGAAACCGCACTCTCAGAAGAGGAAACGGAAAGTGATCCAGCGCTTTTGGAAGAAGTTCTAGAGAATATTGAGGAGAGAGATCCTACTGACCCAGTGGATAGACCGGACGTTCTAGACCCTGAACTGACAGAGATATTATCGGGCTCTGAAGTATCTAGAGAAGGATTATCCTCATCGGAGGACTTGTTAACCGATCCCCACACCATAGACCAGCATCAAGTTGAGCCGGTCCATGACATGGGCATAACGGGAGAAAACGTAACTGTATCTCTCATGGATACCGGATTCGACATGGCGCACCCTGATCTGATCGGGACCCACGCTGTATTCGAGTATGACGAGGATACGATGCCTGATGAGTATGAAGCCTATGACGGTCATCCGATAGCCTTTGATCCGGTCTCTATGGCTGACTATGCATTCGATGGGGAGATAAGTCAAGATTACGAAGTCATGCCTGATTTTGAAGATAACAGCTGGTATGTTGATACTAGCTACGAGACGGAGACCTATGAGTATGAGGGATATATATGGGCCGATTACGGAGACGAAACTTACAACGTCACTGAGGTCGCTGAAGCCGAGGAAGAAGTAAGATTCGGTGATCATCCCGACGAGAAACTTCACATATGGTACGAAGAGAGACCAGCAGTCCTTTTGACACAGAACGATGATGGCGATTGGACGAATGTATATGTGGACCTTGAGAATGATAAAGAATTCGTTGAGGAAACTGGAGCATGGATAGACGGAGAAGATCCGGAATCCGAAATGATCACCAAAGATGTGACTGGAGACGACATCGCTGACATCTCAGGTGGTATGGTTTACTTCGTGTCTGACGGCGAGAGAGCTATACCCTACATGGATCACTTCAGAGATACGATGAACAAGATCATCAATCTCTACATGGGATATCCGCCAGGAACTATTGGAGAAATGGATCCTGATGTAGAAGATGCATGGGAAGCTGTAGTAGGTGAAGATTTCTACACCACACCCGAAGACGGCGACATGGTGGCTCTCATGGGCGACTTCAACGAGTTCGGCTCTATGGGTGCTCACGGAACTTGGACCGCATCAGCCGTAGCTGGTCAAGCCGTTACGGGCGTTCCTGAAGAAGATATTTTAGTGCCTGGAGAAAGTCCATATCCACCAGGTGAACCAGGAGAAGGCCTTCCGAGAGGTATGGCTCCGAACGCGACCATAATCCCGATGGGCAGGTTCTTTGATTATCTGCCACCCGAAAATCCATTGAGTATAGATCAGTACGCAGTACCTACAACATATTCGTCTCTGTTCTTCACTGCTGAAGGCTACACAGGTGATGTAGAGATAACCTGCGATTCCGCTGATATCGCTTCCAGCAGCTTCGGACGGACCATCGATGAGAATCACGGTGGCTTCAACTTCTACGAAAGGTTGTTCGACTATGTCGGTACTCAATACACTGAAAACACACTGTTCATAAACTCTCAGGGTAATTCAGGTAGTGGATTCGGAACTGTTAGCGCGCCTTCAGGTGCTCAAGGCGTACTTTCTGTCGGCGCGACCGGAAATCAGATGTATAGAGTCGATCCGTGGAGAATGGACGATGGCGGTCCAAATCCATGGTATGGTGATGTTACTGGCATGACAAGTACAGGTCCGCATTCTAAAGGTTCACACGGTCCGGACATAATGACCAATGGGCAGTTCGGATACGGTGGAGATCCACTCAATCAACAGCTTGAAAATATCGGAGATTTCCAAGGCAACAATTCCTGGACACTTTGGTCCGGAACTAGCCTTTCGGCGCCGAACGCTGCCGGTATCGCCGCTTTAGTTTACGAGGCTTATGAGGACGCACATGGTGAAGCTCCTACAGCTGAAACATTGAAGAACATAGTTATGCAGGGAGCCGACGACATAAACAACACTCCTAATCTGCAGGGTCCTGGCGACGCCAATGCATATGATTCTGTACAGATAGCTCAGGGCGGTCTCTATTCTGAAGAGTTCCAGTGGAGACCCGGTACGAACCCAGAGATGGGTGAACATGTCGAGCATCACGTGAACATGATGGAGCCCGGTGAAGAAGTGACGGACGAGATGACCTTGCACAATTGGCACGATGAAGATATAGATTACGAGATGACCCCTTACAGAATGGAACAAGAAGATAACGCATCCGTCGAGCTAAACAGTGGTACCGGACCAATAGAACCACAGGTCATGATCAACGAAACAGGTGTTTATGAGCTGGAATACGACGAAGATAATGAGAACTGGAATATCAGCGACTTGTTGGTAGAACTTGACGATCCAGAAGAAGCGGATCTTTTGAGGTTCGGCACACACACACCACTTGAAGAGCAAGATCAATGGGATTATGCTATCGCACAAATCTATAACTGGGAAGACGTTAACGATAACAGTTCTTACGATGGTTGGGAAGAGAGAAACAGGATCGGCTACACATTCGCTACTTTAGCGGCTGTGGGAGAAGAGCTTACGAGTGATTATTTCACCATACATGATGCGTTAGAGAGAGCTGAAGATGGTATTATATTACAGATCGATAATCTATTAGCTACTGAAGAAAATCCCATACCTGAGTCATTCAATTTCACTTTGAATATAGAGATGTACAACCAGGTAGAATGGGATTGGATAGAGATCGATGAACCAGAAGGAAGCATACCAGTTGAAGATTCATTAGAGTATAATATCACCGCCGAAGTACCCGAGGAGGCCCCTAAAGGAATCTACAGCGGAAAGATGATGTTAGAAGACACTACGAATGATAGAACGATGCAGATACCCATCACGATAACCGTTGGCGAACACACAGATCTGGCAGAACCGATGCACTTCGGAGCCGGAGACGGCGATGCTGAAGAGGACTTCGGTATATACAGGAACGACAGATTGTACGGAAGCTGGGAAGGCGGCTTGAATGGAGACTGGAGATTCTACACGTTCCACTTGACGGAAGACATCGTAGATAGCGATGTAAAATTAGAGCTCGAATGGGACGATCCGATGAGTGATATGACAGCTTTCCTACTCGGTGGAGCGGAACATGATCTGCTAGAACTTGGAGAACCTTATGAGGAAGATCCGTTTAGCATCGTGACCAATGATTGGGACATGATAGATCGATATGGCGTTAATACCCTAGAAACTATTGACTACACGGATCTAGGAAGTGAGGGATACGTTGCCTTGGAGAGAGATATGCTGGAATCTGGAACTTACATGATCGCTCTCCAGAGTCATCAGATATCAGGGCATGAACCTTATCAAGAGTTCTCTGCTGAATTAAGCACTTCTATTGTATCTACAGAGCCCTCCACTATAATTAGCGAGGAAAAAGCCTCACTAAATGGTGAACTTTTGAGCATGCCAGAGAATGTAACCGAAGTAGATGTATTCTTTAGATTCAGGTTCCCGGGTGATGAATGGAACGAAACTGAAGAACAGGTGATGGAAGATGTTGGTGAATTTGAGGAGACTCTAGAAGGTTTAGAAACAGGTGCAACTTATGAGTTCAAAGCTGTCACACAGTGGGAAGATCATGAAGAAACAGGAGTTGTACTGACTTTTGAGCCTCAAGAAGTTCCAGTCGAAATGATCTTAGATCCAGAAGAAGGCGACGTGGTACAAGGAGATTCACTGGTCATATCTGGAGAGATTGCAGAAGAACATCCTGTTGAGAACCTATATTCGGCCCATCTGAGTTTAGACGGTTGGTGGGAAGACGGATATATAGACATAGGAGAACCGGAAGTCGAATTTGAACTACCAGTGGTCTTGGCTGAACAAAGTCACACTTATCACATGGAAGTAGAGGATGAGGAAGGTAATACCAATGAATTCGAAGTCACATTCGAAGTCGACAACACAGTTCCGATGCTTAACATAGATCTACAAAACGATGTCGAGACTGATGAAGCTATTATATACGGAGAGACAGAAGAGGGAGTAACAGTTTGGATAAATGATGAGCCAGTTGAACTGGACGAAGAGTTCGGCTTCGAGGAAACAGTGACACTAGAAGAAGGCGATAACTACATCGAGATAGTCGCTGAAGACGAGGCCGGCAATGAGGTAGTCAAAGAGCTTACTGCATCCTACATACCAGAGATAGATGATCTGAGAGGCGATATAGAGGATTTATATACACAGATAGATGACTTGTGGAACGAGCTAGATGCTCTCGAAGACGATCTACAAGGCCAGATAGATGACTTGTGGGACGAGCTAGATGCTCTCGAAGACGATCTACAAGGCCAGGTAGATGACTTGTGGGACGAGCTAGATGCTCTCGAAGACGATCTACAAGGCCAGGTAGATGACTTGTGGGACGAGCTAGATGCTCTCGAAGGAGATATAGAGGACATAAAAGACGACATAGCTGGACTAGAGGATGACATAGCTGGACTAGAGGATGACATAGCTGGACTAGAGGATGACATAGCTGGACTAGAGGATGACATAGCTGGACTAGAGGATGACATAGCAGATATCGAAAACGATATAGCTGGACTAGAGGACGACATAGCAGATATCGAAGACGACATTTCAGACCTTGAAGACGATGTAGATATGGCAAGAAACCTAGGAATAGTCGGAATGATCTTGGCGATACTTGCAGTGATAATAGCGATCTTTACGGTGGTAATGAAAAAACAGGATAAAAGTGAACCAGAGGAAGAAGAGATGTTCGAAGAGAAAGACGAAACTGTTACTTTCGAAGAGTAAAATAGCTAACCAAACACACAATCAAAAACCCCTTTCTTTTTCTTGTTTTATCCAAGTAATTTGAAAGAAAATTTTAGATTTGAGAAATTTTCTATAAAATAAAAATTTAACTTTCAATTTCTTTTTCACATTTCTCTATCCAATATTTCATATCCCGCTCTTCAAACAAGGATTTAGCTTTCTTCAAAAGTTCATCGTGTTTTTTTCCATCGTCTATTTTCTTTGCTAATAGTGCTTCTTCGAAAAGTAGCTTACCCATTTCTTTACTTTCTCCCGATTCGGAAAGCATCTCCTTTCCTTTCTCAAACCTAATTTTTGCCTCATCAAAGTTTCCAATATCCCGGTGAACGATCCCCAGAGCTTTATTACTTATACCTTCTTCTATCTTGGCTCCGATGTTTTTTGAAATTTCAAGAGCTCTTTCTGCTTTCTCCAACGCTTTTTCGAATTTTTTCTCATGATTGAATATATGAGCTAATCCAACTAGTGGATGGACAAGGAGATGATAGTTTTCTGTTTCCTCGCAAATTTCTATACTTTTGAAGAAATTACTTTTTGCATTATCATAATCTTCTTTATGAGTATAAATTATACCCAGATTATTATGCCCTAATGCGATCCCATTTTTAAGGTCTTTCTCTTGACTCATCTCAAGACTCTTTTTATGATATTCAAGAGCTTTATCAAAATCTCCTTTTAATATATGATAATTTCCTAAATTGGTTAGTGAAATGTTTAAGCCTCTGACATCATCAAGCTCTTCAATTATCTCCTGAGATTCTTTATAGCATTCATATGCTTTTTCCAGTTCTCCTTTTTTAAGCCTGGCGTTTCCAATATTAGTAAGGATTTTGAATAGTTGGTCTTTTTTCCCAATTTCTCTTAAAATTTCTAGGCTCTGATTGAATTTATCCAAGGCTTTATAGATCTCACCCTTTTTTAAGTATACGTTCCCTATGTTAGCGAGTGAGGAGGCTTTACCCTCTTTATCATCATTCTTATCTCTTACCTCTAAACCCTTTTTCAAATATTTCAAAGCTTCATCATATTCTGCATCATGGATATAGATCGAACCGAGGGCATGATACATGTCTCCAAATTCATTTTCCTCTCCTTGGTTTTTGCTGATTTTCAAAGCCTTCAAAAAGTTTTCTTTTGCTGAAGAATGGTAACCGATTCTCATTTGAGCCCAACCTTTTCGATTTAAAAGTTTAGCGGTCTCCATATTTTCTTCGTTACCTATTTCAAGGCCTTTATCTGTTAATTTTATCGCTTCCTTCAACCGACCCATCCTATCGAATAATTTAGCTTTCTTCCTGTAAAATTTACGAGCCTCCTGATCGGTTTCTAACTCATCCAAGGGAACCATTTCATAATAATCTAAACTCTTTTCATACTTTCCAATAATGCTATAAAGATCCCCTAGCTTTAATGATATCTTCCCAATTTTTTCATGCGAATTCGTTTTTTCAGCTAAATCAAAGGCCTTTTCGAAAATCTCTATGGCGTCCTGATAGGCGTACAAATTTCTAGCATTCTCACCTGCCTTTTCAAAATATTGCATAGCCTTAGAATAATTACTTGAGACCTTGTAATGCTTACCGATCTCATGATAGTGACTTTTTAGATCATCCTCGAAGATCTTTTCCATGGCTTCAGCCACTTCTCCGTGAAGAATTTTTTTGATATGCTTGGGAATGGATTGATATATGGAAAGGTAAATAAGACCGTGAGCGAAATGAAATAGATCATCCTCGGCATCATAATCCCAAATTCCAGACCCCGTCAGTATATCAGTGTATTCTAATAGTTCAAAGGACTCAAGATCACTGACTTTGTGGAGTAAAGCAAAGGGAATATCCTCACCTATAATACTCCCGATCTGCAGTACTTTTAGGTTCTCCTTATTCAATCTCTTTATCCTTCTTTCTATTATCTCGTCAATGACTTTCGGTAATTCAAAACCATTCTTTTTCGAGGGGAAGACTTTGTTTTTTGGATCTAAAGTACCGTCATCGAGCATCTGTTTTACGAGTTCTTTGGAAAATAGAGGATTGCCTTCCGAAGTTTCGTGTATTATTTTCGCAAAATCTTCTGGTATCACGTACTTCCCGATCAAACTTTTTATTATTTCTCGAGTATCTTCCCATGTGAGCGGTTCAAGGGAAATCTCATCGTAAAGGTCTTCCCTGTTCATTCTCTGTAGTATCTCTCTGAGAAAATCATTTTCTACAACATCCTCAGGACGATACGACCCGATCAACATCATCTTTTGATCGTTCAATTTATCAGCTATATAATGGAATAGAATAAGAGATGCTTTATCGACCCATTGAAGATCATCAATGAATATCAATAATGGTCTTTTCTTTACTATTTTTTTTATATTTTTTATTGTCTCGGAGAATATAACATCGCTGTAGTTTTTATCTTGTAATTCTTTTTCAGATGGAATCTTATTTGTTTTACTCGAACCTTCTGGAAATTCAAGAGGGTAGTCGACGTTTTCCTCGTCCTGAAATTTCTTAAATGCTTCTTTGAAAGGAAGGTAAGGTTCTGAACTGTAGTAATAGCCTTTTCCAGCTATGAAATCAAATCCGTTAGAAAGGGCATGGTTTTTGAATTCATTTACTAGTCTAGTCTTACCTATACCGGCTTTCCCCCTTATCATATAAACTGAAGCCTCGCCGTTTTTTGCTTTTTCTAATCCACTTGAAAGGCTTGCTATCTCTTCTTCTCTTCCCACAAAAACATCTTCCTTCTTTTTTTCAGGCTCAGTAAGGTCGAGCGTGTCTTTCTCGTCTAGATTATTTAACGCTACCAAAAAAGGTTCTCTAGAATCTAGATAAGAATCGATCTCTTCTAATTTAACCTCATATGTCGAGGAATCCGTCTTGACTTTCACTTCTCTATCTTTTAATTCATCTCGTATCTCTTTAGCTCTTTTCATCCCCTTTTCCGTTAAAGAATAGACCTTTCTACGCCTTTTCAATCCTACAACCCGTCGTACTGACTCTTCAACTAAACCCTTTTCGACCAGATCCCTTATGATCTCACTAGTTCGATTTCTTGAGAGATCTACAGACTCAGAAATACCTTTCTGGCATAAACTAAAAGGAACCTCCTTATGTTCATCATACCCAATAGATTTCTTTTGTGCCCAAAGATGGACCAAAATTCTAGACCTACCTGTATTTAACTTCATTTAGATACAAGTAGGTTTAAGGGTTATAAAGAAGTTACTCCCGTTATGAAAATAAATTACTATAATTCGGTGTAAATACATGTGATATATCTCTATAGCAAAAGCTCTTATATCCTTTTTCCCCTCGAATCGTCGACATGTCGTAGTGAGATTTATTAATCCTCTAAAGATGAATGTAGACAGTGCTAGTGGTAGAGGTATTAAGTATGGAAGGAAAAGCAAGAAGAGGAATATCTGTTTTAGTGATAGCCTTTGTACTAGTGGTAGGAACCGTCGTCCCTGGGATGATGGTTTTTGGAGATGCTGAGCAAGATGGAACAGGTTTGTTTGAAACTATCGAAGATGTAGAAACGGTGGTCCTAATCGATACGGATAGTCCTGAAATGGTTGAAGATTTGAGCCTTGAAGGCGAAATTTTAGATCATTACGGACGAAACGTATTGATGAGGACGGATGAAAGAACAGCTCGGGAACTAGAATCTGAGTTAGATGCCCAGATTCTAGAGAACAGAAATGAGATTAGTGTGAAAGGTCACACGTTTGATACCAATGAAGGTTTTCCAGAATTGAACTCTGAGTTGAAAATAGAGGGATACGATTCAGAAACTGAGGGACTTTATATCGTAGATATGATGGGTCCGATAAATCCTGAATGGCGAGAGCAAATAGAAGATATCGGAGTAAATGTGTTCAATTACCAGCCGAACTATGCGTACGAAGTTATAATGACGCCCGAACAGGCTGAAGAAGTCGAGGACTTTGATTTTGTTGATTGGGTCGGTATCTACCAACCAGAATTCAAGATGCACAGCGAGATAGACGAGGCTCTTGACAAGGAGATGCCTTTGAACATAAGGTTGAGGCCAGGATTTGATGCTTCTACGTTGAATATGATCGAAGCCGAAGCCGATGTTTTGGGTGTAGAAGATCTTAGAGAAGATGGCTCTAGAGTGACTGTCGACATAGAATCTATGGACGATGTTGAAGATTTAGCCTTGGAGAACGATGTTTATTACATCGCACCTTATGTGGAGCCAGAACTTCATGCGGAGATGGATATCCAGCTGATCGGTGGTGGACAATGGTTCATGGACGATGAATATGATCGTCGAGACGATCTGACACCTCCACCGAGAGAAGGAGATCCGCAAGAGCCGTACAGAAAACACGGTGATTACGGAGCTTACATCAATCAGTTAGGTTACAGTGGAGAAGGAGTAACTGTCGCTGTGGCTGACTCAGGAATAGGAGATGGATCAGTCGGTGATGCAGGTGTTGAAGATTTTACAGGTAGAGTTGTCGATGGTTACGGATTTGAACAAGAAGATGATTGGGCCGATGGAATGGGTCATGGAACACAATGTACAGGACTTGTGTCTGGTGATACTTACAGAGGAACAGGTGAGACCTGGGATGAAACAGAAGATGGTGATATGGAGTATTATATGGGACAAGGACTAGGCTATGAATCTGAACTCTTCGGTACCAAGATCTTCGACGACGGGGGCGGCTTTATCCCTGCAGAATATTATCCGATCGTAGAGGAACCCGCTCAGCGTTCTGACGCTTACATACATACGAATTCGTGGGGCGCTGGAACTATGGGAGAATACAGTGATTCTGATGAGATATTCGATCAAGCGGTAAGAGACGCTGATAGAGATACGGACGAAAACGTTCCGATGGTGATAACTACCTCTGCAGGTAATGACGGAGGTAGAGGAGATTACGATCAGGAGATAGGTAGTCCTGCGAACGCTAAAAACACCATCGCTATAGGTGGTAACGAACCATACAATCCTGGACTCAATCGTGAAAATCCAGAAAATATGTATGGAATGAGTTCTCGTGGATGGACAGAAGACAATAGGATACAGCCTGATGTTATAGCTCCTTCTGAAGATGTTATCTCCCAAAACACACCATTAGAAGGTGGAGGTTATGTAGCCTCTAGTGGAACTTCTTTCGGTAATCCTTTGGTAGCGGGAGCTGCTACCATCATCGTAGAATGGTATGAAGAAAGATACGATGAAAAACCGAGTCCCGCCATGGTCAGATCTATCCTCGTTAATACTGCAGAGGAACTAGACCCTGAAGTAGGTAATACTGGAGGAAATATACCTTCAGATGGGCACGTGCCAAACAGAGATGAAGGTTGGGGCGTTCCGAATCTATCAAAATTAGAATATCCAAAAGAAGAACCGATGGGATTCCAACTGGAAGATCAGGAGACTTTGATAGAAACAGGAGAAGTTGAAGAATACGAGTTTAATCCTGCAGATGAGGATGAACCATTGAAGGTAACGCTTTCTTATACAGATAAAAACGCTCAAGAAGGCGATAGTGCAGGTGGGACACCAACACTGAAGAACAATTTGGATCTTGAAGTGGAATCTCCTGGTGGCGACATATACAGAGGTAATGCTTTCGATGAAACTGGTGACGGTACTAGTGATAGCGGTTACAGTTATCCGAATACAGATGTCATGGATGATTTCGATTATGATGGAGACGGTTGGGATGATGTGAACAACGTTCAGAACGTTTTCATTCATCCTGACGAACTAGAGAGCGGTTCTTATACCGTTAGAGTTCACGGAACTAATGTTCCTGAAGACGCTAACAACGATGGAGAGGCGAACCAGGATTATGCTTTGAGTGCCTCGAACGTTCCTGACGACATTGTTGATATAGAAGTACCTGACAAAGAAGGTGAGATTGAGATCGAGAAGGACGAGTATGCCGGTGAAGATCTTGTCAATGTTACTTTGAACGACATAATACTTGAAGGAGAGGGAACTCACGAGGTTAATGTGACAAGTTACGATGAAGATGGAGAAGAGATCGAGGTTAAAACGTTAGAATTGGAAGAAGATGAAGAGAACTTAGGATTTTTCGAGGGTCAAGTGCAATTAAGTGAAGAAGATGAAGAAGGAACTCTTCAAGTCGACCATGCTGGCGAGATAGAAGCAGAGTACTGGGATGCGGATCCAGGACATCCTGATGATCTTGAAGAAGGCATGGATAGTGAAAACGAGGATTTGCTTACAGAGACGCCGCATGAAGAGATTCCGAAAATAGCTGTGATCGATGAAATAGACTATTTTGAAGGCGAGATCGCTTACCAATTAGAACAACGCTTGGTAGGACCATATGTCGTTGATACGTTAGAGGCCGATGAACTAATAGATGAGATGGAGAACTACGATGCGTTCGTACCGTGGAGGTTCGGCAGCGATTCACTAGCTGAAGACTTCTTGGATGAACTAGAAGATGATCAAGCAGCGATATATCTAGACTCTGACGAGGGTGCTACTGACGAAGGCTATCCAGATGGTGTAACAAGACTCCATAATGTGCGCGATGACCCTGAAGAACATTGGGCCGAAGGTCTCGATACAAGGCCGCCTGTCCAGATTGATATACAAGAAGATCATGAAATATTTGATGGAGTAGGTGAAGAAGACGATGTTGTTGACATGTACGTCGGAAGTAACATCTACGGTTCTTATTACGAAGATTACAGCGGAGACGATCTAGCTGAAGTCATATACCATAATGACGATACTACCTACGAAGGACAAGGTGTAGGGATCGATGAAGATGGAAATGAGATCCTACTCCCAGCAGTGGGTATAGATTACTTTGCCCCACCAGACGATCCAGATTGGACGGACGAAGCTTGGACCCTATTGGCAAATTCAGTAGAATACTTTACAGAGATGCCTGACGATGTAGTCGGAGTGAGCGAAATACTAGAACCTCCTGAAAGAGTGAATACTGAAGAAGATCATGCTATTGAAACACTAGTTGAAAATTTAGGAGATGCTGATCACGAAGACGTACCCGTAGAGACTACGATAAATGAATTTGTTACCGCACTACACGAGGATTTCGATGATGAGATACCTGACGATTGGGAGATAGATGATACGAGCGATGAAACTTGGCATCATGGAACGAGTTCGGCAGATATCGATGTTACCCGTGACGAAATCCAGGAAGAGTGGTTGATAAGTCCGGAGATCGATGTAAGCGATGGTTCCCATACTACGCTGATATTCGATCATGATCTAAGCCCCAGCTTTGGCGATCCAGAATACACTGCCGAAGTCCAGGTCAGTTCGGACGGTGGCGATGAATGGGATCTTATAGAAGAATGGGATGGAGACGATGATCCTGACGGTGAGTATGAGTATGATATATCAGACTACGCAGATGGTGAAGAAGAAGTTCATGTTGCTTTTGTATGGCACAGCAGCGACGACGACGATCATTCAACATTCTGTGATTGGAGTATCGAAGAGGTCACTGTAGAATATGTTCAAGATGTATATCAAGATGAAATCGAAGTAGACGTAGATGCCGGTGAAGAAACTACTGCGGTTTTCGAAGACTGGAACCCAGATGAAAAAGGAGAATATTTGATGGAGTCCACGACGGAAGACTTAGATGATGAAATAGTAGGTTTCGGAACCACGCAGGATATAATAGTCGAAGATGTCCACGGTGTAGAAGTTTCAGAGATTATTTCCCCGAGCGATACTGTGATGATCGATGAGGTTCATGACGTTACAACCGCAATAGAAAACTACGGAACATTCGACGAAGAGGAAGTTCCTGTAGATGTAGAGATGGAACAAGTACTTTACTGGCTAGATGAAGACTTCCATGATGAAATCCCTGATGAATGGGAGATAGATGATACGAGCGATGAAACTTGGGAGCATTACTTTGACGACGAAGGCATGGCAAGGGTAGAGGATGATGACGGAGAAGTCCAAGAAGAATGGTTGATCTCACCAGAAATCGATGCTTCCGAGGCAGAAGGAACTGAACTCGTTGTCGATCACGATTTCGACGATGGAATTGAAGGTGACCCCTACGGGGAAATCTCGATTACGACAGATGGTGGAGATACATGGGAAGAGATCGACAACTTTACGGATGATGATTTTGGCGAAATCTATTATGACATATCAGAATATGCAGACGGTGAAGAGAACGTTCAGATAGGATTCCTCTACGAAACTGACGACCACGGAGGAGATCCATTTACACCTGATAGCTGGGAGATATACGAAGTAATGGTTACAAGCTTAGATGACGAATATGACGACGCTACAACAATAGACATAGATGCTCAGGAGACAAAAGAGGTCGAATTTGAAGAGTGGGATCCAGAAGAAGTCGGTGAGTACGAGATAAACGTCAGCACAGAATTAGATGATGAACTCGATTACGTGAGGGAAACAATATTGGTCAGAGCACCCGAAGCGAATCTAGGTGTAGATGAGATAATCTCTCCAGAAACAGAAGTCTGGGAAGAAACCCAGGACGTTGAAGCCGAGATAACTAACTATGGCGACTTCATGGTTGAAGATGTACCGGTTGAAGCTAAAGCTGAACATGTCGAAGGATTCGTTGAAGATTTCTCTGGTAGTTTCCCACCTGAAGGTTGGGAAACAGATGACTGGACTCAGTCTGATTCCAACGAAGCAGGAGGTAATCCACCAGAGGCTAATCTCTATTGGTTTGATGTTGGAGACGATGATTACTCGTATCTACAGAGTCCTGCTGTGGACACAACCGAAGCTGATGAGTTAACTTTGGAATTCTTCTCTTACATCGATCATAGCACAGACCAATTCGATGCGATAGTGCAGGCTAGGTCCGATCCTGATGAGTCATGGCAGGATGTGACCCCGTGGGAGAATCCAGTTGATGGAAGCATTGCGCCCGATCATTATGAGGTTAATCTAACAGACCATATAGGTCCTGAAACCCAGGTGATCTTTGAATATCATGGCTCGACGATCGAACTGGATGACTGGTTCGTCAACGACGTTATATTGGGCGAAAGAGAAGAAGATTATTCTGACGAGATAGAGGTCACTATAGATGAAGACGAGACGATCAATGCAGAGTTCGAGGATTGGACACCTTCCGATGCAGGTGAATATGTATTCAATATTACAGCTAAACATGAAGATGAAACTGATCCTGATTCAGCCACCCTAGAGCAGTTCACTGAAGTGATCCCGATCGTCTATGATCTTGAAGCTACTTCCATAGATGAACCAGAAGAACCGATATTTGACTTCCAGGAGAGAAACGTTACTGGAACAGTCACCAACGTCGGTAACCAGGATATTGATGAAGGACCTGTCGAAATGAGCATCGAACAGATAATTGACGACATCCCGCTTGATGAGGACTTCTCAGATGATCCATTTGATAATGGTTGGGAAGCCGAAGATAGGGATGGAAACGATAATACTTGGGAATATAACGAAGAGGAAGAGAAGGTCGAGATAACTCCGATAGACGACCACGAACACGATATACTGTGGTCTGAGATGGCTGATTGTAGTGACGGTGAACACAGAGTCATCCTGGAATTCTTCTCTGAATTTGAAGGAAATTACGACGAAAACGAAAGATCACTCTTGATCTCGACCGATGAAGGCGATAGCTATAAAAGGATAGGCAGGAACATAACTCACGGCGAACAAGAATACGATATAACTCAATGGGCTTCTGAAGAAGACGAAGTCTGGATAGGTTGGGAGATTTATTCAGAAGAAGTCGAAGAAGATGAGTACTGGGGAATCGATGATGTAACTATAACCACGGAATATACCGAAGAAGAATACTACGACGAACAAGAAGTGGAAAACTTGAGTGTTGGTCAGGACGAACAGGTCCAGTTCGATGACTGGACTCCCGAAACTGAAGAACCGAGCGATTACATTCTAACGATGGTAACTGATCATCCTGAAGATGATAATCTAGAGAACGTAGAGGTTAGTGAACGAGTCTTCGTGGATGAACATGAAGATCCTGAAGTATCTGATCCAAGCCCGTATGATGGTGAAGAAGATGTGACTCATTCCCCACTGATGAATGTGACAGTCAACGATCCAAATGATTACCACATGGATGTAACATTCTACCTGTACGATGAAGACGGCTATGAGATCGGTAATGAAACTGTTGAAGAAGTAATGTCTGGAGAAGAAGCAGCTACACAGTTTGTTTTATTAGAAACGAATTCAACCTTCGAATGGCATGTAGAAGTTTACGACGGAGTCACAACCATCGAGTCTGATACATGGGAATTCCATACCTACGAACCAGAAGGAAGATACGTTCATGATACTGCAGACATAAACGCAGATCCTCCAGAACAAGTTGAAAACTTAGAACTGGATTGGGATGCAGATCCATGGGCAGTTACAGGAAACGAGTTGACTTGGGATGCGTCACCAGATGATGGTGCAGGTTACGATGACACTGAATATTATGAAGTCTACAGAGCTGAAGACCAGGACGGTCCATGGGACGAACCTATAGCCGAAGTCGAGGCCGATGGATCAGAAGAGTACAGTTATGTAGATGAAGGAATGGCGGATGACGGAGAACAGTGGCATTATGTTGTGAGAGCAGTTGACAGAGTAGGTAATAGAGAGATGAATGAAGATTCGGTCTATGAATTACCACTGCCTGAAGCTACAGAACCAGAACCAGAACATGACGAATGGGTAACAGGTCTTGAACAAGATCTATCTGTTGATGTGACCAATCCGACCGACCAATATATTGAAGTCGAATTCTACGACGGAAACTGGGATCAACTGATCGATTCATTCGAGATCATTGAAGATCAGAGGTTAGAGACGACTTGGGAACTAGAAGAAGAAAGGATGGCTAACGATAATCACTGGTACGTGATGGTAACATACGAAGATTACAACATGGGTAGTATAAACCCAGGTATGTATACTTTAGATGTCGATGTTGCTGGCCAAGGAACAGTTGAGATCGATCCAGAAGAGGACAACTACATTGAAGGTACTGATGTGGATCTTGAAGCGATACCTGAGGACGCTGAATGGCAATTTACCGAATGGACTGGTGATTATGAAGGTACTGAAGAAGAGATAACTGTCACTATGGATTCGGATAAAGAGATAACAGCTAACTTTGAACATGTTGGTGAATTAGAAGGAGAATGGCGCTGGTTATACGAAGCAGACCATCGATTTGAAGCTGATAATGCCGGAGGTGTAGGACCAGATCCAATTGACTGGTACGGTGCCATGAGATTGGACCTATCAGACGATATAGGAGGATACATCTCAGAAGTCGCTTATTATGACTATGACGATGACACTGGTGAATTTGGCGACTGGGCTTATGGTTACATAGCAGAAGATGATGGAGGAGCACCAGGAGAATGGCTCACAGAGACAGAGGAATATAACCCAGAAGGAGCAGGTTGGGTCGAACTCGAACTTGACGAAGATGTCATGATAGAGGAAGATGAGTATTGGATAGTAATGCACATAGATGATCCCGGCGATGGTCATTTCCCATTTGGAATAGATGATACTTCTTATCCCGACGAAGGACAATGGATCACTTGGGAAGATCCTCATGACCCAGCGAACTGGGAGGAGTCAGGTCTTGGTGCTTGGGGTCTTGAAGCCTATGTTGAAGTCCCAGTAACTGGTGACGAGATCGATGAAGAGCCGACTGACGAAGAATTGATGGGCGACGAAGTTGACGTTGCAGTAGTCGATGCGGACAACTGGCAAGAATATGAGATCGAGTATAAACTGGAAGACTACTTACCAGACGACGAATACAACGTTGAAACATTGTGGAACGAAGATAACGAACACTGGGACGATTGGCTTATAGATGAGATAGACAATTATGATACATTTGTTATACAGAGGTATGAGTATACAGAGGCAGACTCTGAAGCGGCTGCTGAAGACTTCCTAGACAATCTACAAGACGGACAAGGAGTTGTCTATCTAGATACACATGTTGGCGCTAGTCAAGAAGGTTATTCTGACGGAGTTACTCAGCTACACAACGTAAGAGATGATCCTGGATACCATGATTCTGAAGGAACTGGTACGAACCCACCACAATATCTAGAGATACTCGAAGATCATCCGATATTCGAAGATATTGGAGAAGAAGGAGATGAAGTGTTGATGTTCGACGGAACCACTAACTGGGGTTCATGGTTCGATGAATACAGTGGAGAAATACTCGCTGAGAAAGATTACGGTGGAGGATATGGAGGACCAGCGGTAGGCGTCTGTGAAGATAGGAATGAAGTCCTGCTCCCAGCTAAGGGAATAGGATTCTTTGGAGAAGCCGACGATCCGGGTTGGTCCGAAGAAGCGAACCAGATGTTCGCTAATGCAGTAGAGTATACTAGTGACCCAGCTGCAGTACCAGAAGGATACGGTTGGTCATTCCATCTAGAAGATGATGTGGAACCGCATGCCGAATTCCACATCGAAGAGGAACCAGATTACTACCAGGGCGACACCATAACACTGAATGCAACAGAATCGTATAACCCACCATCCGATAACGCAGGAATCGAAAACTACACATGGGAGATCGTCGATCCATACGACGAGACATACTATTTCTACGAACCAGTGATAGAGAAGCCTTTGGAGTACGCTCTCTATTATGACATAACTCTAACAGTAACTGACGCTTATGGTAATTCCGCCGAAGCATGGGATGAAATCTATGCCATAGATACTGAAGATCCGGTAGCAGATGCAGGCACATCTGATCAAACAAGAGTAGGAGTCGAATATGAGCTAGACGGATCTGGTTCCACGGATAATGTCGGAGTAGAAGATTGGAGCTGGTCGATTGAAGGAATTTCTGGTGAAGCGGAAGGATACTATGATACAACTGAAGGAGAGATCGTCGATTACGTCTTCCCATACCAAGGAACCTACGATGTATATCTCGAGGTTAGCGATGAAGAGGGTAACACTGATACAGATAAGATATCAGTCATAGTGAATCCACCTGTTGAAGCCTTTGACATAACCTCTCCAGAAGAGGACTATGTGATAATAGAGCAGGATACGGTGACTGTAGAATGGGAAGGACACGAATATCTAGGAGACATCGATTACGAGATACGGATAAACTACGGTGATTGGGACGATATCGGAACTGATACAGACTACACCTTTATTGGATTAGAGGATGGTACTCACGTTGTACAGGTCAGAGCTACTGATGGAGCTGGGAACAGATATACTGAGACTAGGGTCTTTGAGGTATCCACTATAGAGGAAAAACTAGAGATATTTAGTCCAGAAGACGGTGTGGAAAGTCTAACCTATGATGAAGAGTTCACAATCCATGGTGAGACCGATCCAAATCTAGATGTGTACGTTAACGATGCATCTGTATCTGTTGATGATAACGGAGAATTCGTATACGAGACTGACCTCATAGAAGGACAAAATGTATTCACAGTTCAGGCTATGGATGATGAGGAGATTGTCGCAGAAGCTACGGTTTATGCACTGTATCTACCTGAGCTAGAGGAATTGAATGATGAACTAGATGACTTGAGAGATGACTTAAATGACGTTGAGACAGGTCTACAAACCCAGATAGACGATTTGTTTGATGAATTAGATGACATTGAGACAGAACTTCAAAATCAGATAGACGATTTAGACGATGAATTAGATGACGTTGAGTCAGATCTCCAAGCCCAGATAGACGACATTGAAGGAGACATAAACCACATTGAAGGAAACATAGATGACATTGAAGGAAACATAGATGACATTGAAGGAAACATAGACGACATTGAGGGAGACATAGACGGTATTGAAGGAAACATAGAAGACATTGAAGCGGAAATAGAAGACATCGAAGGAGACATTGAAGACATTGAAGCGGAAATAGAAGACATCGAAGGAAACATAGCAGATATCGAAGACGACATTTCAGACCTTGAAGACGATGTAGATATGGCTAGAAACCTAGGAATAGTCGGAATGGTCTTAGCGATACTTGCAGTGATAATAGCAGTCTTCGCGGTGATGATGAAAAAAGGCGGAAATGAACCAGTGAAAGAAGAGACTAGAGAAACCGAATCCTTCGAAGAGTAAAATAGCTAACCAAACACAAAATCAAAAACCCCTTTCTTTTTCTTGTTTTTTCCAACATTTTTTAACGATTAGAGTACTATTATTCTTAATACATCTTTTTCAAAAGTTCGGCTGCCAACTCTTTATTCAAAGGTGTGTTGTCATTACCGCAGTTAGCTGAAAAAGTACATGCGGGACAGCCTTTGGAGCTTTCACAGGTACAGTTCCTCAACCTTTTTTCAGCTTTTCTTGCCAACTCACCGAACCTTTGGTAGGCATCGTAAACGAAACCAACTCCACCTTCAACACCATCATATAAGAAGATCGTCCCACCTTCACTATCTGAACCAGGATGAGAACGAGTAGATA
The DNA here is from genome assembly GCA_003554965.1 of Thermoplasmata archaeon. GTDB lineage: Archaea > Thermoplasmatota > Thermoplasmata > Halarchaeoplasmatales > Halarchaeoplasmataceae > Natronoplasma. Next base: position 79,578 of record PWHR01000046.1, on the reverse strand, counting down.
GACCGCCCACATCTTTTTTGTCCACCAACATCAAGATTGGCATCATGTTGATGAGAGCGTGCTCAGATGCGTGAAGAGCCCCATCATAAGCCATGTTGTCCAATCCATCCTCGATATCATCATCTACCAATCTCATTTTCACCTCAGAGGGAATCTCGATCCAAGTCAGATGTGTATTTAATCTGACGGGTTCGAGTCCAGTTTTCTCAGTGCCGATCACATTGTCGTTAGACAGTCTTTTTTTCTTATAGGCAAAATAATTGACACTAACGCTTCCTTTTCCTCTGCAGAGCTTAACTTTTCCTAGAGATTTTTCTTCTTCTTTTTCCACGTCGAATATATCGGTGTTCCTAAGAGTCACAGTATAAAAAGACGTATCGGTTTGCTCGAGAGTTATAGATGGATGCATGCCGTCATCGAAATCTACCACTTTATAATATTCGCCCTGATATAGGTAAATAGCTCCAGGATGCAGGTCCCTGTAAGCTCTGCTCTTCTCAACTTCAGGAAGGTTCTTTACTTCACTGTCCTTTCTAATAAAGACCTCGAAATTCTCATCTCCGACTGAATAAAGATCTATATCCTGCTGGGGCATATCATCTTTTACATGACGGTATCCTGTTTTTAGGTCCCCTGATATACTCCCCTCTTTTTTCCACATCTCCGCAGCGGCTTTAAATTTTGGAGGAAAAAATTCAACATCCTTCTCTTTCAAAGGAAGTTCAGATGCGGAAGCCAACATGTGTTTAGAGAATATTTGATTGTTCGAAAGATCGATCACTGCATCTTCTATACTTTTCTCTAAAAGATGATCAGGATTTTCCACTATGAACTGATCAAGAGAACTATTAAAAGGCACCATAACAGACAATACGCTTTCACCTCCACTAGGATCTCTACCGGCTCTGCCGATCTGCTGCCAGAAATCGATCCTGCTTCCTGGGTAACCCGAAAGTAGTGTTGCATCGATGCTCCCGATATTGATTCCTAATTGAAGTGCTGTTGTAGAGACTACACCACTTAGTTCTGCTGACTTTAATCTCTCTTCTGTTTCCCTTCTACTATTTTTAGTATGGCCTGCATGATATGGAATCACTTCAACTCCTGGATCACCGTACTCTTCTTTTAACCTCTCAGAAGACCATAAACTCTGCAGCTCAGCCATCTTCCTGGAGGGAACGAACATAAGAGTTTGCAGGCCTTCATTCACAAGATGTGCCAAAAGATCGCTACTCTCTCTGTGGGTACTCCTTTTTTCCCCAACACGTTCGTCGATAGTCGGTGGATTCCAGAATATAAGGTTCCGGGCACACCTCCCGCTGCAATCTTTTTCTATCACAGTGAAATCCACACCGACGAGGTTTTTAGAATGCTCTTCAGGGTTACCTAGAGTAGCGCTTGAAAGTATGAACTGGCTTTTTCCAGCATAATAATCCACAACCCTTCTCAAACGCCTGATTATCCAGGCCACGTGCATCCCGAAAAGCCCTGTATAGTGATGAGCTTCATCTATGATCACTCCAGAAAGGTATTCAAAAAATCCACTCCAAAGTTCATGATTTGCCAGATAGAGGTTGAGTCCTGTAAAATTGCTCAATATTATATCGGCATTTTCCCTGACCCTCTTTTTTTCATCTGGACTCACGTCACCATCGTAAATCCCTATAGATATGTCCATCTCAAGGATAGAAAATATTTCTTCGAGTTCAACCCTCTGGTCTCGTGTCAACGCCTTGGTGGGATAAAGGATCAAAAAATTCGATCTTGGGTTATTGTGCATGATCTGAGCCGAGCATAGAGCATACGCCAATGTTTTACCGCTGGCGGTACCCGTTGCAAGACAGATGTTTTCTCCATTTAAAAATCGATCAACGCTTCTAGATTGGTGTGAGTAGAGTTTGATATCATTTTCATTTAACTTTTCTTTTATATACCTAGATAGTTCTTCACTCTCTCCGTATTCGGGTTCAGACGGAGGTATCACGGTAGAAAAAGTGATCTGATCCTTATATTCAGGAAATCTTGCACTCAATCTTTCGGTCCAATCGTGCATATATACATAAATAAAGCGTAAGATAAGACATTTAGGGTTTTTCTACGCATTGTTCCTTTCCCATATACCAAGCACCCTTCTCGCACCCCAAAGACTGTTTATCTCCGAAACTACGATCACTTTTTCATAAACGTCGATCACGTTGAAAGAGTTACCGAAAAGGCTACTCTGGTAAACGCTGCTCAATGAATTGGCGTTTACTACAACGGTCTCTCCTACCCTAGCTGCAAAAGGATGAGAGGAAGTTCCAGTAAGTATAAGGTCCACCTTTTCATCTACTGCCCTTCTCAAAAAATCACCACTATCTTCCAATAAACCTTTTTCTCTTGCGTGAGGGATAGGAAGTACGTTATGGTGAAGGAAGATGCCTTTGAAAGATTCATCCACTTCATTAAATTCCGTGAAAAGTCTTTCTCTCCCCGTTTCACCGATGATCCCGATAGGTGAATCGTACTGCGCCGAAGATATACCTCTCAGGTAAATATCTTTATCACGAAATTTTTGATCTATTTCTCCGAAATGCTCTTCAAACAGTTCATAGCCCAAGTAGTTTATGTCTCTACCAGCGGGACTGTAAACCACAGGAACATCGAACTTGGACATGTAGGCACTTGCAACGTCGTAATCTTTTGGGATCCCTTCTTTAACTATCCCTCCGCAGTGCACTAATACATCCCCCTCAAGCGAATTTATCTTATTTAAAGCATTGAAAAAATGCTTCTCTTTGAACTTTCTAGAAGAAGAGATGAAAGAATTTGAGGTATGGATCAATCTAAATTTTCTCTTTCCAAAGTCATGGAATACTCGCTTTTCTTTCCTGAAATATTTTTTTTCATCAGTATCACTGTTTTCACCGATCCGGTGGGTAGTCACTTTCATTTTTTCTTCGTCTATCTCGATAACATTATAGGAATTCACATCTCCGTATCTCGTTTTTTTCCCTGATGCGGTGCCTGCATTCACAAAAACTGTTCCATCAACATGATAAACATTGGGATAGTGCCTGTGGCCAGAAAGGACCAGATCTACATCGTATCTTAGAAAGAGTTCCAAAAGATCACCTGCATTAGAAAGAACGTTCCTTTCTCTGCCGGCCATCGGGATAGGCAAGGTATGATGATGCATCGCGATTATTTTTATATCTTTATCATTATGTAGTTTTAGAGCTCTATTTATCATGTTATATTTGGTCATACCCACCCTTCCTATGTCACTATCAAGCACACCACTGTCCACGTATATCACCACGCCACTTTCGGTTTCTTTTACCCCGTTAGGGTCACCGATATGATCTTTGAACAGCGATATCCCTCCACTCCTTTTATCATGGTTTCCTGGGATCACAACCATCGGGATATCAATCCCTGAAAATATCTTTTTAGCTTTTAAATAATGATTCTCCTTTCCTTCCTGTGTGACGTCTCCAGAATGTATAATGAGATCATATCTTTCTTTTTCAACCTCAGCTAATATCTCTCTTAGAGAATTTTCTTCGAAATGTTTAGAGCCGTTGATGTGTGTATCGGAGATGTGGAGTATCTTCATTTCATTCCCTCGATATATGAGTTTCCAGCTTCTGCTTCTCAAAATCTATAAGGTCGCTGAATGTAAGCATACCCACTATTTCTCCATCTTCCTTGACAGGGATATGTTTTATATTTTTGCCTGCCATTATCTCAAGAGCTTCTTTAACGGAAGTATCTATATCGACTGTGATAAGCTCTTTCGTCATGATTTTTTCAACTTCTGTAGTTGAATCTAGTCCCTTCGCTACAACTCTTTTCTTCAGGTCATCATTAGTGATAAGACCGATGATCTCATCATTTTTTACCACGACTAAACTGCTGATATTGAACTCTACCATCTTTTCAGCCGCTTCCTGTATCGATGTCTCAGAATCCACACCGAAGACCCTCTTACTCATAAATGTCCGTACAGGATTTTCTATCTCATGAAATTTAGGTAGTTCTTCAACCATCCTTTATCACCGGTTCCAACTCTGTTATTATATCTTCAACTATCATCCTGATAGTATTTTCCATCTTTTTATTCGTCAAGACCTTAGCTCCATTCTCTACACCCTGCTGTATGATGTATTCTTGTATATCTCTTATCTTTTCCATCTTATCAATATATTTATCGGGATCTCTATGGCTTCCTTCAGCTCTCATCTCAAATCTCTTTGCGTGCTCTTCTAGATCTTCGACCTCTAGAACATATTGGAAAACGAAACAATCTTCACGGTTATCCATATCAAGGTAGCCTGGAACTACGTGGACGCCGTTAACAATCGAATTAAGGCCTTCCTTCACACCTCTATCTATTACGGCTTTAACACCAGTACTGACCACGCTGACCTGCCGATCGAAACCGTATATCAAACGTTTTTTGACAAATGGGGCTTTCACCTTTTTATCTGTGTTGAAAGTAGATTCGTAGAGTGTTGGTACTAATTCTTTGGATACCATCGTCCTCATTATCTCCCTTACAGTGTCGGTGCCTATTATCCTTGTTATGTCCAACCGATGCCCGAGCTCAGCAGAAAGTGTTGATTTCCCTACTCCTGCTCCCCCTCCTATCATTAAAAGAAGTGGTTTCTCCAGATACCGAAGTTTTCTTGTTACCCTGTAAAATCTCTCTTCTTTAGTCAGTCCTCTGTCTAAAAGTTTCCCGCAAACTCTTTCCTTTATCTCTTTTGAAGGTATCTCATCTATATCTTTCAGGTCTTTATCCACCTCTTTTACTATATCGTAGGTCTCATCGATGGAGAGTCCCGTTATCTCTAGAGAGCTAGCTAGTATACCTTTAGAAAAGGGATATCGTTTTCCTTCTTTAATCACGCACCTCATCTTTTATCACCTTTCTTTAAGGTTTTCTCGCATAAAGGGATTATCGCCTCTTCTAGACTGTTTTTTGTCCCCTCTATGACAAGGGTCTCATTGTGCATGAAGCTTATGTCCACACCTCTTTCTTTAGCGTACTTTCCAGCAATATCGATAGAAGCTGCTTTTATCTCAGTCAGGAGTAGATCAGTAGATCTCATCCCCTCTTCTAGATCACTTCTTAATTTTTTCCTATTTGATAGATTGTTGGTAGAACCAACAACGTCGCAGTGAAAATTCTTTTCGAGGTATGTCTCAATAGTTGGCAATATCGTTTCAGGGGCTGTAGAAGCAACAAACACCTTTTGACCTGAGATATCCTCAGATGGTTCTGGCCTGAATTTCGTGAGGAGGTAATCGAGTTCTGGCTTGATATTTTTTATTCCCTCTTTGATCTTGTTTAACTTCTCCTCCCCCGCCATAGGTTCTTCACACATGGTCACCACCGCCAGATCAGAAGTTTTGATCCTGTACTGGCCGAAATACTTGATGATATGATCTAATGGTTGTGCTGCCCCGATAAGGACTATCCTAGAATCAGTTTTCACCGGTGGTAAAGTAGATCCAGAACCTTCCATTATGACGAATCGTTGAGGAAGATCGTTGGTCATATCAGCTCCCTTCAACACATTTGAAGAAAAAGGATTGCCTGACAGACCTCCTCCACATCTTCTGCATCCGATGGTGGGAACGTCGGCGAGTAGAGCATCTTCAAGGTAGTCTGAGGCTGCATGTTTTCCGCTTTCAGACAACTCCAAAAGAGTATCCGCATCGACTTTCTTATCGCTCGTATCGATGAGAACTGGCTCTTGCGGTCCTCCACGACCCATGCAGACTATAACTGGATCATAACCCTTCTTTTTCAATATCCGGGCTATAGATACGCTCACTCCTGTTTTTCCTATCCTTTTTCCTGTGCCGATTATAGATAGACTCGGCTTTTCTAGGATTTCTTCCTGTACTGGTGGCCTTAAGATAAAATCTGAGCCTAGGTAGCCGGTTTCCTGATCCATAGCTGAAGAAGCTATCTGGAATCTGTCTTCATAAGTTACAATAGGCTCATCCGAAAGATCGATGACCAGGTCTACTTCTTTTTCGTTCAGAACTTTTTCTATCGTTTCAAGGATATTTTCCCCTGAGTAAATTTTAAGGTCATCATCCAGATCTTCGAATTTTAACTCCTCTAAAGGTTCTTCGATCTTTTCAGTTCCTCCTAAAAATATCAGTGCAGAAATATCAACGCCTTTTTTTTCAATAGCCTGGAGCGTGGCTTTGGTGACGGGAGGATAGTGTTCTCCGTCGACTAAACACACCCCTTTTTTATTTTTTAAACTAGCTATTAAAGTTTCATCAAGGTGTAAAGGCATATTTTTTTCATCTAATCCCCTATTCATTTTCTTAACCAATATATCGAATAGTCATGAACTTATTAAAAATATTCGTTCGAAGTTAGTAGAAAGATTGATTTATACAAAGCATTTTAGAAGAGCGTCAGATGCAGTCTATAAGGGATCTATTGGAAGGAAAAGATCGTAAAAAGGTAACCGCTCATACCGTGATACCGATCGCTATTGTGGCGGTATCCTTCGCAGCAATATTCATAAGGCTCTCCGGTTCTCATCCTATAGCGGTCGCTTTCTACAGGATGTTCTTCTCCGCTGCTATACTTGGGATATTCATACCTCCTCATCTAAAGTCTCTGAAAAAGACTACCAAAAGAGAATGGTTGACTTTGATAACAACAGGACTGTTTTTGGCTATACATTTTGCATCTTGGATAGCTTCTCTCGATCACACTTCCGTGGCATCATCTTCGATATTGGTGAGTACACATCCCTTGCTTGTCGCTTGGATATCCAGTTGGTATCTCGGGGAGAGGACTTCTTTGAAAGCTTATTCCGGGATAGGCATAGCCTTGATAGGAGTGGTATTGATGACTTTTTCCAATTATAGAGTCAGCGGTAGGGCATTCTTTGGTGATATGCTGGCTCTCCTGGGCATGATAGCTATGGCGGGATACATATTGAGAGGTAGAAAGATAAGACAGAAGATGGACGTGATTCCTTATGCCTTCGTGGTTTATCTCTTCAGCTCTATTTTCCTCGCAATATTCTCTTTACCTTTCTCGACCACCTTCGCTGTTTACCCGGCAAGAGAATATCTGCTGTTCTTCGCTTTAGCCCTTATCCCAACTGTATTTGGTCATACTTTCTTTAATTGGGGTCTAAAACATGTCAAAGCCCGGATAATATCTGTAAGTTTTTTAGGGGAACCCATGGGAGCATCAGTTCTTGCATTTCTGATCCTTAGAGAGATCCCTCCAGGATTGACGGTTCTTGGAGGGACGATCACGCTTATAGGGATTTATATCTGTACAAAATACGACTGAAAGAGAGTTGTTAAGTGCTAGGTCACTAGGGTGGGTGCTCAGCTCACCATCAAGTGACCCCAGATCCATCCTCGACCCCGCTATCCCTCGAGCATCGGCAGCCCAGGTATCGGCTGCTCCCTTCCGGGCCTGGCCTGGTTAACCTGGCTAAGACAAGAGGGACGACCCTCCGATCGTCACTCAAGTCACCTCCGATCCCGAAGGACGAAGTCTCATCGTCTGGATCTGGCTCGATGGTGGGCTGATTACACCGCCCCTAGTGGTCACCCCCGCGTATCGACGATTTCGGTGTATAAGGGCACGCCGACCGCCCCGGTTAGACCTAGCAACACTCTGTTAGGGCCATGTGGTATATAAGTTTTTAATACAAAAATTCCAAATGGAAATGGGGTAAGGTTTTAATAGTGGACCGTTGTTTGGACTTTTCACTATGAAGAAACCACGTAAATTAAAAGATTACTGTCCTAACTGTGACACGCACACGCAGATGGAATTGAGCAAGGGAAAGAACAGGCCCGGGAGCGAACTACGAAAAGGTCAGAGGCGTTTTAGGAGAGTCACTTCCGGCTACGGAGGTTTTCCGTGGTCTAAACCCTCCGGCCCAGGTAAACCTGTAAAAAGAGTTTATCTGATTTACACCTGTACAGAGTGTGGAAAGAGCTGGCAGAAAAAAAGTCAGCGAGCCGGTCGATTCGAGTTCGAAGGTTGAAGCGATATCGAGGTGTAAAAATGTCTGAAAAGAAATTTGTTAAGATAAAATGCTCGGATTGTGAAAACGAACAGGTAACCTTCAAGCGGCTCTCGAAACAGGTAGACTGTCAGGTCTGTGGAGCTTCTTTGGCAAAGCCGACAGGGGGCAGAGGGAAGTTCGAGGCAGAGGTAATCGAAGAGATCGAACCTCCTGAAGAGGGCGGAGCATGACCTCAACGGAAGAGTATGAATGGCCTAGCGAAGGCGAACTCGTCATATGTAATGTAAAGACTGTAAAAGATTTTGGATCTTTTTTGACTTTGGAAGAGTACGATGGAAAAGAGGGTTTCGTCCATATATCTGAAATATCCTCTGGATGGGTGAAGAGGATCAAGGATCATATACAGGAAGGGGAAAAAAGAGTCTGTAAGGTTTTACGTGTTGATAAACACAAAGGACATATCGATCTTTCCTTGAAACAAGTGAATGAACATCAGAAGAGAGAAAAATTACAGGCTTGGAAGAATCAGAAGAAGGCCGATAATCTTCTAAGTATCGTAGCGGAAAGGTTTGGTAAAGACAAGGAAGAGTGTTATGAAGAATTCGCTTTTGAATTGAGTGATAAGTACGGAAGTCTCTATAAAGCCTTCGAAAAGTGTTCTTTAGACCCGGAAATATTGGCGAAAGATGGGTTTGAAGGGGATTGGATCGATCATTTTATTGATGTAGCTGAAGAAAATATATCTCCTCCGTACGTAAGTATCGATGGGTTTGTGGAGATATCTTCTACGAACCCGGACGGCATCGATGATATCAATTACGCCCTCTCAGCTTTTGAGGATACAGAGGATTCAAAAGTGGAAGTTAATTATGTAGCTGCACCAAAATACAGGGTGGAAATACAGTCAGAGGATTACAAGAAAGCTGAGGAGATCTTCGAAGACCAGGCTCAAGAGGCGGTAAAGAAGATCGAAGAGAGAGGAGGAGAAGGTTCTTTTTACAGAGAAGGATAAGACAAGGATCACTTTAAATCCTTTTGATATCTCTCTTTTTCACTGAATATACAGCCGCAGTAGCCCTGCTTATAAAGATTCATCTCATCGGCTAACTGATGGTGCTCTTCAAAACCATCCCTCATATCTTCATATATGAACTCTATCCCTTCTTCCTTTGCAACCTTTTTCCCCAACCTTTTCAAACGATCATGATCCTGATATGGGGATAGGATCAATGTGGAGGAGAATGAGTCGAATCCTCTTTTAACACACTCAACAGCTGTTTTTCTGAATCTCCACTCGATGCAGAAATTGCATCTAGATTCCATCTCCGATATTCCTTCTAAAAAACCTTCTAGATCGTAAATGTCGATATAGATAACATCGTGACCTGTTTTCTCCTCATATCTTTTCAAAGCTGAAAATCTACTTTCATATTCTTTGAATGGATGGATGTTTGGATTGAACCACAATGCCGTTATTTCCTCAAATTTACTATCGAATTCTCTATAGGTATATGTTAAGCAGGGAGCACAACAGGTGTGTAAAAGTAGACTTTTATATGTCGATGATGTATATTCATCTATCCTAGACCCATGTCCAACCTTCTTTTTTTCTTCTTTTCCTCGGTCTTCAGACCTTCTCCGCAAATCGGGCATATCTCTTTTCCCTCCAGACATTTTTTATGGAACGGAGTCCCACAATCCTTACAGGATTTTAATTTATCGGACCCTTTGATCTCATTTTCACATGCTTCACATATCGTCTTTTCTTCTTCGGTCTCTTCACCTTTGATTTTGATATCTGTTTTGTCTATCAATTCTTTTTGATCGAACACCCTGTGAGCTTTTCCGATGACCTTTGCGTTTTCGTTTATCGGTTTTATCATCCCTGTTATTTCGATCACTTCTCCTGCTCTCATCTTGTCTTTTACATCGAAACCCTCGATTTCCCCTCCTTTCATATCCAGACCAATATCGTTAGCGAAACCGTTTCCGGTATTTTCCAATTTGACTTTAGTGGAATTCCATCGATATAGATCGAGGGCTTCAGACACTTCCACATCTATCTTTGGGCTGTAGGGCTCAAGAGCTTTTTCTACACTTTCTAAAGCATCCTTGGCCTTTTCGAGTGCATCTTCAAAATTTTCATTTTCTTCCATTCGTTTTGCCTCTTTGATCTCCTTATCTACAACTTCTACAGAAGCTCCAAATTTTCTAGCCTTTTCGACCAGCCCTTGAACTTTTTCGATAGTGTTTTCATATCCTTCTAGCATCTGTAAACCAGAAACTTGTTTCGCTTTATTTATCAAACAGATGACCTCTAGTGGTTGATCTAGATCTACAAGGGTCCAAGCTCTATCTATCTTCTGATCAGATTCATCGTTCGCCCCATACTCATCGATCTTTTCTTCTGCTTCAGATATGAAGTTCACCAATGCTTCTTTTTCTTGTTGAAAAACGTATTCAGCCTCTTTAACCTTTGATTTAGCCGCTTCATAATCTCCTTTATTGTATTCCTGCTCTACCTCATCCTTGATGTCTTCAAGTTCAGTTATTTCTCTACCCTCTTCTTCCAATCCCGATATCGCAGTTTCTATATTCTCTAAGAATCTTTTTGTGTACTCAAAATCTTTGATAGAATGACTCAACTCTTGACTAGCTTCTAAAGCTTTCTCGAATGCCTTAACGTAAAAGCCGCTTTGGTATGAGTTCTTTGCCTCCTGAAATGCTCTTTTTGGGTCGTTGATCAAGAGTCCTTTCTCTCTTGCCTCCTTTATCTTTTCTTCTGCTTTCGAGATACTCCTCTTCGATACAGATTGCTGAAGTTCCATCTTCTCCAGCTCACCCTCACTCTGCATCGAATACTTTATGGCCTCCTTGTATGAACCTTTTTCTTTCGCTTTCTGTGCTTTATTTAAAAGATTATTAGCAAGGGCAGTATCTTGGTCTCTTCTCAAGGATGAAACTTTTTCTTTGAACCTTTTAATTATATTATCGACCTTTTCTTTTTGTGCTTTTCTCAAACTGTTTTCTGCTTCTTTCGCTCTCTGTAAAGCTTCTTCACATCGATGACCTTTGAATGCGGCTTTCGCTTTTTCTAGGGCTTCTTTCCCCTCCTCAACGTCAGCCTCTATATTTTCAGCTTCTTGAAGTTCATCCTCTGTTTTCTCGATAAAATCCTGTGCCTTTTCGTATTTGCTTTTGAGTTTTTCTAACTTTTTGTAGCATTTTTCCAATATCTTTAAGCCTTCTTTATAATCTTCTTCTTCTACAGATTTTTTGATTTCTTTCACGTGCTCCCACACTTCTTGGGTATCCATGGCTAATTTTTCTGCTGATTTTATGGTGTTCCTGATATCATCTAATCGATCTTCTATGATCTCTTTAACTTTCTCATCGATCTTCTTCCCGAAGTCTTCCAACTTCATCAAGGCTTTAGAATATGCTTCCTCAGCTTTCGCATCTGACTCGATCTCTTCGATTTCTTGCCTTATATCATCGAAGCTCTCTATGCCAAACTTATGACTTTCGAACTCCCTCATCCTGTTAAATATCTCATTTTTCTTCTTACCGAATATATCCATTTTTCTCATACTAGATATTTTCAAGTCGATCTCTTCGATTCTTTCCTTTGCTGATGAATAATCTTTGTTTTCAAAATCCTCTTTAGCTGTCTTCAAAGAATCTTTAAGTTCTGAGATATCGTCGATTTTCCCCTCCTCTTTCATCGATTTTAGCTTTGAAGTAGTTTCGGAAATCATATCATAGGCTTCCTTTCTTTTTTTATGGAGTTCCTTAGCACCCTCTTTAACGTCAAAGGCGATCTGTGCAGCTTCTAGATGGTTGTTTTGTTTTATCTTTTTCTTGCATTCGATCAAATTCATTCTAAAGTCCTCGATATCGACTCCGATTTTTTTTGCTACCACTGTTTCTTTTTTTGCCCCCTCGAACAACTGTTCCACCTTATCTTCTAATTCTTCGTTCAGCTCTTCCCTCATTTGATCTACATCATCAACAGCTCGGACATGTTCTTTGTCCTCCAATTTTTGTTTTGCTCCATCTATCCTCTCTCTATAGGACGAAAGATCTAATTCCTCATCCTCTATATCGATCTTTTCTAGACGCTCAACAAGATCGATGGTTTTTTGGACATGTTTTTCAGCGCTCCCGATCTGAGCCAAATCTAGCTGTTCTTCTGCTTCTTTTGCCAATCTCACGGCCTCATCATATCTTCCAGAGGATAGTTTATTATCTGCTTTCCCCAATAAATCCTGGATATCCCCTCTTTGATTCTCTTCGATATCCTCTATCATATTCAGGCTTTTCCTTATATCTTGGATCATACTCCCCAATTCATCTTCTATCCTCTCCACCATCTTATTCTTTGTCTTTCTTATCGTCTGAGCAGCTTCTATGAAATTTGAAGATTTAGAACTTTCAACCGCTTGATTAAATTCATGAGAAGTATCTTCAGTCTTAACATCAATCTCAGAACCAGTCATAATGAGTTTGTCTAGCTCATCGATATGCTCCATTATCTCATCATAAATTTTTTTATCGAAGACTTCCTCGAACTCTTCAAGGATAGATTTAGCCTCTTCGTATTTTTCACCCATCAACTTCGACTCTGCCTTTGCTATTGTATCTCTTTCTTCTGAAAGATCGATGTCCAAGATATTTTTTAACTCATCCATCTTGGTTTTCTTATCTTCTATTTCATCCTGACAATCTTCAAATTTTTTCACTAGCCCTTCTACTCTTTCTCTGCCCTTTTCAGCCCAGTCCAAAGCTTTTTTGTAGTTTCTTTCGTTCAAGGAGTTTCTAGCTTTGCTCAAAAGTTCCATCGGCTCTTTGATATCGGCTCCTATATTTTTAGCCTTTATGAAATAATCTCGCGAATCGGCTATAGTGTTCAAAACCATGTTGAATTTTGTTTCACTTATCTCCTCAAAAGCTTCGTCTAGGAGCCCACTCATCTTCTGGAATCTTTGATCCTCCCTCAGTTCTTTTATTTCTTCTAACTTTTTTTCTACCTCCTCAGTAGAGGCTCCTATATCTTTAGCTTCATCAATCTCATCTTTCAGTTCTTCGATACTTTGATCCAATATATCTATAAAGAATTCATCCAATTTTTCATTTCCTGATTGGATATATTTGAGGGCTATTCGGTATTCATCCTCATCCTCTCTTTTTTTCGCTTCTTCTAGATCTTCTTGGACCTCAGAAACATTCATTCCTTTCTTTTCGAACTTTTCTATCCTTTTTTCAAATGAATTCAACATATCTTCTAAATCGTCCGATAATTCTTCATCTAGGGATTCTTTAGCCTCCTCTACCAAAGACATCGCCCTTTCATATTCGCTGGCATCGTAGGCATAATCGGCTTTAGATATGATCTTCTCGATCTCCTCTATCGGGACACCTGATCGGTCGATCGTTCTTGTTAATGACTGAATCTCTTCCAACTCTTCCCCTATTCTTTCCTCGATTGTTTCTTCCACTTCCTGGCTAGTTTCTTCGGCTATCTCGAACCCTTCTTCAATCTCTCCCTTTTCGATCAGCTCTTTAGCTCTTTCTATCTTTCCCTCTAATTCTTCAGATTTTGAATCTTTTTCGGCAAACTCTATATAATTTTCTACTGGTTCGATGATTTTTTCGAATTTAGCAAAATTGCATTCTTGAAGCTGGTCTATGACTTCATTAAATTTTTTTTCAGCTTCTTCAAAGTTCTTGCCATCGATCTCTTTTTTAGCTTCGTCGATCTTTTCTTCCATTTCATATTCATCTATCTCGACATCCACTTCTATGTCGATCTGCATAGAAGCTTTCAAAAGTTCTTCTACCTTCTCCTTCTTTTTTTTAGCTTCTTCTTTTAATTGAGCGGTTTTTTTGGCTTTCTCCTCCATCTCTCTTGCAAGTTTTCTAGCTTTAAGGTATTTTCCACACAATTTCTCATCTCCTACCTCGGATAAGCCTTTACTCACCAGGTTTAATCTTGTATTTCTACATATAGTTTATCCTATTTGTTATTTCTTCTTTTTCAAAAATCAGTAAAATAATCGGTTTATTAGTCTTTTTCCATTTTTGAATCAAAATCAATCGATCTTGAACCGAATTCTAATCACGGATTTAGCGTATGGGAAAGATTAAATACTTCACCTCAAGTAGTCCGCATCCGATGACTACGTTGTTGATATGTGAAAAGAAGAGTGCCGCTTCTCGTATCGCTTATCTACTTTCAGGGGGTAATCAGACCCAGGATTCATACTATAATCATCCCTATTTTGAATTTGAAAGAGATGGAGAGCAATATATATGCGTCCCTCTTAGGGGTCATATAGTTCAATACGATTATCCTAAAAAGTACAACAATTGGAGTAGGGTCGACGAAGAGGAGTTGATTTGGGTAGAACCCGAAAAGAAGATGACAGCCAAAAGGATAGCTAATCTTTTAAAGAAAAAGGGAAAGGAAGTTGATCGTATCGTGGTGGCTACGGATTATGATAGAGAGGGCGAATTGATAGGGTTAGAAGCTGCAAGGATAGCTAATGAAGGTTCCACAAAGAATGTAGATATGGAGAGGGCGAGATTCAGTTCTATCACCAAAAATGAACTTGAAGAGGCCTTTTCGGATCTGAAAGACCTCGATATAAATCTTGCCGAATCCGCAGACACTAGACAGGTCGTCGATCTTGCATGGGGCGCTGTGCTAACACGTTTTCTTTCTAAAGCTTCAGGCCAATACGGAGATGACTTCCTTTCGGTAGGAAGGGTCCAGAGTCCAACACTGGCTATAATAGTGGATAGAGATGATGAGATAGAATCCTTCGATCCTGAGCCATATTGGAAGTTGACTGCTATCCTGGAGAAGGATATCGAATTCAAAGCCTTTTACGAAGAAGATAAGATATGGGACAAAGAGAAAGCCGATAAAGTTTACCGAGCAGTTGAAAAGGCCGAAGAAGCGCAAACATTACACTTTGAAGAGAAAACTAAGAAGGATTGGCCCCCGATTCCATTCAATACAACGAAATATCTTTCTGATGCAAATAAGATCGGATTGAGTCCATCTCAGGCCATGAGCATCGCTGAAGACCTTTATACCGCAGGATGGATCTCCTACCCAAGAACAGAAAATACTGTCTACCCTGACAGTTTGCATCTTGAAGAGCACTTAAAGAAATTAAAAAGCTCAGAATTATCCGATGAAGTAAACGAGCTACTATCACAGGATAAGATCTGGGCGACAAAAGGGAAAAAAAAGACAACTGATCATCCTCCAATTTATCCGATTAAACCCGCCACCAAAGATGATCTGAGTGGAAAAAGATGGAAAGTATATGAACTGATATTGAGACGTTTTTTAGCAACCTTAGCTCCTTATGGAGTGAAGAGACTAAGAAAAGCTAGATTTGATATAAAAGGAGAAGAGTTCAAATCCAAAGGTAATGAGCTGATAAAGGCCGGCTGGAGAAAATATTATCCGTATTACAAACTAAAAGAAGTGAAGATGCCCGCAGTAGAGAAGGGTGAAAAAGTCAAAGTCTCCGACGTAGCTATGGAGGAAAAAGAGACAAAACCTCCTAACAGGTATTCCCAAGGAAGATTAGTTCAGATAATGGAAGACAAAGGTCTTGGCACCAAAAGTACTAGACACGGTATAATACAGAAACTCTACAATAGGAACTTCATCAAAGGAAAGGTACCCCGATCAACTATCACCGGGAAAAGTGTCATCAAAACCATGGAAAAGCACGCGGAGATGGTCACTAAACCTGATATGACCCGGACCCTTGAAGAAGACATGAAAAAGATCGCCGAGGCAGATCTAGAAAAGGAAAAAGTGGTAGAAGAATCAAGAGAGATGCTTGAAAAAGTTATCAAATCTCTTAAACAGGATAGAGAAGAGATCAGGAAGGAATTGAAACGTTCATTAAGAGACCAAAACGCTGTTGGGGTCTGTCCTGAGTGTGACGACGGCACTCTTGTCATAAGGAAATCAAAAAGAGGAAGATTTGTCGGATGCAGTAATTATCCCGATTGTAAGAATACTTACAGTATCCCCCGTTCGGGGACCGTTAAACCTGATAATGATGAGTGTCCAGAATGCGGCTCTCCGATGATAAAAGTTTACCACGGAGGAGACACGGAAAAATTGTGTATCGATATAAAGTGTAAGTACAACAATAAAGAAAGGTTTAGAGGCGAATGTGATGAATGTGGTGGAGATATGAGAGAGCAACGCTCATACAAAGGTAAAAGATTTCTCGGATGTTCTAACTATCCCGATTGTAAAAACACTTACCCGCTGCCTCGCAGAGGTAATATAGTCCATTCAGGAGAAAAGTGTGAAAAATGCGGAGCTCCTATCCAGAAGATGACTAAAAAGAGTAAAGAGCCTTGGGAATTCTGTCCGAATCCAGAATGTGATCTTGGATTTAAAGATTAAAAAGATGTCATCTACTGTATAAATTATTAGGTAAATACAGCAGCTGATAAATGAAGAACTTCAGTTTGTTTCTACAACCGTCTGCTCTCTTTAGCTTTCATGCGAAGGTTATCCTCGCCGCATTTCCTGCAGCTTTTTGCTTTCACAGGATTGCTCGCATAGCAGTTCATGCACACCTTCTTGTCTAGCAGTCTTTTCTCAGCTTCTGGAAATCTTGCCATGCTTCCACCGTTCTTAGATGATGTTGAAGCACTACTATTATTTAAATCATTAGGCTGATTTCGTATTTTCAAGCTTTCAGTAAAGTCAGTAGTAAATATTAATAAGTTCGATCAAGATATCCCAGTTGGTATCATGAGTACGGATAGAGATCTACAGAAAAAGAATGCGGGCTATAGGGCTGCTGAGTACGTTGAAGACAGGATGGTGGTTGGATTAGGTACTGGTTCCACTGCAAAGTTCGCTATACAAAAAATAGGAGATAGGATTCAAGAAGAAGATCTCGATATTTTAGGTATACCGACCTCTTTAGAGACAGCAAAAAGAGCTAAAGCTGCAGGTATAGATATGGTCGAGTTGGACGAAGCGAACAAGATCGATTTAACGATAGACGGGGCCGATGAAGTCGATCCAGAGAAAAGATTGATCAAAGGAGGAGGAGGTGCTCTTTTGAGAGAAAAGATCATTGCATATAATTCAAAAAGATATATCATCATAGTCGATCAATCTAAAAAAGTGGAGAAATTGGGCATAAGTTTTGATCTCCCTGTAGAGATACTTCCAAAATGGAATGAAGGGATCGCTGACTGCGTAAGAAGATTGGGATGCGAAACTGAATTGAGAACATATCAGGAAGAGGTATACAGGACCGATAATGGAAACAATATCCTCGACTGTGATTTTGGAGGTATCGATGAACCAGAAGAATTATCGAAAGAATTGAATTCTATACCAGGAGTACTAGAACACGGGTTATTTTTAGATATTACCGACAAGGTCGTAATAGGAAAAGAGGAGGGAAAGGGTTTTGAAGAGTTGGATTAAGGAGGTTTAGTCCTATAGGAGGCAACGAAGAGCACTGTTTGATCAATTAGATCAACACTAAAATGCCGAGCCCACTATTTCTTTTATCTCTTCCAAGTTTTTCTCTATCTCTTCGATGCGCTCTTTTTCCTTTTCTTCTATCTCTTCGACTATCTCCTCAATCGGTTTATCCAATCGATAACCGTGAACTGGTCTACCTTTTCCTTCTTTCTTGATGTCTCTCTTGGTTACCCATCCTCGCCCCCTAAGATCCTGCATGGCAATCGAGACTTCTGGTTGTCTCAGATTCGTAGCGTCTTCGATGTCTCTGCTCCTAGTTTCATCTCTGCTTGCAACGAAGACCAAGGTTCGAGCAATATTTTTCTGGATTCCCGCTTTGATCAGTTTGTCGACCAACTCTTTTTGTTCCTTTGTTAGACCTTCTTCCGCCATATTATTCACCTTATTCTTGAGCTAAATATTCAATTGGTAGTATATATCATTTACGAAATTCGTAAACTCCTTTTTATATTTTTGGGTCGATGAGCAATAATCACCGTAAATATTTTGATTGATACCGATCTATAGATAGGTTAAATATGGTTCAATGTTTTAAAACCCATAGTTCGAAATATAACCCAGCTCTTCTTCTATAGCCAGTAGTCTATTATATTTGGCGGTTCTCTCTCCTCTAGCCGGGGCTCCGGTCTTTATCTGCCGGGAAGAAAGGGCAACGGAGAGGTCTGCTATGAAAGGATCGGAAGTTTCTCCTGACCTGTGAGAGACCATAACATTATAGCCGTTTTCTACAGCTAAAGTGGCAGCTTCCATAGCTTCAGTAAGGGTCCCTATCTGGTTCACCTTAAGCAGGATCGAATTACATGCACCTTCTTCTATTCCCTTTTGGATCAATTCAGGATCGCTGACGAATAGATCATCTCCGATTACTTGTACTTCATCACCGATCCGTTGAGTTATCTCGATGAAGCCTTTCCAATCGTCTTCTCCTAGAGGATCCTCTATCGATACCAATGGATAATCTTTAACCACTTCCTCATAGAACTGGATCATCTCTTCAGAGCTCACTATCTCCCCTCTAGATTCATATCCTTTAGGTGTTTTGAGTTCGCTTGCAGCAGTGTCGATCGCAAGGTCAATCTCTTCAGAGTAACCACAATCATCAATTGCTTCCAGGATGAGATCGAAAGGTTCAGTTGGGTCGCTTAGAGGTGGTGCATAACCGCCTTCGTCTCCTAGATTTGTCGCAGAACTGCCGTATTCCTTTTCGATTATATCACCTAGGGAATGGTAAACTTCTGCTCCTATTCTGAGAGCTTCTTTGAAATTTTCGGTTTTCGTTGGAGCTATCATATATTCCTGTATATCAAGCTCGTTACCTGCGTGTTCGCCCCCGTTCAATACGTTCATGAAAGGGATAGGAAGCGTGACATCGTTTAGCCTTCCGATATAACTGTAAAGAGGTAAATTTACCTCCTTAGAAGCAGCTCTAGCCGAGGCTAATGAGACAGCTAATATCGCATTTGCACCGAGATTACTTTTGTCCTCTGTTCCGTCCAATTCTATCATCTTTTTATCTATCTTCATCTGCTCCGTTACATCCTCCCCTAAAAGTTCCGAAGCTATCAGGTTCTTTATATTCTCAACCGCTTTTTGAACCCCTTTACCCCTATATCTATCGCTTTCATCTCTTAGCTCTAAAGCCTCGTTCATACCTGTAGAAGCTCCAGAAGGAACAGAAGCCTTTCCAACACACTTTTTGGTCTTAACCAAAGCCTGAACAGTGGGATTTCCTCTTGAATCTAATATCTCCCTTGCATCTATCGACACGATTTCTACCATCTTATCACTCTTCATCGAAAATAATTGAAAAGATTAAAACTTTGTCATCTACAAAAATCAACAATAGGTGAGAAAATAATTAAGTACGAGTTTCCTAATCCTTTTCCGTTGGAATGATAATGGCTGTCCGAAGTGATTCAGTAGATTGGGCATTGGAGGATATGGCGCGTTATCCTTTTTTGGAGAAAGCTAAGAGATATATCAGTGAGGAGGCTCCATCCCTTGAAGAACTTCTTGGGGATAATCTATGGGGGCCGGTGAGAAGGCGGGGTAAAGCCCGTATTATTGAAGCACTGAAAGAAGGCAGAGTAACGATAAAGGGTATGGATGATGAGCTTGAGAGCGAAAACGAATTGTTTTCATATCCTGTTGCTAGAATGTTGGTTTCTTCTATCGAGGATGATTTTTTGATAAGAAGATACAGCCTAGGGGAATCTGAAAGAGTTGTTAGAGAATTATCTAGGGAAAACGATGATGCAAAACTCTTGGATCTGGCAGCGGAACTAGATATAAGAGCCAGAAAAAGGGAAAAATACATCGCAGTTCATTTTACGGACTATTTAGAGATAACAGAGGGACTGAGATCGCCAGAATGGAAAATGGTTAACCAAGACCTTAGAGAAGGAGAAATTTTTCTAGACAAAAAGAGATTCATCCGTCTAATCAAAGAAAAAGTTTTTTCTTCCATATGCGAGGGATTGCCCACGCCAGTTTCTAAACAGATATTGGATCATCTTGAAGAAGATATCAAAGAGATCGAAGAAGTCCTTGAAGAGACCAGGACCGAGATAACCGATCTTGATCTGGGGAAAGTAGAGGATGAATATTTTTCTCCTTGTATAAAAAACCTATTGGCTAGGCAGCAGGAGGGTGAGAATCTTTCTCACGAAGCCAGGTTCGCTTTGACGGCCTTCATGAAAAAAGTAGGCCTTTCTAAAGAAGAGATAATATCATATTTTCAGGAATCTCCTGACTTCGATAGAGAACTGGCTTCTTACCAGATCGAACATATTATCGGAGAGATATCTGGGACGGAGTACTCGCCCCCTGGTTGTGCATTGATGAAGACCAACGGTATATGTTCTGGTGCTGATTCCCTGTGTGATCAAGAATGGATGACTCATCCCCTTACATATTATTCATTCAAAAAGAGAAAAGCCGGAGAAGATGAGGAAGGAGATAGGGAGGAATATAAAGAAGAGGACTAACAGCTCAAACCACGGATTCATTTTTTTTCCAAAGATGACCAAGTATTCGATCCTCTGTATATAGCGGTCAGATTACCAGATATGGCGAACCAGATCATCAACAATTCGAACATGTTCAATTCGACTTCCCAGATGTGATAACTGTTCCAACCGGGACCGCTCAACGAGAAATAGAGCAGAGAAATTAATATCAGGAGAACCAGACGTTCTGCCCTTCCGGCGATACCACCATAGTCCCTTGAAACACCGACAGCGTCTGCTTGTGTACCCATATAGGATGTCATAAGCACACCGATTAGGGCTAGAACCCCTATCCAAGTTTCGACGAGAGGTCCTAGAATCAAACCTCCCAAGATGAGTATATCTGCATATCGATCTATCGTATGGTCAAGGAAATCACCTTTAAGAGAGGCTTTCCCGGTTAACTTCGCTACCTTCCCATCCAAGGCGTCTAATAGGGAGTTAATCACGATGAATACACCTCCAAGTAGGACAAGTATCTCCATTCCCGAGGTGTAAAAGAAAAATGATAGTCCTGCCGCAAAAGCAAAAAGGAGCGATAACCACGAGATCAAGTTTGGATCGACAGATGACATTTTCTTTGCTAAAGGCTCAAGGACAGTATCTGCCTGATCACGATATTTGTTCAATACCATCGTTTCTTCAATCGAAAGGAGTAATAAAAACTATCGCCCGAAAAAATAATCCTCGGACCAATCTACTGAGCCGGGAGTATAATCATCAGATCTTTTTTCGAGTATCTCTATAACGCATTCGGTGACTTTTTCAGGATTTTTGTCTGTGGTATCTATCTCGTATACTTGATCACACAATTCCAATGCCTCAACTAGGATTATATCAAGCGCTTCAGCTTCCGTGTTTTCTTTGATCTTTTTTTGATCCCATCTTTTTTTCTCCATCCTATTTTTGAGCTCTTCAGGTGAGCATCTTAAAACTATAGTTGGTGAGATCTTCAGGTGGTGTGAAAGGTGTCCTTCCACGATGTCATATTCGCCTTTTTCTCTATTGAAAGCTCTAAGCAAGAGCTCTGTATCGACCTCGAAAGTCCCTCTTTCTCTGTCTTCCCCTTCAATGAGATCGTTTTCTCTGATGAACTCGTTGAGGTCTAATATATTGTATCCTTTTTTTTCCAGGAGTTTAGAGACCGTGGTTTTACCCACGCCTGGAGTGCCTGTCAGTGCGGATTTCATTTCATTTCACCAACCGAGGTATCATATTTGTAATTTGTCAAAAAACGAAACCTATTTTCGATGAACCCTCCCCTCCCGCCACAATTTTATATACTTAAGATGGTATAACAAAATATATGGATGTGAACACGGGCGCTGGTAAAAAGCCTGAACGCAAGATTTACTCTGTTTCGGACCTTAACTTGTATGTAAAATCACTTTTGAGAAGGGAGGATGAGATACAAGATATATGGGTTAAAGGAGAGATCTCAAATTTCAAACACTACGATAGTAAACATATGTACTTCGTTTTAAAGGACGAAAAGAGCGAGATCAACAGTGTGATGTTCCATTCCGATAATAAAGATCTGGAATTTGAACCGGAGGAGGGTATGGAAGTTCTGTGTAGGGGCGATGTTGGTCTTTATGTTCCTAGGGGTCAGTATCAGATCGTTATAAAAGAGATGATCGTGGGAGGGATCGGAAAACTTTATCTTGCCTATGAACAGCTGAAGAAGAAGTTGATGGAAGAAGGTCTCTTTGATGATGCACATAAAAAAGACCTTCCTTTCTTGCCTAGAAAAGTAGGTATCGTCACTTCGGAAGAAGCAGCGGCTCTGAGAGACATGGTGAAGGGCCTCAAACAGCGATACGAAAACGTAGATGTATTACTGGTTCCTTCATTGGTGCAGGGAAAAGGCGCGGCGGATAGTATCGTTTCATCCGTCAAAAAACTGGATAAAAAAGATGTTGACGTGATCATAATCGGAAGAGGAGGAGGTTCTATAGAAGATCTGTGGAGCTTTAATGAAGAAAAAGTCGCTAGAGCGATCTTCCAAGCGAAAACCCCGATAGTTTCTGCTGTAGGACATGAGACCGATTTTCTGATCTCTGATTTCGTGGCTGATAAACGAGCCCCCACCCCGACTGGTGCTGCTGAGTTAGTTGTCCCAGTAAAAAATGAGTTAGAACAAACATTGAAGTATCAAAAGAGACGGACGGTAACAGCTCTGCAGAATATCTTGAAAGAGAATAAAGATAAGTTGGCATCTTTGAAGGATAGGCCAGTTTTTAGAGATCCCAATATATTATTGGAAGAGAGATATCAGTTACTTGACGAAAATGTTAAAAAATTAAATTTAAACATAAAACGATGTTTAGAGAACTATAACCGAAGATTGAAGAACCAAAAAGAAAGATTGAATGCTTTAGGCCCTCTTCAAACGATGGAAAGGGGCTACTCCATAGTTATGGACGAAGAGGGTGACGTGATAACCAGTGTAGAAGATGTTAAAAAAGATGATCTCATCGATATAAATGTTAACGATGGTGAGATAGAGGCGAAAACAGAAAAGGTGAAAAAATGTCGGCAAAGATTAGAAAATTAGAAGAAAAAGAAACCGAAGACATGGGCTTCAAAGATGCTTTGGGAAGATTAGAGGATATCAATGAGAAGTTGGAAAGAGATAAGATCCCTCTAGAAGAAGCTATCGATCTATACCAAGAAGGCGTATCGTTGATAGAACACTGTGAGCAGAAGTTGGAGGAAGCTGAAGGGAAAATAAAGAAGATAACCGAAGAAAATGACGAAGAAATAGAGATGGATCTAGATGTAGATGATCGATGACTAGAGCAAAATTTTTTCAAATATGATAAGTCGTATTGATATAAAGACGCAAGACATAAATAAAACGGTTGCATGATTATACATGTAATAAACGGTTTCGGGGAACCGGAAAGATGGAAGAGGAAATTCGGCTCATTGAGGATTCGGCCGCTTTGAAGGTAGGCCTTGAAGGTACTCGTAATCAGATATTGGAACTGCTAAGGGTAAAGGAGATGGGGATATCTCAGATCGCCGAAGCCCTCGGAAAAGACCAATCGACTATTTATAGGCACATAAAAAAGTTAGAGGACGCCGGATTCGTAGAAGTCAAAGGTGAAAGGAAACAATATCATATACCTGAGAAGATATACGGGAGGACAGCTAAATGGTTCTTGTTGTCTCCTGAGCCATTGGGTGACGAGTACCACTACGCTTTAAGTATGGATTGGAACGAAGAAAGAACTAGAAAGTGCCTCGAGATACTAGAAAAGATGGGTTTCGAGTGCAACAAGAGAGAAGAAGTCGTTAAGGAATTGAACGAGGGCTTACAAAATCTTGAGAGCAAAGTAACTGAGAATATGATCGACTCGTTGGATGAAAATCTAGATGTCGATTTTTTCTCACTTCTCCATGTAAAATTTTTGGCCGAGATACTGCTTCTTGAACATGAGGAAGGGGTTAAAAAAGATATAAGAGATATGGTCTTGGAGAAATTTGAAGTATAAGCCCTAGATGACCACAACCTTTTTACACGTATCTCCTTTTAGATGAAGATATGACAGAAGAGTTGGAAAAGTTCCTTCCCGGTGAAGAAGACGACACTCCATTTATGGATCCGGCGGCCAAGGTGATGGGTGATGTTGAGATAGGTGGTAATGCACTGCTCTTTCCGGGCTGTGTTATCGAAGCGGATGATTCTGAAGTGGATATTGCGGAAGAGTCTATAATAATGAACAGGGCCTCGTTGAGATCTACAAAGGACAATCCGGTTTCTATCGGTAAGAATACAGTCATATCTCACGGAGCAAGATTGGAGGGATGTATTATCGGTGAAGATACGTTGATCGGCATGGATTCTGTCGTGATGGACGGTGCTGAGATAGGAGATAAGGCGATAATCGGAACCGATACGATCGTTCCAGAGAACATGCAGATCCCTGATCGAAAAGTTGCTGTGGGAAAGCCAGCAGAGATAATCGAAGACGTATCTAAAGAAGATTTGGAGAAAATAGATCAGATCAGAACGACTCTTCACGAAAAGCGAACAGAGCTGAGGATGATCTGGGAAAGGGGTGAAAGGTTCGATGTATTCGAAGCACCAAAAAGACCTGATGATATCTTAGAGGATAAAGAGATAGAAGGGAAAGATATGGAAAGGCAGGAAGTCCCTTCTCTTGAAGAGCTAAAGGATAAGTTCAAAGAGTTGAAAAAAAACAATCAAACTTTTTAAGGAAAGATGGTGGGGCCGCCGAAATTTGAATTCGGGTGCCAGGCTCCCAAAGCCCGAAGGATCGACCAAGCTACCCCACGGCCCCTTTGTGATTGCAATCATGAAATGGCATTACCAATAAATACTTTCTCCTTTTCTTCAAGGTCTATGATGGAAAATATTATTAGAAACTACTAATCCTGTGTATCAGGAGATCAACTTGATGCGTGAAGATATAAAAGCCGCGGTCTTAAGGATCGAAGGGACTAACTGTGAAGAGGAATCACATCTAGCTTTCAAACGACTGGGAGCTCGAGCAGAGAAGGTTCACCTCAAACAGCTCCTTTCGAAAGATGTCCCTGAGGAAGAAAAGAGATCCTTACATGAATACGATATTTTGATGATACCCGGAGGGTTTTCCGCTGGAGATTACATCAGGGCAGGAGCCATCTTTGGAGCAAGACTCAAAAGTGCATTGGGCGAGGAATTGAAAGATTTTGTTGAACAAGGAAAACCAGTATTGGGAGTATGCAATGGTTTTCAAATCTTGGTCGAAATCGGTCTTTTGCCCGCGGTCCATGAAACCATGAGTGAAGTACCTAAAGCTGCCTTGGAAACCAACGACAGTAATAAATTCGAATGTCGACCTTCGATTTTGAGAGTGGAAGATAATTCAAACTGTGTCTTCACTAGAGAGTATGAGAAAGAGGAGAAAATAGTATTTCCTTCTGCACACAAAGAAGGTAAATTTGTTTTAGATAGGGATATATCATTGGAAGAACTCGAGCAGAACGACCAGATCGTATTCAGATATACCGCTCCAGAGCATAAAGACCCAGAGTATCCCTGGAATCCTAACGGATCCTTGGATCATATCGCAGGAATATGCAATCCAGAAGGAAATGTTTTGGGGCTCATGCCGCATCCAGAAAGGGTGTTTTATTCTCACACTCTTCCTGATTGGACCCGGTCGGAAGCTGCAAGAGGAGACGGAAAACCAATATTTGAATCGGTACTGAACTACGTAGAAGAAAATTTTTAAGAAGGCTTTTAATCGTTTCTTCAAACCGACCTTATGTAGACCTTTATCTTGTCGCCGTCTTTCAAGTCCAACTTATCTCTCAATTCGAATTCTGAAACTATCTCCATAACCTTTTCATATCTTGTCTTTTCGGGCACGATGATAAGCGTGTTTGTATTGACTTGGTTTTTCCCATCCTTCTTTTCTAAACTTGATGGAAAACACTTGACACCTCCGAAACGTTTTCCTCCTTCCTCAAAACTTTCTATATTTTCTCCTTGTTTTTCTTTTAATCTCTCATATTTTTCTAGATCGTCGCCTTCTAATCTAACATTGAGTGTTCCTTCGAACGGTTCAAATCCAAATTTTTCTAGAAAGCGTGACTTATATCCCTCTAAGGCGAGAAAATACTGTCCTTCGTTTACTCCTGAAACGACTTTTCCTTCCAATTCGATATCTTGTTCATCCATCTTCATCATCTCCTTTAGTTAAGAGCCAGTCATCGCCGATCAATTCTAGATGAGACTTTGAACGTAAAAAAGCAACAGGTATTTTTTTTCTCAAGGCCCTTTTCTTCAACTCTTTATCATTCGTGACTATCAATCCGTTCAATTTTTCCGCAGCCTCTAAAACTCCGTCGTCTCCTTTTTTCTCTACTTCCACTTTTCTATACTTTTCACTCAAGTCTAGAGCTGCCTGACTATCTAAACCTCTCAATTCTTGAACGACAGAAGACGGCACATACGTGCTGGAACTTACATCGCCTAACAACCTTTCTATCTCATCATCTAGATTAAGATTGAATTGAAAGGGCATCATCAGCGCATTCGTGTCCAGGATTATCGAAGTCATTCTAACGATTTATGGTAAAAGAGAGGGGGTCTATTATTTTTACTTCCTATCTTCTTGATCCAATATTTCTTCTATGCTTTTTTGAGCTTCCTCTATTGGTTTCGAAGTATCGATGATATACCAATCCTTCATTATATTTTTAGCCCTTTTCTTTACCCTCATCAGATCTTTTTTGTTCTCGAATATCTCGGTATTCTTTCTTTTTTCCAACCTTTTCATCGCCTCTTCGGCCTCGACGTCTAGAAGAAACATGAGATCCGAAGTTGGAAACAGCTTGGATAAGACCTTGTAAATAAATTGACCTAAAGGCTCAGGGAAATAAGCCAAACCTCCTAGATACCTGACAAATATCACAGTATCGCTTTTTCCATAATAATTGAGCAATGAGTGTAACACATCCAAGGTATAGAAAAATGTAGCCTTAGATTTTGATAACCTTCCTCCATCCAAAAGGGCTTTTTTAGCTGATTTACCGAAAAAGGTATCCGTAGTCGGATGAGACCTGATGATGACTTTCTCTCCTGCCTTTTGATACTTTTTCTTTATCAATCGGGCGTGCGTATCTTTGCCCGCAGCATCCAAGCCGTCGATAACTATAAATCTCATTTTATACAACCTAATGAACCGTGATATAATAAATTAACGCGGTACCTAGAGCGATCGAGAGGTTATCGTA
The DNA here is from genome assembly GCA_003554965.1 of Thermoplasmata archaeon. Lineage (GTDB taxonomy): Archaea > Thermoplasmatota > Thermoplasmata > Halarchaeoplasmatales > Halarchaeoplasmataceae > Natronoplasma. The sequence goes on along the minus strand of PWHR01000046.1, from coordinate 52,252 downwards.
TCCTTTTCCTATTATCGCTTCTATCGCAGTAGCTAATGATGCTATCATCGTGATCGTATACCATGGGGGTGCATTTGATCCAAAATAGATGAGTATAAGAGGTATACTTAAAGAAGTAACAGCGAACATCGCGATCGATCCTTCTAGACTTTTCGTAGCTGAGCCGATAGAGAATCTGTGCTTTCCAAATTTACTTCCGATGAATCCCGCCGTTCCGTCTCCGTAAGACATCGCTGCGATGCCGATCGCTATGATCTCCAATCTTTCGAAAAAAATTAGGGCCAATAGGGTCCAAGCTATTGCATAATAAAATAGGCCAAAGTCGTGTCCCCTTCTCGTTAAGGGACTTGAAACATCTAGAGGTGAGCGAGAACTCATCAGGAACGTGATCAAAACAAAAGGAAAGGCAGCGATCAAAACCATTACCCATTTAGTCTCAAACAGTGGGAGGAAAAAGATTATGTTTCCAGTCATGAAATGTAGGAATTTTCGGCCTAAAAATGGTTTTTTCTTGAAGCATATTCGAGATATAATCAGGAGTGAGCCGACGTACAGATAAACTAGAGTGACACCGGCAGCATCTCCGGAGAGTATGGATTCTAAATATACCATCATCTTAGCCTTGAATGTCATCGAAATATATAAACATAAGCTTAGCTCTCTGAATATAAAGATGGATATCGAACCGATCTGGAACGAAAGAGCACTGAGAGCTGGAAACACTATCGTTATAGCTGATCTGCATTTTGGATATGAAAGGGAATTGGAAGAGAAAGGGATCAATTTACCGTCCCAATCTGAAAAGATGATCACTTCTGTAAAGCGATTATTGAGGAAAAAAGAAGCAAAAAGACTGATAATCAACGGTGATCTGAAACACAATATACCGAAGGCTAGTTGGCAAGAATACAGAGATGTGCCGAAAGCGGTAGATGAATGGTTAAAGATCGTTGAGGAGGTTCATCTGGTACCTGGGAATCATGATGGAGGCATACAGAAATATCTACCTAATGAAGTAATCTTCCATGGTTCAGAGGGAGCCGTTATTGAGGATGTAGGATATTTTCACGGTCACGCTATTCCATCTGAAGAAGTCATCTCAACGGAAAAACTTGTTTTGGCTCACATACATCCTATGATCGCTCTTGTAGATTCATTTAAAAATAAGATGAAAAATGAGTGTTGGATCAGACTAAAATATCATCATGAAAATGGGAAAGGTGAAGGTGTGTTGATGCCTCATTTCAATCAACTTCTAGGTGGTACGAGTGTGAATGTCACTGAAGATCCATACATAGGGCCTTTTCTTAAAAATGAAAAAATTTTAGAGGAAAAAGTCTACCTGCTGGACGGGACCTATCTTGGAGAAAGGGAGGACTTGATCCCAGATCAGGGATTATGATAGCTTCTCTCTTTTTTTACATCACCCGTTATCGCCAGGCAGATCCTCGAGTCAATCAATCCTAGATGCTTCGCTGCTAGACCTCCTCTTATCGATATGCCATTCTCGAGTCCGTGTGATCTAGAGGTGTTCAAAGCGTTACCTAGGGCGAGCCCTAGATCGATGATCCTGAAAACGCAGTTCGGTCCACTGAATATATCGGATTCTTCCTCTGCTTCCGAAAACTCCTTACAATCTTCATAGCCGCAAGCTCGGCAATCGAGTTCCAAGGGAGGATGATCGTTCAAACCAATAAGGATCACTTCTTCAGAACTCTCTATCGATTCTCCCGCATCGCTGTAACTCTCTTCATCCATTTCATCGGACAACTGGAACATCTCTTCCGCCAACATCTCCCTTTCAGCGTCGTCAAGAACCTCTATTTCAAGATAGTCTCCGTAAGCTTTTGGACTGCCTTCAGCAGCGATCTTTACCAGGTGAGAAATGATCTCATGTGTCTTTTTCATTTTTTCTTCTGCCAATTTACCCACCATGAGAGGATAATAGAAGGGTGATATTAACTTTCTTGTGTGTGATCCTCTTTAAGTATTAAAGCTATCGATCACTCATCATCGAGCGACTCTAAAATCATTTGGGAAAGGGAGGGGCCTATACCGTTCACTTCACATAATTCTTCTTTTGAAGCATCTCTAAGATCTTTTATAGATCGGTAGCCGTGCTCGTACAATTTCTCAGCTTTAGATTCCCCAACCCCTTTTACTTGGGAGAGTTCCTCTAAAGCAGTATTTCTATCGACGGTCTTTTCTTCTTCAGGTAGATCGTCTTCTTCTGTTTGACCCTTTTGATCGTCTTTTTCTAGATATTCTATCTCTTCTTCCAGTGCATCTTTCTTTTCTTTCATTTTAGAGATCTGGTGGAAGTATTGAGCAGTGTTCTTTTCCATCCGATCCTTTTCCTTTTTCAAGGTTTCGATCTCTTCTTTAAGTCGTTCTTTTTCTTCTCTTTTTTCTTCTAGCTTCTCTACAGGTAAATCTTTTCCTGGTGCATCCTTTTTTGCAGGGATTTTATTTTTCTCTTTCAGAACCATTAGTTTTTTCCTTTCATCCTTTCTTTCTCTAAAACCCACCTGCAATAATAGAAAGGCCAAGATCGTAGCCATCACTAGGATTACCAATAAAGTTATCCACCAGTGTAATCCTAGGCCTTCTTCTGCTGGATCTCCCTCAGCATATACTGTCTCGGTAGTAGAAACCGTTGCGTCATGAGTCGTTTGTAAGGTCGTATCCATACCCTTCAGTTCTATGTCATGTTCTTCTTCCTCCTCGACTTCGACCGCCAATGAAAGATCTCTAGTATCTCTCGGTCCAATTCTGATATCTTCTTCATTTCTGACAGTTTCCCCGTCCACCAGCACTTCAAAATCCAGTCTAGCTTCTAGATCTCCGGGATTTTCGGCAGTGTATTCTAACATCAACCTGCTGTCTTCGTCGGAGACGATCATCATGGAAGAGGTGATATCCACTTCTATATCGAGATCTCTTAAACCGATCAATGAACCCTCGGCCCCACCGGAGAAAAGGGTATCTTGATGATAAAATACCGATCTCACGTCATCGTCGTGATATTCTAATCGCCATAGCTTTTCTTCTTCCACGATATGATAAGCAACGATCGAGTTGTCCTTTCCCCCAGAATATATCACTTCATCTTCTAGAAATATCGTATCTACTGGACCGTCATGTTCTTCGTGTTCCCAATGGATTTCTCTTTCCTCCACATCGAAAGCCAACACTGTTCCGTCGTGCCCGCTAGAGTAAAGATTTCCATCTTCAAAGAAGAGAGAATTAACACTTACATCATGATTTTCATACCGCCATATCTCCTCTCTCTCTTTCACATCAAAAGCAGAGACAATTCCTGTCCCCCTTTCTGATCCACCAGAATACACGATTCCATCATCATAAAAAACCGATCCGACCTTCTGTTCATGTTTTTCATGCTGCCAAAGAACACTTTCTTCTTCCATATCGAAAGCTATTAGGTGACCATCATCTCCCCCTGAGTAGAGTATACCATCCTGGTAAAAGACCGAATTGACGGCCCCTGAGTGCTTTTCATGCCGCCATATCTTCTCTTCCTCTTCCGCATCGTAGGCAACGATACTTCCGGACTGTCCTCCTGAATAGAGTACTCCTTCGCTATAAAATACGGTCAGTGCTGGCCCTCTATGTTCTTCGTGCCGCCATATTTCATCTCCATCTTCTATATCGTGAGCGAACACAGAACCATCGGAACTGGAAGTGTAAAGTATATCTCCTTCCGCAAATAAAGAGCGAACATCCTGTTCAAGTTCTATTTCAAAAGAAGGGTCGTATCCCGTTTCTGCTTCACCGACTACGGTGATCGAAGGTAAAGCTAACAAACTCGCCGTCAAAAGCAGTATCAAGCATATACTCCAACTACGATCAGACATAATTTAGCCTCCAAATACATATCCGGTCGCATGAAACCATTTTTTACTGAACTTCAAATCGCTAAAATACTATTTATAATTGACCTTTGTTTACTCATCCTTTTTCAGATCCTGAAGATCCGGTACTTGATAGAGAGAAAACTCATGACCCCTCCAAACACTCCTATGATGCCGGCCAATATACCCACGACGCCTCCGAAAGCAGCTAGCATCAAAGAAAAAAGTACTGCGATGATCGACCACTTGATCTTTTCTTTATCGAGTTTTAGGTACGCGATAAGAAGACCCGATCCGAAGAAAACATTTATCCCCACCTGGAAGATCAGGTAAAGATCAGGTCCCCGGATGAATTCCAGCAGAAAATGGAATATCCCGATGCCTATCGCGATGTATGACCCGAGCACCAACAGTATCGAGTACAGCGGGAGTTCTTCAAGATCTGCAGCAGAGGTGGGTGAACTCCTTGTTGCACTCATCATTTTTTTCTTGATACTATCTAATTTTTTATCCAGCTCGACCATGCTTCATCAAGGAGTTATACCTATAAATTCTTTATCAAAAAATATTTCTATCTGTCCTCTTTTAACTACGACATGAGACTGATCGTTTCCTCTAAAGAAGATAAGGCTAGTGAAAATATACTTTCCCATATCCTAAAAAGAGAACATGAAGAGGTGGAGGAATTCGAAGGCAATCCGATATACAGGATCGGTGGTAAAAAAACAGATCACGTGGTGACTTTGAATGAGCACCATATATATTATGATGATATAGATGAAAAGATCGAAGGAGTTCTAGGTGATGAGTTTAAGGAATTTGTTTTCATCTCTAGACATTCTTCTGAAGCTGGAGTAAATTCTTTAACAGTTCATCCCATAGGCAATTTCGGAGAAGCTAAATTCGGTGGAAAAGAAGAAAAATTGGTACCTTGTTCGCCTGAAAACATGACCAAGGCACTTTTAATTTTAGAAAAAAATACCCGTGAGAAGGATTTGAAAGATCATTATGAAGTATCGTTCGAAGCCACCCATCACGGTCCCTTTCTAAAAAAACCTACATATTACATAGAAATAGGGAGTGAGGAGAGCGCTTGGACCGATGAGAAAGCAGGCGAAGTCATAGCTTCGACCGTCATGAGTGATGAGTTGAAAGATAACGTGGAGGATGTGGGGCCTGTCTGTATCTGCATAGGCGGAGGTCATTACGCCCCGCGCTTCACTGACCTGGCCTTGAATAGGAAAGTTTCTATCGGCCATATGGTCCCTGGATGGGGTATGCGACATATTACCGAAGAGAGTTTCGAAGAGATGGTTCAGAAAACCCCCAGGGCGGAATATCTTTATTTCGACAGGAGCAGCACTACCGGGAAAGAAAGAAAAAAAGCAGGAAGTTGGGCGGAGGATCTAGGGTTGGAAGTAGTAAGATCGGATCGATTCGAAAATCGGTGAAAGGTCAACCGCTTTTTTTCTCCCATTTCTCAAGTTCCATAACGACTGAGAGAGTCCTGCCCTCTTTTATCTCCTCTCTTACTCTGTTCTCCCTCTCCATCACGTCGATTGAACGATTCGCTATCTGGAGAGCTTCTTCCTTGGGTACGACCATGACCCCGCTCTTATCACCTATTATCCAGTCACCAGGCCTTACTCTTCTTCTGCCACATTCTATCTCGTCTCCCAAAGCTCCGTATCCTTTCGGATCGCCGGCGTTGGAAGCTTTGTTCCTGGCAAAAACGGGAAAGCCCAATTCTTGTATATCTCCAACGTCTCTAACCGCCCCGTCTATAACTACTCCTTCGATCCCTTCTTGTGCACAGGACCATGAGGCGAGTTCGCCCCAAACAGCTGTTTTCCCTCCTCCTGCATCTATGACTAATACCGCTCCTTCTTCCGCTTTTTCGACGGCCTCGACAGGTTTCGCCCAATCACCATCAACGGTCCTAACAGTGAATGCCCTACCGACGACTTTTTTATCCGTTAGAGAAACAGGTTCAATACCTTTCATGCACGGTTCTCTATGCATCGCATCAGATATGTTAGGGGTGGAAACCTCTCTGAATATCTCTTCTATCTTCTCTTTTCCTCTTTTTCTTTTCACTTCTGATTCTATACTAACCCCTTCAGTTATTGCTTTCTTCAAATTTTGTGCAGCCTTCTTAACGTCTTTTGCCTTTATTATCGCCCCACCTGCTATTATGATATCGGCACCTTTTTTTACTATCTCGGGAGCTGTTTCCGAATTGAGTCCACCTGCAGCGGCTACCGGAACCGTGGTCGCGTCAGAAACTTTTTTGACTAATTCACCAGGATCTTCTCCCTTCATCTGAGCGTCCACCCCGACGTGGACCCCTATGTAATTCACTCCAAGCTCGGTCAGTTCGATGGCTCTTTCTGTTTGATCTTCCACTCTGATCAGGTCCGCTAATATCTCTGCATCGTAGTTGTTAGCGCTCTTGATCCCCTCCTTGAAAGTTTCGTCGTCTGCTGCTCCTAGTATCCCTATGATGTCGGCACCAGCTTTAGCTGCCATCTCAACCTCAACGCTCCCTACGTCCATTGTCTTCATATCCGCTATTATCTTTTTATCGGGGAATTTTTTTCTTAATTCCCTCACGGCGTCCATCCCCTCAGCCTTTATCAGTGGAGTACCCGCCTCGATCCAATCGGTACCTCCTTCAACCGCCTGCTCACTGATCCTCAATGCTCTATCAAGATTCATCAGGTCCAAAGCGACCTGCAATTTGGGGTAGTCATCCTTTTCAAAGCCTTTTTCATCCATCATCTCACCGATCCTTTGAAACCCATCAGATATTTACTGCTAAGAAGTATTATGAGGTTAAAGAATTTTCCCTTAAGGCCTCCCTTCGGCCAAAAATAAAAAGTAATAGTACGATATTTAAGGCACATATAGTGATATGATATGACGAAAGAAAAGCTAACCTATGAGAACGATATTTCCTTCGATATAATACTCGAAGAAGAGACCCCTGATTATGAGATCCTTGTCGCTGGATTTCCTGGTACAGGACTGATAGGAGGCATAGCCTCTGAACAGTTGATAAACACGTTGGATTTGAAGCAGATCGCTTCTGTGGACTGTGACGAATTTCCGCCCACTGCAGTGATATTCGACGGTATACCTAGAAGACCGGTCAGATTCTTTGCAGGAGAAAAATTTCTGTTGGTGAAGTCAGATATGATAATCCCTCCTAACCTGACAGCTAATCTCGCTGAGACGATCATAGACTTCGCACTTGACTGCAACGTAGAAGAAGTGATAATCTTTGACGGTATTCCAAAAAAGGGTTCAGATGAGGATATTGATACTGAAGAAAAGAAGATATGGGGTGTTTTAAGTTCCCATTCAGCTAAGCCGGAAGCCGAGAAACTTGATATAGAAGTGATATCGAGAGGAGCTGTCTCCGGTATATCCAGCTCTCTACTTCTGCATGCTAATGAGAAGGAAATAGATGCCATCGGTATGCTGGCAGAAGGGAATCCCAACATGCCTGATCCCAGGGCTTCAGCTATTCTGTTGAAAAAGTTCTCTGATTACAGGGGACTGGACATCGAAACGGAATCTCTTATCGAAAGTGCTGAGCAGCTTGAAGATCAGTATGCCCAGATGGTGGATCAGGCAAATAAAGCTCAGAGTGACATGGAAAGGAAGTCCGCACACCCTCCATTGTACGGATAAGATGTTCGCTGAAGTATCCGCAGGGGTCTTGGTGTACTGCCCTGAGAGTCCTAGAGAGTATCTTCTGCTACAATACCCAGCAGGTCACTGGGATTTCCCAAAGGGACATATTGAGGAAGGGGAAAATGAGAAAGAAGCCGCTTTAAGAGAGTTACGTGAGGAGACGGGCATAAAAGAAAAAGAGATAGAACTTCATAAAGACTTTAAAGAGGAGATCGAGTACTTCTACAAGAGAGGAAACGAACTTTCCCACAAAAAAGTCATCTACCTATTGGGAGGAACAGAAAAAAAAGAAGTGAGGATATCCGAGGAACATCAGGGCTACATTTGGCTCCCATATGAAGAGGCTGTAGATAAAGTGACTTTCAGAAATGCGAAAAATCTTTTGAAAAAGGCTAGAGTTAGTTTACAAGGAGATTGAATAGGTTGATAATTCCACTCCTGAATACGTAAAGGTTAAATACACTTTAGTAATCGTAACCCCATACCCGTTGGGTGCTGTCATATGAAGAAGCTCATAAGGAAAGGTGAAGTCAAAGAGGTCTACGAAGTTGGTAAGGGTAGTTTAGAATTTGTATTCACCGACAATATATCAGTTTTCAATAAGATAGTACCCAATGAGATCCCAAGGAAGGGAGAATCCCTCTGTAAAACTTCCTCTTATTGGTTAGAAGAGATAGAAAAGCAAGGTTACAAAACTCATTTCCAAAAGAGGAAAGATGCTAGACTAATGGAAGTAAAAAGGTACGAAGTTTTCGAAGATCATGATAAGATCGATCAAGACAGGACGGATTATAAGATACCTTTAGAATTCATCTCAAGACACTTTGTAACAGGATCGCTATACGATAGGATAAAAAAGGGGAAAATAGATCACAAAGAATTGGGTTTTGAAGAAGAACCAGTTTATGGAGATAGGCTCCCGAAACCATTCTTTGAGATGATTAATAAATCGGATGAACATGACAGAAGATTGAGTGTGGATGAAGCGCTCTCTGTATCTGGTTTGAATAGGGATGAATTCGATGAGATCAAAGAAGTGGTTTTCAAGATCGATGAACTGATCCAAAGCAAAGTCGAAAATAACGATCTCCTCCATGTCGAGGGGAAAAAAGAGTTCGCTCTGGATGAGAACAGGGATCCTGTAATCGTCGATACCTTCGGAACCATTGATGAGGACAGATGGTGGGTAAAGAGCGACTATGATGATGGTAACATCGTTGAAATGAGCAAGGAATTCGTTATACAGCACTATAAAGATATAGGTTACTATGATGAGTTGATGAAAGCCCGAGAAAAGGGCGGAGAAGAGCCCCCGATTCCAGACCTTCCAGAGAAGATAGTAGATAGGACTTCGGATCTGTATTTAGATATGATGGAAAGATTAACAGATGGAAAATTTAGGTGAAAAAAATGACGGATAATGTGATCTCTATATTGGATGTAGAAAAGAACTTGAAGGAGATTTTGAGAAGAGCAGGAGAGATGAAGAAAAAACAGAAGAACGGTGAATCTGTACGTTCTTTGAAGGACAAGAGTTTAGCGATGATATTCGAAAAGCCCAGTACACGAACTAGGATATCATTTGAAGTTGGTATGACGCAACTTGGTGGACATGCATTGTATTTGAGCCCTAAGGATCTTCAGTTGGGAAGAGGTGAAACCATAGCCGATACAGCTAAAGTTTTGAGCAGGTACGTAGATGGGATAATGTATCGTGCTTTTGAACACGAGATGATGGTAGAATTGGCTGAGAACTCCTCAGTTCCCGTGATAAGCGGACTGGATGATAAAGAGCACCCCTGTCAAATACTTGCCGACTTCCTGACAATCAGAGAATTCAAAGGAGGATTCGATCAGAAGCTGGTTTATATTGGAGACGGAAATAACGTCTGTCATTCTCTCCTGTTAGGTGCTCCCATAGTTGGGATGGACATGATAGCCTGTACACCTGAAGGCTACAGACCAGATGACGATATCTATAAAAAAGCTGTTGAACTGAGTGAAAAATACGATACTGAGATCAGTCTTCATGATAAGCCTAAAGAAGCTGTTAAAGGAGCTGATGTCATCTATACCGACGTTTGGATCTCGATGGGAGATGAAGATGAAGAAGAGAAGCGTAAAAAAGATTTTGAAGGTTATCAGGTGAATAAAGAATTGGTTGATCAAGCGGACGACGAGGTCATTGTGATGCACTGCCTCCCAGCACATAGAGGTGTGGAGATAACGAGTGAAGTGATGGATGGTCCGCATTCTGTGGTCTTTGATCAAGCTGAGAATAGAATGCATGCGCAAAAAGGGCTCATGATGGAGCTGATGGGATAGTTTTTATTCATTGAGAGGTTAAAATACATGGATGAAAATGTCAAAAGGATGTTGGATGTTTCCTTCTCCGCCACTATGAGGATATCAAAACTAGCGACTGAGATGGAAGAAGGCGGAGAAGACATAATCTCTTTAGCGGTTGGTGAACCGGACTTTGACACACCCGAGTTCATAATCGAAGCTGCGAACGAGGCAATGAAAAAGGGATTTACACATTATACTCCTCCTAGTGGGATAAGTGAACTCAGGGAAGCTATAGCCGAGAAGATGAAAGAAGATAACGATCTAGATTTCACATCGGATAATGTTTTGGTCACTCCGACGAAACACGCATTATTCATGTCTGTTCTGGCCCATCTAGATGATGGTGCTGAAGTCATCCTCCCCGATCCAGCCTGGGTCTCATACGGACCTATAGTAAAATTTGCCGATGGTATATTGAGAAGGGTACCAGCTCATGGAGAAGAATTCGAGTTAAAACAGGAAAGTCTGGAGGATGCGATATCGTCGAGGACAGAGATGATAATATTGAATTCACCGAGCAATCCTACCGGGAAGATGCTGAACAAAGAAGAGAGAAAAATTATCAGAGACTTAGCTGTAGATAATGATCTGAAAGTAGTTACCGACGAGGTCTATGAAAAATTGGTGTTTGAAGGTGAGCACGTATCTTTAGCTTCCATGGACGGGATGAGAGAGAGAACTATAACCGTGAACGGGTTTTCAAAAGCCTATGCGATGACGGGGTGGCGTATCGGCTGGCTGGCCTGTACCGAGGACATGCTGGAGAACATCGTTAAGATACAAACTCACTCTATAACTTGCGCGACATCCTTCGCACAAAAAGCAGCTTACAGAGCCCTGGTAGAAGAATGGAAATCCGAGAGAGCGTTAGAGAGTATGATGGACAAGTACAGAGAGAGAAGAGAATTGATGTTGGAAAGATTGGATGAGATCGAAGGATTTACATGCAGAAAGCCGGAGTCTACATTTTATACATTCCCTAAATATGAATTCGATAAGGATTCTATGGAGATGTCGATGTATCTTTTAAGAAAGGCCAAAGTAGCGACCACTCCTGGTTCAGCCTTTGGAGATAGAGGAGAAAATCACCTAAGGTTGTCCTTTGCTAATTCAAAAGAAAATATCCAAGAAGCTATGGATAGGATCGAAAAAGCAGTTGAAAAACTGTGAAAAGAACGAACGGGTTCGATGATGATAATGCTTGTATGAGCCTGAGGGCGATGATTAACCCTATGAGTTCTGATGAACACCGTTCTACTCTTCTTTTAAGAAATTGAAGTTTTGGTTTTTTAATTTAAAAAATTATTAGCGGAAAAAGGTTTTTTGGACCCGATCAAGATGAAGTTATTCTCTGATAAGAGAATTAGCTCATCCCCTCCTTTACCATGCTGTGTCGGGTCCCGCGGTTATCCACACAGTACCTAACTGTTCGTTTTTTATTTTTATTACCATCTTTATTCCTCCTTTTCGTTTTTTTCGCTTCTTGTCGTTTAGATAGCGTCTTAATAGTAGATAGAAGTGAGAAATATTTAAATATTTCGGACCTTTTTACTCGTTTAGATGACTTCTTAACGCCCTTGGTGTCAAACATGCCTGAAGATTTAAAACCGAGTGTGGACCAGATAAAAGTCCTCTCGAATGCCTCTCGACTGCAGATAATGGCTCTATTGTTGGAAGAAGAAAGGACCATAAGCGAATTGGCTGAGGAGATTGGGCTGACCCCTCAAACCACCCATCATCATGTTCATCAATTGTTGGATGCGGGTCTGATCCATGTTTCTAAAGAAGAAACCCGGGGAAATATCGTAACGAGATATTATGACGTTGAAGAGGAAGTTCTAGATTCTTCTGAGGTTTGGGACGATCTGATGTTGGAAGAGAAAAAAAGTTACAAGATTGCGGCATTGGGCACTATAAAGGGTATGGTGAACCGCAGTATAAAGAATATCCAAAATAGAGATCAGATAGATTATGAAGTCGGCTGGGTGTCTTTCAAGAAGATCCCATTCACAGAAGAAAAAAAAGATGAATTGGACAAAATTTTCCAGGAGACCATAGAAAAATTAGAAGGTCTTACTGAAGATGACGAAGACATAGACGAAGACGTTGAAGAGATAACTGTGATGATGTCTACACTTCCTGGTTGATATCGCGTCCAAAAAGCTTTTTTGTAAGGCCGATTTTGACATTTTATGGCTATAAATCTGTATTTCGTAGGTACTGCGGGCTCTGGTAAGACCACTCTTACGAAGGCCTTCAAAGATTGGATGGATAGACAGGGATATAATGCGGTGACTATTAATCTAGATCCTGGTGCAGATGATTTGCCTTATATGGTGGATATCGATGTTAGGGATTGGGTATATTTACCAGAGGTTATGTCAGAACATGGGTTAGGTCCTAATGGGGCTCAGATCGTTTCGGCCGATATGGTCGCGATGAACGCTGGAGAGCTCAGGGAAGTGATGGATGGATATGAATGTGATTACTTTTTGATCGATACACCCGGTCAGATGGAGCTTTTCACTTTTAGGGAATCGAGTAGAGAGATGTTGCATACCCTTGGGAAAAGATCTTTGATCGCGTTCCTCTTTGACCCTATAATTTCAAAACAACCTTCGGGTCTTGTCTCCTTGATGACCTTGGCCGCAACGACTCAGTTCAGATTTGACGTGCCTTATTATCCGGTCTTGTCAAAAGCCGACGTTCTTACTGATGATGAGAGGAAAAAAGTGAAAAAGTGGGCGGAAGATTTTTGGAGATTGGACACTTCTTTAAGAGAGCGAGCTACAACAGAAATCCAAGTGAGTATAGAATTGATCAAGAGTCTGCAAAATATGGGTCTTCAAAAAGGTTTGACCCCTGTGTCGAGCCAGGAGATGTTCGGTATTGAGGAGATATACACGGCAGTACAAGATGCCTTCTTTGGAGGAGAAGACCTCTCGGCTGATTGAACTTCAACCATTCCCTTTCAATCTTTCCTGGATATCCAAGTTTTGGATCTCTTCTTTATACTCCATCAGATGTTCGAAGTAATCCTCTTTGGTATCGCAGTTCTCTTCTCCGGCGCAGTGAAAATATCCATATTTTTTACAGTAGATGCCTGTTCTTGTATTTGGGCACCCGTCATCTTTTTGAAACTTATCCTCCTCTTGGTTCTCCATCGAACTAGGTTCACCTGTTACCGAACCGTCGATCAATTCATCTTGTGATAACTGACATTTTTCTTCCCCAACACACTCAAGGGCCATGTTGCTGGGGTGAGAACATTTCCTCTCTCCAAACTTATATCTACACATCGTGACATCCCATCCTTTTGAGTCTTACCATCCTATTCTATAATGTATATCTATGGTGACGGATTTAAGTTTTACCCTGTTTTATCCTTTTTTGGCCACGGTATCTTTTTCTTTACCTTCCCGCTGATCGATTGATGTGGTAAAACCGTGACGGTATCTTCTTCCTTGACATCTAAGCGGTTCATATCATCTTTTCTCAGGTAGACATGATCCTTTTCTACCAGGTCATCGCTGAACGCTTTTACAGCGACGCTCTTTTCATCCGATTTTACCACTATATCATCTCCGTCATGGAGTTCTAGCTCATCGAAGGCATCCTTACAAAGCCTCGTCCTTCCTCCTTTGCTCACTCTGCTTTTTTTAACTTTTAATTCTACACTCATTATTCTCCATCCTCCTTTATCTCCACTTTTGGATATCGAGTATGATCTAAATCGTGGAGTCTTTCTTTGACCTCGTAGATTTTTTTCTCCACCTTCCCTTCAGACAACTTAGTGACTCTCTCTTTTTCTTTCCTTATTTTAAGATAGAGTAAAGTTATCACTACCGAATAAATGGCCAAGATAACAGCCAAGATGATCAAGATATAGATCAGCATTCATATCACCTTTTCATTTATTCACACTTTTTTTTGAGGATTATCTTATTACTCTTCAATTCCTCCACGACCTTGGTAGGGATCCTCTGCCTCCTTTTCAATGGTGAAATCCCCGAGGGGTTGATCATCATCTTCCATACTCTCCAAGGTTTCATATCTACGTATAGTTCGAAATCGTATACCCTGCCCAATTCTTCCCCCGAGTGAGACTCCACCTTACGTCCGTCCAATCGAGACAAGTAAAATTCATGTTCGTCTAAAGGTCTAGTTCTTCCTTCGTTAAGATTTTTGGATAGCTTTACTCTCTTTTCCTCTCTATCGTATTCTATATCGGATACTGAAAAAAACTTACCACTTTTATCCACCAGGCCGGATTCGATCATCACCTCTCCAGCATACCAGTAGCCTTTCTTCCTCAAGGCTAATATCTCCACCAATTTGGCTTTCCCCTTCTTTGTAGGGGTGTCGACTTTTTTTCTCATCAATTCCGAATACAACAATGATTTCATTTTCATCTCCTACCTGGTCAATTCAAGCTTATTGCAGTAAGGGCATTCCTTATTGTAGTCTTTGAACATATTGCAGTTGGAGCAGAATGCTGAGCCGTACTTGATCTTTTTGAGTTTTTTATCCTTCTTGAAGAGTAGAGCTTCCATCTTGTTCATCTTCTCTTTCTTCTTCTTAATCTTCATCCTTTTAGATATATAGTTCTTGAGAACACCGATCTTGATCTTTCCGATGTTTTTACTATATAAGTATCTCTGGAGCAGCTTAAGTTTCCTTTTGTCGAATGGATCGTCTTGTGCCAGGATATAGCTGTTGATTATCCTTTTGAGACGTTTCCTTGCCACTGCTTTACCCAAAGGATCCACCGCCCTATAGTTCTTCTTCTATCCTATCTAATCTTGCCTTGAATGAATTAATCTCATCCTTAACGTCTTTCTGGAACTCATTCAATTCTTCGATATCCCGGGAACAATTTTCTAGTTTCTCTTCGTAGATGTGAAGATCGATCTCTCTAATAAGACCGAATTCCTCGATATATTCATCAAAGTGTTTATCGAGATATTTTTCAACTCTTCTATCTAACAATCTCCTGTCGTACCCAGTTCCTTCTATCTCCATCTCACCAGGGAAGAGGAATTCTTCTATCCTATCTAGGACGTTTGATCCTTTTTTTATGTTTTCGTTAACAAATTCAGTCATATCTAATCCTCCTTTCCAAACAACTCTCTTTCGGCTCTTTTTACTTCTTTCATGGTCTTCATCAATTTTGCATTTTCAGACCCTCTTTCAAGCCGCTGCATCCTTTCTTCTATCTCATTCATGAGCGCCAAAGATCTTCTTGCCAGAATTGCTTTGTCCCTGCTGATCTCATCCACCTTTTCTTTCTCTTCGTCTTTCAGTACCATAGAAGCTTCTTTCAGCTTCTCGAGATGCCTTTCTTTCTTCTTCATCTCCAATTTTTTTGATTTCAATCTCATGTCCGCAAAGTTCTTACGCTGTTTGGCCTTTTCTCTCTCTAGTATCACTTTTGCTATTATTGCTAATATGATTATGACAACGATGGAATAAAAGATCGGTAGAAAATTCTGTGAGATCGTGTCTGCTAGGGACATACTATCTCTTTACCTCCTGCTCTCCTTTTTCTTCAAAGCTTCTATCCTCTTTTCAACGGCGCTGAGTTCTTGATCTATATTTTGCTTAGTAGCCTTCAATTCATCTATATCGTCAGAGACGTTGATTACTCTCTCACTCATATCAGTGACCCACTCATCCACTTCATCTTTTTTCACGAGATCCCAACTCTCTATCATCTCGTCGAAATACTCTTCAAAGTAAAGTTCCATGTGACTGGGGATTCTGCCGTATTTCTTTTTGAGTGCTTTCTTCCTAGCTCTATACCTGAAAAAGTAGAAGATACCGACCAAGATAACGATGATTAGTATAATCAAAGTTATAGAATACGCTACCATCATGATCCCTCCTTGAGGGGGCCTTCGATGCCCAATTTTTCCTCTAACTCCTCGATCTCTTTCCTGTCTTCGTGGATCCTATCCTTTGTTTCTTTTCTCCAGTCCTTGAGTTCTGATATCTCGGCTACGAACTCCTCGATCTTTTTATCGACACCTTCAAGGTCCGAGCTTTGGGCCAATTTGTATTCCTCAACGTACCTTGGTAGGTTCTTTGTCAGATGTTCATCTACCTTATCTGAGGGGGTCAGTGACTTCTTTTTAAAAAAACCCCGTGTCCTCTCCAATAATCCTATATCATCTTCATCTCCCATGGTTACACCTGCATGTGTAATTAGTTGTACAAGGGTATATATCTACAGCAAAATAAACTTTTCCTTTCATATTTTTAGTCTTCTCGTGTATTTTCCCATATTTACATGTAAATTACCGGACAATCTTTAAATATACGAATCGAACTTTTTAATTTGATTTGGAGGTTTTCGTTTACATGCCCATAGATAATAGCCTAAGAATTGATGAAGAAGGTGTTTCTGAAGTCGTTGGGACTATTTTGACCCTGCTGATAACTGTGACGTTGTTCACAACCGTATTTGCAGCTGTAACGACATTGGATTCACCAGAAGAGAGAGAACATGTTGAATTCCAAGCGGAGTTCAATATATATGAGGATGAAGAAGAAGAAGAATATGCTAAGATAGATATAGTCCATGAAGGCGGTGAAGAATTGGAATTGGACGATCTAGACTTTATTTTGATAATAGAAGATCAGGACTTCGATATGAGTGACGAAGATATAGAACATGAAGGAGATGAGACCTGGACTTCGGATGAAACGGTGACGATCGAGACTTATAATGTAGACATAGTAGAGGCTGGTCAGGAAGGTAGGGAGATAGAACTGTTGATCAGGAATGTTGCGACGCAGAGGATCGTCGATAGGATCACTCTAACAGATGTAGCTGAGGACCCATTATCCATAAGAACTTTGGATATTAATTACCGATTCGATTGGAGAGATTATGCTGAGCCGGGTGAGGATGTAGAGATACGAGCCAGGATTTTGACCACTGTAGATGTTGAAATTGGTAAGGTAGAAATCCTCGACGATCAAGTTTTCGATGAAGATGAGTTGATCTTGGATAGAGTTTCGGGGAATTTATTTAACATCACGGCCCAGGTAGGTTCCGATACCGATGAGGATAGACATAGACTGAGGATCAACGCTACATCAGATGATGAAGAGCATTGGGATGAGGAATACTTTACCGTGAATGTGGGAGAGGAGACCGCAGGACCTGATAGAGAGCTGGAGATAGGCGATGTTGATTTTACTCCAGGATCACCTACCCATGGTGATGAATTGACCATCAGGGCAAATATATACAACAATTATGAAAGGGATATAGATAATGTTACTTGGAGCGTAAAAGATGATGGTGAATTGGTCTACGAGGAAGAAGGCCTATCTTTTGAGCCAGGTCACACTCCAACAGAGATAACTGCTGAGTTCGATATAATGGATCATGGACCTCATATCATAGAGCTCACCGTAGATTGGAGTTCAGATGGTGAAATGGATGAAGGCGAATACGCGACTAGAGAGCTCACGGTTCATGTCGACCCTCATATAACGTTGGTACAAGATGCTCTAGATGATGACCTTTCCGAAGCACCCATGATGGTAAATGCTCTTAGAGGTTTGAACTTGGATTTTTCGATGATGGAGATCGAAGATGAAGATGACATACCGGAGAACGATGATGAATTTAGGGAGGAATTGAACGAGTCTAGCGCCGTTATCTGGATGAGTGGAGAAAGAGAGGATGAGATCTATCTTGAAGATGCAGCAGGAGCTATCGAAGATTTCATAGATGAAGATGGAGGTATTTTCTGGCTCATCGGATCGAATTTGGAGGATGAGGATCTACCTGATCAACTGCCTGGTCATTCCTTTGATGACGGTGATACAGATGGTTATCTGGAACCTAGAGATGAAAATGGCACATATGGTGATTTAACTTACGATGTTCTCATCGAAGAAGAAGACGGTTTGATCATCGATTCTTTGGAGGATGATGTGCAAGATGAGGATCTCCTCGTCGACGAAGACGAAGAAGATGATGTTTACGGGGCAGGCCGCGATAAAGGATTTGAAGGAAATATAGATAAAGAAGAGTATGAAGGATACCTTGAAGAGGGAGAGATAAACGAAGAGCTTCGGGAGGCAATCGAAGACGAAGTGGATGAAGACATAGACGAAGAAGCTGTCCTTTCAGAAAGAGCGGGATTCTGGGTCATCGAAGAAAATGGTGAGTTTATCTACAGGATCGGAATCTACGAAGATGACCTTAAGATCTATGACGTTGAGGAGAGCAGGAGAACAGCGCTAAATTCCTTTTTATTCGAGGATATAGTTGACGGAGGCCAGCGTATGAATATGGTCTCTGAAGTTATAAACTGGATGGCGATGATGGAAACCAGAACAGGAGTGGATGTTGCGGTATCATCCCAGCATATCGAACCGACCTCGCCTATGTACATGGACGAAGTCGAGATAACCGCTACGTTGAGGAATAACGGACCAGAAGATCTTTATGTTACGGTGAGGGCTGAGAGGAACGGTGGTGAAGACGTCTTGGAGCCCGAGGGCGACGGAACTGTGTATCTTCCGGCTGACGGCGGTACGAATACGACTAGATTCATATGGGAAGAGGCAGATGAGCTCGGTGTCCAGGAATTCTTGGTGATAGCAGATTATTACAACGAGATAGATCAAGTAACTCGAAGAAATAATGATATAACCTATAAGGATCTAGATGTTGCCGATGATATGACCAAGGTCAACGTGCATTATTCGACTCTTGTTGTCGATGCAGACGGTTCTGTAGGAGATAATGATTATTACAACGTCACGGCAGAATTGATCGACTCATTCGATGAACTCGGACATGTTGAGGAAGGAGACGTCGATGTTGATGAGGTCGAAGGTTATCCTCAGATCTATGAGTACTATCCGGTCGAAGATCCTCAGGATGAAGATGCTGATACACCTGACAGAAGTGAACTCAGGGAGTACAATGCGATCTTCTGGATAACGGGTGAAAGGGATGATAATATATTTTCGGAAGACGATGTAGCGAACCTTTGGAGATATTTGATGGAGGCTGATCAAATGGGTGGAGCTAACCTGCTCTTGCTGGGTGAAAATATATTGGAATACCTTGATGACGAAGCTAACGATAATGTCTACGCGGGTCCCTTGCTTCAAGAATTGGGCATAGATGAAGATTCTATTGAAAGCGATGCAGTGGAACCTGAGGCTTTGATCGGACAGGAAGGTAATCCATTGTCCCATGGTCTAGAGTATCATTACGACGGATCAAACGGTATGTCTACCTTTGATTCTTATGGAGATGGCGAAGTGCTGTTCAAGGATGAAGCAGGCAATAACGTGGCTTCGATATATGATGATGTGGATTCAGAGAAAAAAGCGGTATACATGGGATTAAACCTCAGCAGGATCGAAGGTCCCTTTGTTGAAGAAGATGAATATGATGATTGGCCCGCTGGAGATGTCGAACTAGGGAGTAAGAACGCGGTCTCCGAGTTGATCTACACCACGATGTGGCAGTTCGGTGTAGAGGATGATAGGACTGAATTGAGAGTGGTAGATCACGACGTCGTTGTGGCTGAAGATGAATATCCTCATACCGGCCGCTCTTACGAGGTAAGAACGGAGATACAGAATATCGGTAATGATGGCGCTTCAGCTATGATCAGGATAGAAGAGGGAGGCGATTCTGTGGGCCTAGAAACCATACACATTGAAGGTGCCTCGAGAGACTCCGAACCTGGCAGCAACTACTTCCATGTTGATCCAGGAACCAGTACGATGGAGACTTCCTGGACTCCAAGAGAAGCCGGAATAAGAGACATCAGAGTCAGAGTAGATCCTTTGCGGCGGACAGAAGAGATCTCCCCTAATGGTGGAGAGAGCGAAGATAACAAGCTGATGGAGTTCCACAATCAGGCTTTCGTGGAAGAACCGGTCTACTTCTTCCATGATGAGGCTGAGACTGGCGAACAATGGAGCCACGATACTACTGAGGCGAATATCGATGGGACAGGCGCTTTGGACTTCGTCGACGATCCCGACGAGACCGGTGTGGCCGGAGACTGGGATGATGATTATTCTGGTATGACTGAATGGGCAGGTATGGATGAAGATGACGGTTATTGGGAGACCGATGACGATGAGGTATCCGACTTCACCGATAAAGCACACTATTCTTCACCAAGATCTTCCTGGATGCCGGAGACGAGAGCAGGCGGTACAGGAGAGCGAGAGCCGATCGATATGGTGTTGGTGCTTGATACGTCTGGCAGTATGACCCAATACGGCGAAGGAGATTGGTGGTATCATGCCTACCAAGCAACAAAAGAGGTAGCTCGTGAACTTGAAGAGGAAGATAGGTTTTCAATATACATCTTTAGGGGAGAAAATCCAGAATCGCAAATCACTTTCCAACAATTTGATGCTCATGGATATTGTCTTAGTGAGGATGATCAAGATGAGTTCATTGATGAGGTGATCGATGGTAACCACCCGGACTTTTATGATTTAGGAGATGAGGATACTTATAGTCATTGGACGCCACTTTATGATACTGTCTCTCGTGCGATAGAAGAGCTGGATTATTCTAAAGAGCATTATCCTGACCGTGTTCGCGCTGCAATTCTTTTCACTGATGGTGCTGGAAATTATGATAATAACGCTGAAAAATATGAACCTGGGATAGGGCGTTTCGAAGCTGATACCTACGGACCAGGTAATTACTATGATGAGGAGCTCGATTACAGTGGTTTATTAGGGGCCGATTACAATTTCATGAGTGTAACCTTAGGACATCTAACTAGGGATGCAAGATTACATAGCATATCTGCTTCTACGGGAGGGGAAAATAGCTTTGGTGTGTTTGAAGAGGAACCAGAGAATTTGGCTCCACTTTTTGCAATGTACACTGCTTCGATTGTAGAAGAATCAGAAGGAGGTATCAGATCTGTAGACTCTAATCAACTGACTAATGATGATGGAAGGGTAGAGGCGGACTTCAGCGTATTTTCAGATAGTTTTATGGGTGGAATCGAGAATCCAGGACACGTACCGCCCGAGGTGGAAACACTAGAGGAATGGGAAACTGTTTATGATTTTGACAATTGGCATCCAGATGGGTTCGACATCGAAGAAGCAGGTGATGGAGATAATTTCAGGATGGCTACTGCGTATGATCATGAAGATGAACTCACTCATCATATCGATCCATCAGAAACTCTTGACGATTTACAGGGCGAAGTGAAGGCTGTCGAAGGTGTCGAGCTGAATTGGGAATTCTATACACCAGATAGTGGATGGCCATCGTATGATAATGCCGAACTCGCGATCGAGGTCAACGGAGAAACAGTAGCAGAAGGCTTAGAACAGACAGAGTCTTACGGTACAGATCAACCATGGGTATGGGAGTACGAAGACATCACGGAGTACATAGATGACCCAGAAGAGGATACCTTCGATATAAGGTTCATACACGATCCAAGTGGAGATGATGGTGAACCTCTCCATATCGGTCATGTGAACGTTTTGTACACTCTAGACTTTGAAGCCGATACTGGGCCGTCTCCTGAACAGACTACTTCACTAGAATCTGATGAATCTCTCTCAACCAGCAATGATCTGCATGGCTATGACGACAGTGTCATAGAAACTACTATCCCATACCCGTATTACAGATACACGACTACTCCTGCGATCGAAGTTCCTGAGACTAGAGACGAGAAGCTGAGTTTCCGGACCAAGTATTGGATGACACAAGGGACTAACGGAGGATTTATGTATCTCTGGAGAAGTGAAGATGGAGAATGGGAATGGGAGAAAAATAATCGTCTCTACATCTCACCAGACCAATCCTATACCGGAAATTTAGATTTTGAACAGGTAGAAGAGGAAAGCCACGACGGAGGACTTGATATCACTGGTGATCAAGATGATCCAGAGGATGCAGATGGATTAATTGATTCCAATGAATCTCTACCTTACTGGAGTTTCAACGGTAAAAGTGGAGGAGGAACTTTTGATTGGGAGTACATAAGTGTAGATCTTACCCGATATGATGATTTTCTGATTGATCAAGAAGAAGTCAGGGTTGTCTTCGTGATGGCCCAGATGGGTGGTGTAACTGAAGATGGCCACGAGCCCGAAATGGGCTGGTACATAGACAATGTTAGGACGGAAGTCACAAGGGATGCTGGCGATGAAGTACCTGATGATGAGCTGGGATACTGGATGCGAGTCAATCAGACCCAGGCACAAAGCTACTTCCCAGGTGCCCAACACGAATACTACATCGACAGCAGAGGAGATCCAGAAGGCAAGTTCTGGATGTATGCTGCTAACAACACAGGAGAACCGGTCCTTCCAGAAGGTGTGGATTCGAGCCTTTACACTTCCATGATAGACCTATCAAATGCGGAGAGTCCTGTGTTAGAGGCCGATATGCGCTTCAACATCAACTATGGTGGTGGTAGACCACCCGATGGTTTGAGAGTCGAGATATCTGACGATGACGGTCGCTCTTGGAACACGCTCACTTACGGTGTTAGAGCGGGATGGAATTATACAGGATACGGCTGCGAATATTCTGGAGATAGTATAAGAGAAGGCGGAGATGTTGATGACGGTACTAACTACGGATGGGTCGAATCTACTAGCTTGAGAAGGCTGAACACGGATCTAAGTGATTGGAGAGGCCAAAACGTTAGACTTCGATTCAGGGTTTTCACCAATGAAACGGATATGTACGCTAACGATGAACTACCTAAGCCTGTCTTCATCGATAACGTGACTGTTACTGAAGAAGCGATGGAGATCGATCCTGAAACGACATCTGCCCGCTTAGGAGACGATGCGGGATTACATAGCAATGAGGAAACGAGAGAAGATTTAGCCGATCGTGAAACATTTTATGAGAACCATCTGTTCAAACCACACGTTCAAGAAGCTAGGTTGCCTGGCATCGACGATCTTCGATCCAATCTTCTGCCTCCTGTGATAGAGAAACAGATCACACCTTTCCAGGCTGATTTGGAAAGGAGGGCATTACAGTGACCAGTGAAGAAAAAGATGAGGTTTTGAAACGCAAACTTCGCAGAGATAGAGATAAATCTAAAAATATATCAAGAGACGAAGAAGGTGTAGCGGAGGTCGTAGGCAACATACTAACACTTGCGATCACGGTCATCATATTTGCTAGCGTTTTCGCCGGAGTTACCCAGATTGATCCGCCGGAGGAGGAGACTCACGTAGAACTACAAGCTGAATATGAATTTGCCGGAGAGCACACTATTAATATGAAGCATGAAGGCGGTGAAAGTCTAGATATGAGGGAGCACAGTATAATCCTTACATTTGAATATCCAGATGATGATGGAGAGTACATGACGATAGACGATATCGACAGGACATGGAGGATCGGAGAAGAGTTGATCTTGGACGAAGATGATGGACTTGGAGATATGGATGAGTTATTGAGAGAAGAAACTGTTTTGGAACTTATGATCAGGGACGATGATACTCACCAGATAATCTACAGAAAAATTCTCGTCGAAGAGGGAAGTGAAATATTTGAGATCAGGAATGCCCATATGGATTATGCTTATCACTGGAGAAACCATGCGGAGAGAGGAGAAGAAGTAACTATAAAAGCGGAAGTAGCGATCCCTGTTTATCTTCGCCAAGAAGAATTCAGCTATGAAGATAATATCACCGTGACCGCAAGGCCCAGACTGATCGATGATGTGATAGAAGAGGCTAGTAGGGATGAGTCTGTTAATCTTACACACGACAGAGCTAATGAATTCAGTAAAAGTCTCAACGTCACATCTGATGCTGAATACGGTAGTCACAGCATCCAGATAACAGCTGAACATGACGAGTTGGGTGAGGTCACCGATAGATTTATCTCATTGAATGTAGGTGAAACCGCTTACACCGAACACAGCGATGAATTATCTATAGGGGAAATTGAAGTCGAACCAGAATACCCTTCACATAATGAAGAATTTACGGTTGAATTCGAAGTTTTCAATCTGGATAGAAGGGATCACATCGCAGATTGGAATTTAACTGATAACGGTGAACTGATAGATTATGAGGAAGGTGTAAAATTCGAAGAAAGTCCCGCCCCTACCCGGATAGAAGTGGAGTACGATATCAGAGGAGTCGGAGAGCACGACATAAAGATAGAAGTGACCCCTGAAGAGGCCTATGAGGATATAAAGAGAGAAACGGTCTTTGTCGGGCCTAGTGTTTTAGTCGTGGAGGATATAACGGCTAGAGATACTGATGATCTGACACTTATGAGGGACGCTCTCACCGACGTGAACTATGATCATTCAGTGTATACTGTCGGGGATGAGGATGATTTCCCTGAAGATGTTGAGGAGTACAGTACCACTATATGGCTGACCGGAGAATCCTGGGATGAAGATGATGATGATCCTCCTATCATCTATGACGAAGACGCACAATCAACTATCACTGAAAAAGTTCGCGAAGATGATATAGGACTTTGGCTCATCGGCGAAAATCTAGATCAAGTCGATTTTGAGCAAGAATTTGCGAATCTGTTGGGATTGAGTAGTGTTGATGAAGGAGAAGTGATAGAAGACACGTTAATTCCTATAGAAGAAGACGATGGAACCTTTGGAGATCTTAGTTACCCCATAGAAGGTCAAGTGGACAACATTGAAGAGGATGAAATAGAGGATAAGAATATATTGGAGGCAGAAGATAATAATTTCATCGCTGGAATAGGGAATTATGAGGAGGATGATGAGGATGATGAGCACAGATCTAATATGACTGCTGTTACCACTTTCTTATTCGAATCGATATCCGATCCTGAACTGACGGTCTCCAATTCTGCCGCAAGAGGTAACTTGACTAATGAAGTGACCATGTGGTTGAATGATCTAGATGAGAGAGTAGGAACGGATGTTTCAGTTTCTTCACAGGTCATAGAACCTACCTCGCCCATGTTTGGAGAAGATCTTACCGTGACAACTACAATCCGAAATAACGCTCCTGAGGACTTATATGAAGTGCCTGTAGCACTTGTGAAGAATGGGGAAATATTCGACGAGACTAATGTCGACATACCTGCAGGAGGAACCAACACTACTTCTTTCACTTGGGAGGAAATCGACGAATTAGGTACGCATCAACTCGTAGTAGAGGTTGATGCCTATGAGGAGATGGACCTGGTGACTCGGGACAACAATGACATACGATACAAAGACCTAGATGATTTGGACTTGGTCGAAGATGAGATAGAGGTCGACGTGCATTATTCTTCTTTGATCGTCGATGATGAAGGGTATCCAGACGATGAAGGGGACCCAGAAAAAGGCGAGATATCAGAAGAAGTTTTAAGATCCTTCGAGAGATTGGGTCAGGAGATAGAGATAGAAGGCGAGGAAGAAGAGGCCTTTGATTATCATAATGTAGAAGAAGATGGTCCTCCGTCGGATGCTAGGATGAGGAGATATAATGCTATCATTTGGATAACGGGAAGTCAAGAAGAACCAATAGAACCGGAGGAAGCGAACTATACCCTCGAGTACTTTGATGATGGCCATGGAAATATACTGTTCATCGGAGAGCACATACTGAGTGATCTGCATTGGAACGCTTATGAAGCAGATGACCCAGATGTTGAACCTGATGACGCTGAAGATCTGCTGAGATACATGGGTGTTGAACCTAAAGAGAACAATATCGGTTCTACGGAAACCTCATATTTGAAAGGGGAAGAGGACAGCCATGTAGGTAAGACATTAAGATATGATCTAGGTCAGCAAGTAGAACTTGATAACTTCACTGAAGTTCACGAATCTGACCTCTTTGAGTTGGAGGATGTAGAATTGGAAGAGGGTCCGGTGGACGATGAGCTTATCGATGAATTCGATGAAAACGATATTGACTTAGATGAACAAGCGATGCTCTTTGAAGAAGGAGACAATTGGATTATCAGGGAGTATGGAAAGAGGATGTACAGAATAGAAGATGGCCAAGAGGTACATGGTCTGTTTGGAGAAGTACTTTTCTCAGCTGAAGATTACAATTATGGTTCTGTTTACGATGATGGCACTTTGAGGAACGTTTACATGCCTGCTAATATCGATGATTTAGAATCCCCTTATTATGAAACTGGAGAAGAATTTGTTGATGATTGGCCGGCAGGACCTGTAGACACTTCAAGAGAAAATATGAGAGAAGAGTTCGTCTATACGATGCTCTGGTACTTCGGTATGAGGGACGATCGAACCGAGTTGAGAGTTACAGATTATGATATTGAAGGTGTTGTTGAGGAGAATCTAGAGACGGGTAGATCTTACGAGATAGTAGTGGATGTTGAAAATTATGGATATGATGACACCGATACGTTGGTGAGATTCAAAGAAGGAGACGAACTGATAGGTTCACGAAATATAAATATAGAGGGCTCTGAACGTGAGGCTCCGGATGGAGCTACTTATTTTGAAGTCGATCCAGGGAGCACTACGGTTGAGATGACTTGGGAACCGATGTACGGTGGAGAAAGACCTGTTAGGATAAAAGTCGATCCTCTCGGTTTAGAGGATGAGATCGCCTGGGATGAAGAGGAAGAGGAGAGCGTTGAGAGTAACGAAGGTAAGTTGATGGAGTTCAACAACCAGGCTGTGGTAACTGAGCCTGTCTACTTCTTCTTCGATGATATGGAGAGCGGCGACGAGAAGTGGGACCACGATACGACTCTGATGAACATGGATAGGTATTCACCTTTAGAAGGTAATGTTCTTGGTCCTGGAGAGGCCAATACTGAAGTTAAAGATAGTTGGTGTGACGATTTGAGTGAGAATTTAAATGAGACAGATGAAGAGTACAGGAGTCCGCCTGGGAGCTACTTCATTGAAGAGGATGGGGAGGTCGAGGAAGATATTCTACTGGGTATTATGATTGATAATTCCAATTCAATGAAAGACCGATATCATGAGGGTGAAAGTTGGGTCTCGCACGCAGCTGATGCTGCTCTATCTCTTGTAGAGAACCTAACAGAGGATTCTATGGTTTCTTTATGGTCTTACAGAGGTGAAAACGCAGAATCATGGATGGATGATGATGAACCGATACAGGTGGGAGGAAATGAGCAAGAATTAGAGGATAAAATAATAGATATACGAGATCAACAAGCTCCTCAGACCATTAGCTGGGATGCTATAGGTGGAGCTTATGAAGAAATTAGTGAAGCTATACCTGATAATCCTGATCTAGAACCAGCCGTGATCGGCTTTACGGATGCTGGTGATAAACGGGCAGCTGAACCTGATGATGATTATGGTAGATGGGAACAGGGTAGTGAAGAATGGGCACCATGGCATGACATGGGAGAGGAAAAAGAATACGATAGCCACTATGGTAAATATAGATTTGATTATGAAGAGTGGATTGGTGCAGATCCAACTGATCCAGGTGAATGGAAGGAAGTGGGGACTCAGGCACAAGGACCTGGTGAACGAGAAGGTCTTCTTAATGCCCCAATTCCTATCTTTACTGCTGGCTTAGCTATAGAACATTTCGATAAACCAGAAAACACAGAAAACCCTATAGAAGATCCTGATTGGAACCCTGCGGAAAGTTTACAAGATGCGGATGAAGATAATTTTTTGATTGAAAGGACAGAAGGTAACAAAGCAACATATGAAGCTGGAACCGTAGAATACAACCTTTGGCGCATTGCAGACACTTCAGATGCAGAATACTTCTACGCTCCAGATCCCGGAGAACTCGATGTTATCTTCGATGAGATTCTTGACCTCATCACAGATCCTGGCGACCTGAGAAGTATAGATGATCCGATCACTCCTGATTTAGATCCGGATGAACAACAAGCTTCTCTTTCTTCTAGTTCCAGAGCTGGTGAATACGAGGCGAGAGCGGTCACTCAACCGATGGACCTGCAGGATGCGAACTCAGCAGAATTCTCGTTCTGGCATCGATATGATCTTCTAGAGGGTGTGAACGGTGGATACCTGATGATAGGATTTGAAAACGATGATGGAGGAGAGTACGATTGGCATTATGTAGAGCCGAGCGATGGATCTTACACAGGGAATCTGCTCATGCAGGATGAAATGCCAGAAGATGACTTTGATAATTCAGTCCAGTGGGTTTGGAATAGGAAGAGTGCCGACGGTACTCTTGATTGGGAGCATGCCAGATTAGATATAATCGATGAGGCAGAAGATATAATAGAAGAGGAAGATTTAGATGAATCCCACTTGGACAATATCAGAGCAGGGTTGTTCTATACCCATTATGGTTTCCCCGACGAAGCAGGAGGCTGGTGGATCGATAACGTCAGGGTAACTGCTTCTTACGACTGGAGTGAGGACGGTCCTGGCTATTGGGATCTAACGAATGCTGAAGGACTTGAAGAGAAGGGGATCATAGAAGATGCCGATAATAACGAAAACTATCACGACCATACTTTGGGTAACGAGGAAGGACATTATTGGATATATACGGCTCCGGAAAAAGACGAAGATGGAAATGTTGTAGGAGATAAATTACCGAGAGGAGTGGATTCCAGCCTCTATACCCAACCGATCTATCTTGATAATGCGGATAATCCTCAACTCACCGCTCATATGCAGTTCAACATCGATGATGGAGAAGGTCGTCCTCCGAACGGCTTCAGAGTTGAAATATCGGACGATGACGGAGAGACCTGGGATTCTTTGACCTACGGTGCTAGATCGGCTTGGGGCTACAGTGGAGAAGATGGGGAAGACTGTGAATATTCCGGTGTAACCGAGGACGGAGACGAAGAAGATTATGGATGGGTCGACAGTAATACCCTAGCTAGACTGGAAGCTGACCTGACTGGATGGAGGGGCCAAAGAGTATTACTTCGATTCAGGGTATTCACCAATACGACTGAAGATGACGATGCCTTCTACAGTGATCCAGACCTACCAAGAGCTGTATTCATAGACGATGTTTGGGTCACAGAGGGAGATATGGAGATAAAAAACACAGGGAACGATGCTTCCGGGATGACCGATAACACAGATATAAAAACCCATGATGATTTAGCCGAGGACACGGTGAACTTCGAAGAAGAGGAGAAAGAGGAAGATGGATCGCCCAACTTTGAAAATAATTCTGATTCGAATGATGTTCTTCTAGATAGATATCCACATCTTCGAGGTGCTCCTCCTGATCATCTTCTTCAAAAAATTGAAAAGTACGCAGTGATCCACTAAAAACCCATTTCCTTTTTCACTATTCCTCTTATATCCACCAACACATTTATTTTTTAGAATATTATATATATTTGTAAAAGCATGTTTAGATAACTATATATATTAGTAAAACCATGTTGTATCGGACCTTCTAAGAGGATCAGAGGAGTGTGAGTTATTATGAATAATACAAAGAGATTGAGAAATATTAAGAATATAGATTCTTCAAAAAATAATAAAAGATATTTAAAAAGGTCAGAGAAAGCTGTTTCAGAGGTACTAGGCACTATCCTCACATTAGGTATAACTGTTGTTCTATTCACAAGTGTGTTCGCAGCGGTAACTAATCTACCTGAAGCCAAAGCGTCTCCACACGTGGATTTTGATGCCGAGATCGATGTGGAGGATGAATTGTTGAGTATAACCCACCTTGGAGGAGGGACTCTACCTGCAGAAGCGACCAGCGTTTTTATCGTTGTAGATACGACTTCCTACTACTACCCTCTTGATAGCGAAGAGGTTTTCATCGAGAATGATGAAGAAAGATGGAGGATAAATGAAAAGATAATGATCGATATCTCAGAAGTCGAAATAACGACCAGAGAGATAGAGATACTGATCATCGATCAGAACACCCGTAAAGTGCTCTGGAATTCTTACGTTACATCACCGGCGATCCCTAGAGCTATAGTGATAAACGATCTTTGGGTGAATTATCGAAGGGACTGGGAAGATTTTGCCAATGCGGGTGAAGAAGCTACACTCTATGCTGAAGTGATACCTGGGATCGATACGGAGATCAGAGTGCTCATAGACCTACGTGGATTAGAAGGGTACGAAGACAACGGTGCCTGGCAAACCAGCTTACATAACATGACTCACGTAAGAGGTAATAGATATTCATTGGAGTTGCAGACCAGTTCGCTTCAACCCGACGGAAACTACCGGCTT
The DNA here is from genome assembly GCA_003554965.1 of Thermoplasmata archaeon. GTDB lineage: Archaea > Thermoplasmatota > Thermoplasmata > Halarchaeoplasmatales > Halarchaeoplasmataceae > Natronoplasma. The sequence continues at coordinate 22,167 of PWHR01000046.1, read as the reverse complement.
AGAGTAGAAGCTCACACTCATGCTCAGCATTTAAACATAACAAGGGAATTCGTTGAGAACAGGACGCGAAGTCAGAATGCGGAGTGGGCTACGAGCCGTTTGTCCCTGAACATAGGTCCTCCAAGAGACCTTAGGGAGAGGCCGGACATCAGGATAGATTCCGATTCGATAAGATTTTCTCCAGGATCGCCGATCAGCGGGGATCTTTTGACGACCCACGCGATAGTAAAAAACCACGGCGGTTCTTCCGCAGAAGTCGAAGTGGAATTCATAAATAGAGACCCTACGGGGACCAATACTCTTTTTGGGTTTATAACTGTAAATGTAGCTTCTGGTGGTGAAAGAGACATAAGTGCGAGAACGGAGATCTTTTCGAGCGGAGAACACGTGATAGAAGTGAACGCTGTCAACGTGACTTCAGAAGGTGGGGAGGACCTACCACCGGAGAGCAAGAGATATGCTTCAACCACGTTGAACGTCCAACCCACTATACTTATCGTTGCCGATGATCACGAATTCGGTGGAGATTCTGACCTGATGATCGGAGCTTTGGAAGGAGCTGATTACCAATTCGACGTACACCGTGTAACTAGGGGTGACGGTCCACCTTCAAGCGTACTCAACAGGTACGACATAACTATATGGTTGACTGGAAGGACTATGGGAAAACATACGGAAGATCCGGTGGAAGAACAGCCTACTCTTACTTCAAACGACAGAGCCAATATACAAGATTTCTTGAATAACGGGGGAAACTTGTGGTTGATAGGCGAGGGCATCTACGAGGACAGTTCAAATTGGGGAACCTTCCTCGATGACAATTTTGGAATAAACAGTCTCGACAGCGATAGTACCGCTCCGGATTCAGATCTTTACGGAAAAAGCATCTTGTCGAACACCACTTACATCCTAAGAGAAGATGTAGAGAACAGAGGAAACCACATCTATCCAGGTGACGCTACATGTATGCTAGAAGATGGTATGGAAAGTGGGAACTGTATAGCTGTGAATTTTACAGGGGTTAGAAACGGTAACAGTTTCAGGACCGCATTCTATTCCTTCAGATTCAGTTCGATGAGAAGAGGGCATACCAGCATGGCCGCGAACGTGATACAGTGGCTCGGGAACGTCACTCATAGGGAATCACGAGACGTAGCTGTTACTGATCAGGATTTCAGTACCCACGTACCTCAGTATAAAGACGTTGTTGAAGTGACCGGCAGTGTCAGGAACAACGGTCCTATCGATGAGACCGTCGAGGTCAGACTCTTCATCAACGACAGGATAGATAGGACTCAAAGGATCTCTTTGAGGCTTGCGAGTGGAGAGGAAAAAGATGTCAGATTCAATTGGACCGCGGAACCAGTGGGTATCCACGAGTTGAAGATAGTTGTTGATTCATACAATGAGATACCCGAGAGGAATGTGAGGAACAACGATATCACATACAAAGACGTAGACGTCACTATAAATGTCCAATTCTCCATCCTTCTCGTGGATCACGACGTTTCTGCATCGTCGCCCGTCATAGAAAGCTTGGACAGGTTGGGTTATGAATACCGGCTTGTTTCTAAAGATGAAGAATTGACAGAGGATCTGATCAACAGATTTAACGCAGTTTACTGGATCGCTGGAGATTCTGAAGACTCGATAGGTGAAGAGGAATCGGAACTGCTGATGGACTATCTCGATAATAATGAAGGTGTTTCGTTATTCTTACAGGGAAATACTGTCCTCACCGATATGACCCAAACAGGCAGCGTGGATCATCCGCTTTTCTTCCAGAACTATCTAGGGATAGGATCATCTATAGATAGAACTTCTCTTCCGACCAATCTCGAAGGAGTAACTCAAGATCCTGTAAGTCACGGGATGCGTTTTGAAATGGTAGAAAAGGACTTGGATCTAGACGTTGTTCAACCAACACATGGTGCGGAGATAGTACTCCACCATCAGGTTCCCTTAGCTGTTCGTTTCGATGGAGGAAACTTCAAAACTCTTTTCATGGGTCCGGGTTTAGACCATGTAGAAGGACCAAACATCGAGCATCGATCGTATCATGATTTCGACTGCGATATCGATGTTTCGAGTGAAGCCGCTAATCAGCAGTTGATATACACGCTGACTAAATGGTTCGGAAACGTTGATGAAAGGATCGAACTCAGGATAGCTGATGAAGATATCACCATCCCAGAAAATCCGATGCTTGGCAGATCATACCAGATAAGAGCTCTGATAGAGAACATCGGTTTCAAAGAGTCCAACGCTCTCATAAGGTTCAAAGACAACGACTCCTTGATAGCCTCTGAGAGCATTTATGTTCCACCCAACGGTTTTTCTGATGCCGAAGTCAACTGGAGACCTGTTTTTGCGGGTCATGGTGAACATGAAAGAAAGATAAGAGTCCTTGTAGATCCTATATGTGCTGTTGAGGAGATAGGGGTCAACCAGATGGGTTTTAATAACCTTGGAGTGCGGACCACAACTGTCTACTATTTCTACGATGATATGGAGTCAGGCAGCGAGAAGTGGAGCCACGAGACCGTACTGGCTAACATAGATGGAGAAGGTCCCATCGATTACCTTGGCGAAGATTATGAAAAAGTATACACGGATATCATCTACAATTGGGACTACGAAAAGTCTCATGGGATCGAACTGAGCGACAAGTTCTCACGTAGTGATCCCTATTCATATATGTTCTTGGAACCCAAGGACCTAGAGAGTATGGGGTCGCAGGACGAAGGTCTTCCTAGAAACGGCGAAAATTATGACAAGTGGGCGGTCACCCCAACATTCGATCTAAGCGATTACTCCTCGGCACGCCTAACATTCAATCAAAAATATAGGATGGTCCGTGGGATGAACGGTGCCTATCTACAGATCGGTTACAGGGATGAAAACCATGCGGGAGAAGACGGCTATGCATGGAGATATCTAATTCCTTCCAAAGGTTCCTACACCGGGAACTTGAATCCGAGTGATCATAGAGAAGATAGTTTCGGTAACAGGATCGACTGGGCCTGGAACGGAGTGAGCGGTGGAGGCAGCTTTTCATGGGACCCCGTATCGCTAGAACTTCTCAGATATGTACCTGAAGAGCATAGAGATGATGTCAGGATAAGGTTCGATTACAAGCAGTACGGTTCGGGTACTGGATTCGGCTGGTTCATAGACGATGTTCAAGTAAAAGCGACAAGGGATGAAGGATCAGGCCTCGGTGAAGAGATGAGGGATGTATGGCAGCTTGTGACGACCACAGACAGCAGCGGTGAGGAGACCACGGCCTGGTGGAACGGTGTTTACCATAACGACTCGCCGAGTATGAAGCTTGGCATAGATAACAGCTTGGTCACTTCACAGATAGATCTCACCAGAGCGAAGACTGCGCACTTGACTGCAGAATTCAAATTCAATATCAACTCGGACTCAGGTGCACCTCCAGATGGTTTCAGAGTAGAGGTCAGTAGAGATAACGGCATAAGCTGGTCTCCGATAAACTTGGGTGCTAGAGCCGCTTCAGGTGTTTCAGGGAGCGCAACCACCAACTACTGGACAACTTCCGGAGAACTGAACAGACTTCTAACTGACATAAGTGACTTCACAGGAGAAACGATACTCATCCGTTTCAGAGTTATCACTAACAACGCAGGAAGTTACAACAACTACGAAGACGAGAGCCTTGATTTCAGAGGTATATACATGAACAACGTGACCGTAGAAGGAAAAACAGTGGAGCAGTGATGATGATGATAGAGAACAACAGGTTGAGATTGAACAGAGAAGAGGGCGGAGTCGCTGAAGTAGTCGGAAACATTTTGACCTTGATGATAACCGTGATGATATTCACCACGATATTCGTTTCAGTTCAGACCATAAGAGCCCCTGAGGCACAGAACAAACCAAGTTTTCAAGGGACTTATGAGATAGATTCTGAATACATGTACTTCAACATAACTCATATGGGTGGTAGGACTCTACTTTCTGAAGAAACCAGTATTTCATTGAGAGGAGACGACGACTCAACCACTAGATTTAGCTTCGACGACGATCATAACGGTGAACTTTCCGATGGGCGTTGGAGCATCGGTAGGACTTTGAATCTCAAACTGCCTATAGAAGAAAATGCTGATCTGCTCATCTCTGAAGAGATCGAAGTATTGATAATCGATCAGGACTCCAGGAGGATACTGTGGAGTTCATATCTCAAGAGAAGGGATGTCAGTGCTCCGTTCGTGGTAGATTCAGGTGTGGAATATCAAGTGAGTTGGGAAAATCATGCTAAGCCGGGAGATAAAGTGATCTTCTGGGCCGATATAGTCGACCTAGATACACCGGAGAGAGATAAGATCAACGTTACTATGTACCTCGAAGAATTGACAGGAGAAGTAGACCCTGTCAAGATGGAGGTCAGAGGTAGGTTCAAAGCCTACGAAGTGAATCGATTCATACTTGAATCAACTTTAAAAGAAGACCTAGAAGAAGGAACATACCGAGTGCCGTTGAGAGCTGACGATGGAAGCAATGAGATGGAAAGGAAGCATCACATACTTCTTCACGTCGGCGCAAGAGCTATCACGGAAGAATCCGATATAAGGATAACTAGCTTGACATTCGAACCGTCTTCTGTCATATCTTTAGATGAACTCGATGTGAAGGCGACCATTATAAACAGAGGAGGAAAATCTGCAGTGGTCAATACGACCTTTTATGATAGATATCCTGATGGAACTGAGCTCTTAAAAGACGAAAGGACCACACTAGTTCCTGCCGGAGGCGGAGTGGATGTATGGTCAAGATGGACCGTTGAACAGAGCGGTCTTCATGAGATCAGGATCGTTGGTGAAGTTGGATACCAGAGCGAAGAGTTGGTAAAGGAATTATTCGTCCATCCAAATATATTGCTTATAGATGATTCTAGGGAAACAGCGTCTTCAAAAGAAGTAGAAGCGATGGAAAGAGCGCTTTTAGCTACGGGGACCGATTATGAATATATCATAGGTTCACCATCACCAGGAAGACTCAACAGATATGAAGTAGTTATCTGGATGACAGGAGAAACTAGACAGAACACTCTCGATGCGGAGGAAAGGTCGATGATCACAGAGTACCTGAAAGAAGATAATAAATTGTGGTTGATCGGAGACGGGATAGTGAACGACGCTCAGCAGAACAATTGGATAAACTGGATAGAGAACAACTTCCATGCCTCACCTTCGCTGGAGGGATCTAGTCCTCAGAGCACCCTGATCGGGTACGGAGAACCTCTAACACATGAGATGGAGTTCGAAGTGAAGGAAGGGGCGGGATTCAAAAAGGGTAATTACGTGACGCCTATTTCAGGCGGAATATCCATGCTGAGAGACTCAGGAAGTGATCACAGAACTGCGGCTGTGAGTTTTAACGGCACCAGCGAAAGAGGAAAGACGGTCTTTCAGTCCTTTCTTTTTTCTGCTCTAAGTGAAAGAGACGCTAGCGGAGTTCGATTGAGCCATGAAGTATTAGATTGGTTCGGCGGTCTAAAAGGGATGAGAGAAGATGATCTCGCTTTGGTATATCAGGAAGTCGATCCCAAAAATCCAGATTATATGGATACTGTGGAGATAACAGCGATGGTGATCAATACAGGCCCAAGCAGCTTTGATCGGGTAGAAGTAGTACTGAAGATAGATGGAGTTGTAGAGGACATGGAGATGATACAGATAGACGGAGAAGGTACCACTGCTCAGGTGACCTTTGAGTGGTTGGCGGAGGAAGTCGGCACCTTCGATATCAAGGTGATAGTTGACCCTTATGATGGAATAGAAGAGAAAACACTTGAAAATAATCGACCCGATTACTTGGGAATAGATACTGAGATAGAGGTGCGGTATACCATCCTTATCGTGGATGATGGTGATGAAGAAAAAAGATCTTCTGAATCAGGTGAAGAAGTAAGGTATGTGTATGAAGAGCTTGGATATGTCCACGACTTCATAGTAACTTCTCCGGAGAATCAGGATCCCGATCAGGAACTGATGGGGCGCTACAATACAGTTGTATGGGTTACAGGAAGCAGAGAGGAGCCTTTGGACGAATATAACAGGGAAAACATCACTGATTATTTGAAAGTAAATTCTGCATCACTATTACTTATCGGAGATAACATAGTATATCCAGGAACTGCGGAATACAGGGATTTTCTGCAGAACGTACTCAGGATAGACCCTTCAAGTTCAAAGAAGGAAATGCCCGCTGTAATCTACGGTATCGATAACGACCCCATAACACACGGCATGGAATATCACCTTGAAAGTGATATGGAAAAAACGTATGTTTATCAAACCCTTCACGGGTCATCACCCATATTCTTTGACGATGAACACGTGATCGGAAGTAGATACCACGATACGATAAATGATTATAGATCGACCGTTTTAAATATCGATGCTCTTCATTTTGAAAGAGCTTTCCAAGAAAAGGAACGTGGATGGTACGAGGAATTGGAAGTGGACCTTACAGGTTCCTCTTTGAGAAAAGAGTTCCTTTACATGACAACAAGATGGTTCGGTAAAGAAGACGTTAGAGTGGAATTGAGGGTCTCTGAGCCCGACATCTATCTCGAAAGCGATACACCTATGCTCACTAGGAGTTACGGTATCAGAGCGGATATAGAGAACGTAGGTGGTACGGGAAGCAGCGCTCTAATACATTTCAAGGACGGAGATTCCCACATAGATACTGAATCGGTCTTCATCCCTGCCGGTGGTAAAGCGGCAGCAGAAGTGAAATGGGAGCCTATAAATGCTGGCCCTTCAAGACCGATCAGGGTGATAGTTGATCCTTATGATACCGTACCTGAAATACCGAATATGCCTGGAGAAGAAGACCCTGTACCGGATCAGATGGGCTTCAACAACCAAGCGATAATCGATCTGCCAGTCTATTACTTCTACGATGACATGGAATCGGGCACAGATAAGTGGACACACGAGGCTCAGCTAGCATTCATCAGCGGTGGAAGTCCTCTTGACTTTTTGAGTGGAGGTCTTTCTGAGATCGACAGTAATGTGGTCGAGGATTGGGAAGATGTGGAAGGGACTACGATGGTCGACTGGGATGTTTACAGCGATCCATACAGCTATTTCATGCAGGAACCAGTGGGAAGAATTGGAGTGGACGCCCTTGTTGTTCTAGCGATCGATACTTCCGGTTCGATGGAAAATAGAGAGGTGTATTGCGAGGAGGAAGGAGATATGATAACTTGGCTCGACATGGCGAAAAGAGCTTCAAAAGTCCTTGTCAACGAGCTCTCCGAGAACTCAGCAGTGGGTGTCTGGGAGTTCGGTGGTACGAATCCTAGATCGTTGCTTTCACCACCTATACGACTGGAAGGTAGCGGCAGAGCTCAGGTTTTGAACGCCATAGACGATATGAGCGCCACTCCGCAGACTCCACTATGGGATACTGTGGGCGAGGCCTATATGGACGCGAGAACGGCTCACCAGGAGCTGTTCCCGGAACTTGAACCGAACGTTGTAGTACTTTCAGATGGGGCGGATAATCACGCCGCCGATGGTTCCGCTGCCCATAAAGCTGAGAAGGGTAGTGAGGATTGGGCACCATGGCACGATATGGATCCGAATTCAGATTATCCTGAAATTTTCTATCCTGATCACTACGGAAAATACAGACTACCCTACGACGAATACGAAGAGCCCGATGAGGCCGGTAAATGGTTAAAAGTCAGTGATTCTCCTGGTGCTTGGGATCAATCTAGAAAAGGTCTTTTGAATTCGCCGATACCGATATTCACTATAGGCCTAGGTCTTGAGAACAATCCGGACGTTTTTGAGAATCCGGATGACCCAGATTGGAATCCAGCTCCCGACTTTTACAGCGCCGGTCCGAAAAATTACATGATCGAAAGAAAAGAAGAAGATAGAGCGACCTGGGAAGCAGGTACGACAGAGTACAATCTTTGGAGGATCGCTACAACATCTAATGCTGAGTATTTTTACTCACCAGGTGGAGAAGAACTGGAAGATATCTTCGAGACCATAGCTTACAGGTTGGTCCGTCCCGCTAACCTGACTTCTATCGGAAGATCAAGGATATCTGAAGCTTCACTCCTCTCGAATTCTGAACTACCGGATTTCCCCTTCACAGAGCATACAAACAAGGATAAATACGCTGTTACCCCCTCCTTCGACCTGACCGAGAAATCGTCTGCATGGCTCACATTCTGGCACCGGTATCAAATAATCCAGGGAAGGAACGGAGCATATGTAGAGATCGGTTATCACGATCAAGCTACTGATGAATACGTTTGGGAACAGGCCCATCCTGTTGTAGGTCCTTACACAGGGAATCTACTCCAAGAAGAATACGATGAGATAGTGTGGGCTTGGAACGGTAAAAGCGATAGAGGCACTGGAGGATGGGAGCACGTTAGATTTAATGTGGTGAGTCATCTTGATAGAACTGAAGTGCCGATAGGATCTAGAGACCAAGTACGTGTTAGGTTTTACTATAAACAGTTCGGCCCCTCAAATAGACCTGGTGGGTGGCTTATCGACAACGTAGGGATAACTGCTTCCAGACGTGGAGATTCAGGGGAGAACATAGGTGAACAATCGATGGATGCCTGGCATATAACCGACTCAGCTAGTTATAGTGGAGATCATTCATGGTGGAATGCTCATCCGGTCGATGGATTCCTTCCTGATGGAGTCGATAATAGATTGACTACAGTATCTATCGACCTTACCAGAGCTAAAACGGCAGTACTTGAGGCTAAAGTCAGATATAATATAAATACAAAATCTGGGACACCTCCTGATGGCTTTAGAGTAGAAGTCACAACCGATGATGGCAGGACATGGGAATCATTGAATCAAGGTGTCAGAGCAGCGTCGGGTTATTCTCATGATCTTCCGTATTCAAATGAAGAAGGATGGGTGAAAGCAAGTGATCTCGAGCGTTTGAATGTCGATCTTTCTCCTTTCAGTGGTGAAATCATCAAGCTCAGCTTCAGGGTGGTAACTAACGATGTGCAGGAACACTATGAATATGTTGATGGATTCGGTGGACTCTTCATAGACGACGTGATCGTATCCGGGGAAACTGATTAGGCTTCCTCACATTTATATAGGCCCTCGACTATATCTGGGTAGATATGACTTCTGATGATATTAGTCTACAGAGGATAAAAGGAGTGGGTAGCGCTACTGAAGAAAGGATAAAAGAGACGTTAGGTATTGAAACAGTCGGCGAACTCCTAAAAAAATCAAAGGATGAATTGAAAGAAGTCGAAGGGATAGGAGAAAAGAAGGCAGAGAAGATACTCGAAAATGCAGAGGAACTGGTAGGAGAATGTGAAAGATGTGGGTCCCCCAAAGCTGGGAAAGAAAAATGTGCTGACTGCTCAGAAGAATTGGAGGAAAAGCTGGAAGACTTCGAGGAAAGATTGAATGAGTACAGTCTACCAGAAGAAACAAAGGATGGATTCCAGGAATCTATCGAAGAGATACGAGATTACGGTGAAGAAGGAGATTTCGAAGCGAGTTTTGCAACACTAGAATTCGCCGAAGAAAACCTGGAAAAATCTAAAGAACTGTCTGAACTTTTACCTGATATAGAAGATAAGAAAGAGAAAAATTCCGAAATAATAGATGTTCCAACATATGAGGACAAGATAAGATCTGTAAAATCACTATTAAAATCTAGAAAGTTTGAAAGAGGGATAAAGAAATCCAAAAAAATACTCGAAAATATAGAAAAAGAAAAGGAAATTTCAGAGGAAGACAAAAGGACCTTCACAAAGAAACGGATAAATGATTTCTGTAGAAGTGTATCTGGAATAAGGTCTTTGATCGGTGAAAAGCTCTCCGATGAGGGGCTTCAAACTGTGGGTGAAGTCGCTTCTCTTGAACCTTCAGAACTCGTTGAATCAACTGATTTGACTGAAGAGGAAGCAGAATTTTTGCTGAAGCGGATACACGAACTGGCCGAAGATATAGAATTTGAAAAGGAAGAAATAGAAGAAGAGGAAGAAGTCAGGGAAGAATTGGATTCTAAAGAGGAGGACGAGATATTCATAGAGATCGGATCTCCTGAAGAGTTTGAACAAAAGAAGAAACAACAAGAAGAAAAGATAAAAACTAAGGGGGAAAGAAGGCCCGAAAAAGAACCCCCTTCTGGGCCACCTTCAAAGATACCAGGAGCTCCTGACAAAAACGTGAAAAAGAAAGGTAAATCGGTGATGAAGATAGGTGAGGACATCTATGGTGAGAAAAGTGATGCACAGGAGATCGAAGAGAAAGATGTAAAGATGTACTGGATACCTGCACTTATACTTCTAGTCATATTCATAATAGCGGGATATCTGCTCTTCATATAAAAAAGGCTATTATCATGAAAGTTCGCTCTCTATTTTACCCCTTGCAGCGTTTATCACAACTATCTCCTCGGTTCCCTCGACGGCCCACATAGGCACGTAGACCATCCCTTTTTTCCTAAGGACTATATCTTCTTTAGAGGGTTTTACTTCTTCTTTTTCAACTATGGTGGCACCGTCTTCTTCCCAACGAACTTCCTTCTGTTCAGTATGTCTATTCATTATAGAACTGAAAGCTCTTTCTATACTTTCGTCTTCTGATATGTTGGGTTCTAATTTTACGTGAGATCTTTTGATCTCGTGGATGCTTTCAAAGGGTTTTTCCCAGAAGTTGGGTTTTCCAGAAATAGAATTAAGGTATAATTTGCCTTCAAAAGTCTCTCCGTCTTCTCTATCAACGTGATACTGGTAAAGATAATGAGGAACTAGCTCGAGAGTGTATTTGAATCCCTTAGCTAGTTTTTCTCCCAGTTCTGAAACCTCCTCAAAATCGATTATAGGGGCTAGAATCCTCTCGCCACCCTTATGCTCTATATCGAACTCTATCTCATTAGAAGGACCTTTGAGTCCCTCTATCCCCTCACTCACTCCCTCAAGAAATGATTTTTCCAGCATCATCTCTCCGAATTTTTCGATGAGTTCATCTCTGTCCCATACCTCTGTATCTTTCGGTACAGAGTTCAAAACACTATCTGGAGGATCTTCCGTCACTACTAGCACTGCTTCACCTTCGGCCTCCTCTAGTCGTAATAGATCATCTTCATGTATGACTGGACCTGCTATCACAAAGGTGATTTTTTCCGCTTCCTCCTTCAATTCCAACTGTGTTTCGCCAGAGAAACTTTTATCCTGTTCATCTTCCTCGAATACCTTTTCAGCAACTATCTTTCCTTCTTTGCTTGTTATGGGTTCGTAGCCCGCGTATTTCAGATATTCTATAAGGAGCTCGTAGAAATCCTGCAAGCTTCATCATCCCGGTATGACTTTGTCTTATCCTACCAATCTATTTCTCACATTTAAATCTGTCTCTTTTCCATCTATACTTCCAGGGATGCTTGAGCCATATCTCGATTGTCTGACGACGCCACTCCATCCTCATTGACAGCGATAATACCGAAAGAATGTTCTTCAGGAAATTCTTCGACCGTTCTTCTGCAGCTTTCCTCCAACCCGAATTCTTTTACCAGATCGTGGCATTTTTTTGACGAAAGTCGCCTGATTATCTCCTCACCTTTACCTGTAGCGCAGAAAGCACCGTTTTCTCCGACATAAAGCCCGCTCCCGATCAGAGGGCTATCTCCCACTCTACCCCTTATACAATAGCTTGCACCGCCAGTTGAGACCGCTGCAGCAGCTTTTCCACCATGATATGCAACACAACCTACGGTTCCTCCTTGGATCTTGTCATAAAACTCTTTTGTATCTTCCAGAATTTCCGTTTCTCCGTCAGCTAACTTTACCCTTTTCTCTTCGAGTTCTTTTCTCCTTTTTTCAGTCTCCAGATCTGCCTCTCCAAGACCATGTTTTTTAGCTATCTCTTGAACGGAATCACCTGCCAAAAGCATATAGGGGGAATCATGTACTATCTCGGCGGCAAGTATCGGATTTTTGATCTTTTCTATCGCTGCTACACCACCAAAATCATCTTCAGATTGAACAGCTGCATCCATCTGGATGGAACCATCCAAACGCAGCTTTGATCCTATACCGGCGTTGAATTCAGGGTCATTCTCCAGCTCCTTGACCACAGCGATGACCGCCTGAAAAGGGGACATACCTTCTTCGTATCCTCTATCGATAGCTTTCTTTACCCTTTTATCTTTTTCTCTGGGGCTTCCTACACCACCATGTGCTATCAACATCATGGGTGCGTATCTAGATGTTATTTATTATTGTTTTGGACCTTTTTCAATTCCTTTAAAGAAAAGATTTATAAGAGTCAAAATTAAAGTCCTTCACCATGCACGAATATTCCGTCATGAACCAGTTGATCTCTGCCCTTTTAGAGGGATTAGAAGATCAAGAAAGAGAGATGGAGAGGATAAAAGAAGTCAGGCTGGAAGTTGGGGAACTGACATTCTTAGGCGAAGATCAGTTGAACTTTGCGTTCGAAACTCTCAGCAAAGACAGCATCCTTGAAGGTGCTGAATTGAACATCGAAAAAGTGGATTCAGAGATTTATTGTGAGGAGTGTGGTTATAAAGGAGGTATCGAGTACTCTAACTATCCCTCATTCCACTACAACGTACCGGTCATATCATGCCCCGAGTGCGAAGCTAAACCCGAAATAGTCAAAGGGAAGGAAACAAAGATAGTTGGAGTTACCGCGGTAGAGAAGGAGGAAGAAGATGAAGACTGATCTAGACAAATTCAAATTTAGAGACGAAGAGAAGGCCAAGAATATACTATCAAAGATCGAAGAAGCGGAAAAAAAGATAAAACTTATGCATGTCTGTGGTACACATCAGGATACCTTGGTCAGGCACGGTTTAGAACCCATGCTTAAAGAGGTTGGAGTTGAAATAGTCCAGGGACCTGGATGTCCTGTCTGTGTTACAACTCAGAGAGAGATAGAAGAGATGATAAAGCTCGCGGAAGAAGGCATAACGGTAGCGGTCTTCGGAGACATGATCAACGTTCCTGGTGAAGAACGAAAACTTTCGGATGTAAGGAGCGAAGGAGGTAATGTGGAGATAGTTTACAGTGTAGATGACGCGGTCAAGATGGCAGAGAAAAGAGATGAGGAAGTGGTTTTCATATCTGTTGGATTTGAGACAACTGTTCCAACCACAGCTAACATAATCAAAAAAGAACCACCCTCCAACTTCAGCATACTTTCATGTAATCGAGTGATACCGCCGGCCCTAGAAGCTATACTAGAGATGGGTGAGGTGGACTTGGACGGGCTTATAGAACCAGGACATGTGAGCACTATCATAGGAACGAAACCCTATGATTTTTTATCAGAGAGGTACAACATACCTCAGGTTGTCGCAGGATTCGAACCTCTAGATCTTCTTATGGCAGTATGGATGCTGCTTAGACAAGTGGAAGAAGGAAGGAGCGAAGTGGAGAATGAATATGGTAGAGTGGTTAAAAAGCAGGGTAACGTGAAGGCTCAAAGGATGATAGAAAAGGTATTTGAGCCGACGGATGTTAAATGGCGAGGCTTTCCTGTCATATCTGACTCCGGTCTGAAATTAAAAGAAGAATACACAGGATACGATGCTAGAAAGATATACTCTGATATACTTTCACCACTACGAGACAAAGAGTTCGGGGAACCTGAAGGATGTCTCTGTGGTGGAGTGCTCAGAGGGGTGATAGAATCGAAAGAATGTCCACTTTTCGGTGAAAAGTGTACTCCTGAAGACCCTGTAGGTCCGTGCATGGTGAGCAGAGAAGGCGCCTGTAATATCGAATACAGGTATGGATGAAATCAATCAATACATTTTTATCTCATCTCTAATTCATTTTTGAACAGTGCTCAAGGATAAACATGACAGAAGGTATTGAAGAACAGATAAAAAGTATCGAGGAAGAGATAAGGGAAACTCCTTACAATAAATCGACGGAGCAGCATATAGGCCGTTTGAAAGCTAAACTCGCCAAGTTGAAAGAGAAAAAAGAGAAGGTGGGGGAGAGCACCGCGGAAGGCGGAGGTTACGATATAAGAAAGGAGGGAGACGCTACCGTGGGTCTAGTGGGTTTGCCTAGCGTGGGGAAGAGTACGCTACTCAATAAGTTGACCAACGCAAAGAGTGAAGTAGCTGGCTATCATTTCACAACTTTAGAAGTCATCCCAGGGATCATGGATTACAACAGTGCTAAGATCCAACTTCTAGATTTACCGGGACTTGTAGAAGGGGCTTCAGAAGGGAAAGGAAGAGGAAAAGAGATATTATCGGTGGTCAGGAACGTTGATCTTGTAGTGATCGTCGGAGATATCTATAGAAAAGATGTCGACGATATCGTTGACGAGCTGTATTCTCACGGTATCAGGTTAAACAGATCTCCTCCAGATATTCGGATAGACGAGAAGGATAGTGGTGGGATAAAGGTGAATAGTACAGTTGAGCAGCCGAAGATAGAAAAAGAGACGATCAAAGACATACTGAGGGAGTTTGGATATATCAACGTGGATATAGTCTTGAGAGAACAGATAACTGCTGAGGACCTGATCGACTTTTTGAGCAGGAACCGGGTATACCTTCCAGGCTTTCCCGTGATCAATAAGGTCGATCTTATCGATGAAGAAGAGATGAAAGATATTGAAAAAGGATTAAGAGAGCTGAACCCGTTGATGATATCCGCTGAGAAAGGTATTGGTGTAGAGGAAGTGAAGGAAAGGATATTCGACGAGCTGAACTTCATCCGGATCTATTTGCGTCCTCAGGGTGAAAAAGCCGAAGACGAGCCGATGATATTGAAAAAAGGCGCTAAGGTTAAAGACGTCTGTGAGAGGCTTCATTCAGATTTCGTGGAAAATTTCAGATACGCCAGGGTCTGGGGTCCTAGTGCGAAGTTTCCTAAACAGAGAGTGGGTATGGATCACGAGCTAAAAGAAGAAGATACGGTCCGTATAATAAGTAGTTGAAGTGTGTAGTTAACTTTAAATCCCACTAAATTTATGATGGTGTTATAACCATGAAAGAGATAATATCGAAGGCGATGAGTTCCGGATTGGACTTCTCTCAAAAGGGAGTCCTCAAGTCGTTCCTCTATAAGATGGACATTGATGAGGAGACATACGATCGAGTCTACGTTCACCTGAAGAATAATTCTTTAGAAGAAAAAGTGTCGCAAGTTGGGTTCGAGAACAGGATCGTCCTGCTTCCCCACTGCCTTATGAGTCCAAATGGGTGCGAAGCAGAAAATGGGAAGTACGGATATAAGTGTAAAAAATGTGGAGGATGTGTCATCGAAGAAATAGTTGAGATCGCGGAAGATCTAGGCTATAAAGATATATTCATAGTGCCGGGCTCCAGCATGGCTAAAAATATCTTGAAGAAGATGGATCCAGACGCTGTTATATCTGTAGCCTGCTTTTCCGAGTTGGTCGAAGGATTCGAAGCTAGTCATGTTTATAGTATCCCTATTCAAGGTATACCTCTTTCGAAAGAAGGATGCATGAACACTGAAGTCGATATTGAAGAGGTCAAAGAGAGATTGCAGATCAAGAGTGAATAAGATGTTAGGTGAAGGGGAAGAAGAGGTCGTTATTTTTGGAGTAGGAGGAAGATCCGATACGGGAAAGACGGACCTGATCTGCAGGATGATCGAAAGACTGAAAGAAAATGATCATAAGGTAGCGACGATCAAACACACTAGAGGTGACTTTTCTATAGATCAGGAAGGCAAAGACACCTGGAAGCACTCAGAAGCTGGGTCTGAGATGGTGATCTTTTCTACCGCCAGCGAAACCGATTTTCTTTTGAAAAGGGATTTTTCATTGGAAAAAATTCTAGAGATGATCTCTTCCCTCGGTAGTTACGATGTGGTTCTAATAGAGGGTATGAAAGAGGAAGAATTCCCTAAGATAATTTTGGAAGAAGAAGATGATAGTGTCGATATTGATCAGATAATTGGGAGGATCGAGAGAGAGATAGAAAAGATGAAACTTCTACAGGAACTCCCTGGATTGGATTGTGGAAGATGTGGTTTTGATAGTTGTGAGGGATTGGCAGCGGCTGTACATTCTGGAGAAAAGTCAATAGATTATTGTGAAGTATTGGAGTCTGAATGGATGGCGAACGTTATCCTTTCTGTAGATGGAGAATACATACCTCTTGGTAAATTTCCCTCTAACATGCTGAAAAAAACGGTAGAGGGTATGGTGAGTTCTCTTAAAGGTGTAGATACGACCGAAGAGATCGAAAAATTGAAAATAGAGATCGAAAGGAGTGCTGAGGATGAAAGTGATAGGAATTGATACCAACGAAGCTAAAAAGTCAGAGGAAGTGCTTGAAAAGTTGGACGAGTTCAAAGAAGAACACGATGTTTTCATACAGGTATTCGATGCTGGCAAAGTGATAGGGGACGAACACCTATTATGGGCTTACCAGAAGGCTGAGGAGTCTTTTGAAAGTGGTACAAATAGAGCTAATTCTATTGAGATAGAAACACTGCTCTGGGCGTCAGCAGAATGGCAGATAAAAGACGCGCTGGCAAAGATGGGTTTGAAAGATGATGCTGAAAAAGGCGTGGTTTTGATCGAACGCGAAGAGTTGATACGGGATCTTTTAGACTTCATGGATTGGTCTAGAGATGATGATGCATTTGAACCGAATCAAGAGAAGCTCAAAGAGTTCGGTGTTAAAGAAACAGAGATGAGATCTGTTGAAGAGCCCATTGAACTAGTCTTTGAAAAGATGGCTACCTCTGTACTGTGATAGAAGTGAGCTCACGACCTCGCTAGCGCTGATTTACGCGAGGACTGTTCTTTTTTGCTAGGGAACCAATGTCTTGTCTTCAGGCATATCTGTACTATTATAAGCATGATTGGGACCTCTATCAACAGACCGGTGACCGCGGCGAGAGTGGCCAAGGACTCCATCCCGAAGACAGTTATCGACATGGCTATCGCAAGTTCGAAGTGGTTGCTTGTCGCTATCTGGGCGGTAGGAGCGGCGTCTTCATAGGCTAATCCTACCTTTTTTGCGGTCCAATAAGAGATGATGAACATTATTATGAACTGAACTATAAGAGGGATAGCGATTATCAGGACTATCAACGGTTGATCAAGTATCCTTTCAGAGTGTGGTGAAACGATGACGACTATTGTGAAAAGAAGCGCAACAATAGAGACGTAATGTAGTTTATCCGTGAACTGATCGAACCATTCACGTCCCCGTCTTTTGATAAGGGAATTCCTTGTGAAATATCCAGCTA
This sequence comes from Thermoplasmata archaeon, assembly GCA_003554965.1. Classification (GTDB taxonomy): domain Archaea; phylum Thermoplasmatota; class Thermoplasmata; order Halarchaeoplasmatales; family Halarchaeoplasmataceae; genus Natronoplasma. Next base: position 4,898 of record PWHR01000046.1, on the reverse strand, counting down.
CGAGCGGAAGTCCTATATATGCGAGGACACCGAAACCTATCTGACCTGCTGGTATTCCTATATCTGCTCCGGTTGCACCTGCTATAGGTAGAAGAATCAGAGCCAAAGGAGCGTAAAGTACAAGCATCGATAGGGAGTTGATCGCTGTGACAACGATGGTGTGTCCCATATTACCTCTTGAAAGGTATGACCATACCAATACCATTGCGGTGCATGGGGCTATACCTAAAAGGATCATCCCACCGATGAGATAACCTATTCCTTCTTGTCCTATCTCTGGACGTAAGATTGGAGCAAATATAACTGCGAAGAAAAGCCAGGATAATCCGGCTTTCAAGAACGGCTTGACTCCCCAGTTCAGAGCTAAAGTCGTGAGGATGGGTTTAGCAGTTTTACCAGCTTTGATCACCTTCTGAAACGGTGTCTGAACCATTATTGGGTAGATCATCAAGAAAAGAACGATAACTATTGGGATCGAGTATCCGGCGACCTCAAAGGCTTCGAATGCCGCTGTCAATTCAAAGCCCATTAGATCCTCATCATATTGACCCAAAAACAGAGCTATCACTATACATATACCGACCCAAACGGTGAGATATCTTTCAAAGAAACCTAGCTCGTGTTCTTCCTCCATGTTCAACACCTTTCCTCCAACTTATCGCCCAACTCTTTCCCCTTTTCGAGAAGATCGATTATCTCAGACTCTGAAACTCTGTAGTATATCTTTTTCCCGTCTCTCTCTTTCTCTATGAGTCCGCAGTTTACGAGTTCTTTGAGATGGTGACTCACCAACGACTGCTCTAGGTCTAAACAATCAGATATCTCGTTCACGCACTTGGCTTCTTCACCTATGCAGTAGAGTATACGTCTGCGGTTACCGCTGCTGAGACATTTGTATAAACGATCGTTCATATGATGGTCTATTCATATATGTTTTAAAAATTTTTTGATATCACCGGAAAAGTGATCAGATAATCAACTGAACTAAATACCCTAGTCCGAAGGAGAAAACGATCGCGATGAAAAAGGCCGAGATCCAGGCTATGATAGTAAATCCAGTCTTTTTTCCACCGACCTCCGAGGCTCCAGCTACAAGACCACACCCTATCGTTGAGGCGATTATCGCCTGAGCGAACGAGATAGGGACTCCCAAGAAAACGCCGATCTGTGCCAGTATGGCAGCGGTTCCCAACGCAGAGACCGAACGTCTAGGGCCCATACTCGAGTATTCAAAAGAAACAGCATCTATGATCTTGGGTGAAAGGATCCATGTACCCGCCAAGATCGAGATACCTCCTATACCTAAAAGGATACTCATTTCGATTCCAAAGGGAACTAGAGGTCCAACAGCTTTACCAACGGAGTTCGCTCCAGCTGTGTACGCGACGAAAAGCCCCATAAAGAGTGTTAGATACTGCACGGGTTTTTTACTCTCCTCTTTAGGTAGGAAAGTTCGCAACAGCCAAGCAAGGCCGAAACCGATAGCTATCGCCAATATCGGAACGAGTGCCCAATAACCGACTATAAGTTGGATAGTGCCCCAACGGATCCCATCTCCAAAACTAAAAGCACTACCTATAACAGACCCAACAATCGTAAAAGCTGTCGGCATCGGATACTTAGTTAATGCGCTTATAATTACAAGAGTAGAGGCGACCAGTAGTATAACGAAGGCCTGTTCCGCCACTATACCTCCATCGATCATGTTTTCCCCTATCGTGGCACTCACTCTGTCTCCTTGGACTACAGCCCCTAAAAACGCTGCTAATCCCCCTAAAAGAGCCGCCTTCAAAACGCCAGCACTACCTGCAGAAATTACAGGTCCAAAAGCCGATGATACTGGAGTGGCGCCTATCGCCATGCCCATGAAAATAGCAGCGATAAAGGCTAAGACGAGTACCCAATTGAACATCAATTATCCGCTCTTGCCTTCAATTCTTTCCTCACTTTTTCTCTCAACTCTTCATCAGAGATATTGACAGAGAACTTGTAATTCTTTTCTTCACCGTTACCGCTCTTTTCAAGATTGACAGAAAAATCCTCTGTATCAAAATAACATGGATTGAATTTCAACATGATACCTTGATATATCATCTTTTCAAGCTTCCTAATCGAGCGGATAGAACCAGCCTCAAAAAGACGTTCAACGTTCTTGGTTGCTTCCTTGATATTTTTTCCTGTGGGTTCCTTCCCAGTGACTCCTTTCTTTATCTTTTTCCCGGCTTTTCCCAGTTCTTCCTTCGCTCCATTGTAATCCTCTTCGACTTTGGTTTTCTGTACACAAGCTTTATCAGCAGTTTTTTCTGAAATGTCCTTGACGTTCTCTTTTTCTTTAGGTCTCCACTCGTCGTATTCCTGTATCTCTTCTTCATCCACTGAGTTATCTTCCATCACGTCTTCAAAGGTTTCGGCAAAGCTGCAGATATCTCGCCACTGACCTTCGCAGCGCATACCTGCGTTAGTCACTTCAAGGGAATTTTTGCTCATTAGGAAGGGTAGGGTAAAGAGGAGTTATATAAATATTGTCCTTGATTTCAAGATTTGCCTAAAAGTTGTATTATCGATCTATTCCGCAAAAAATAAGTATTTAGAGTCAAATTATCCTTTGATAATTATGGATAATAAGAATCAAATAATAGGGTATGTCTTTCTAGCTTTAGGGATAGCTCTTTTAGTAACAACTTTTGCCTTAGCTATGTATGCTTTCATAAGTCCAGAATTCATCGAAGAGTTCCAAGAACTTGTTCCGCCAGCGAACGGTGAAGAAATAATTGAAGCAGTAGAACAAATCATGTACATACTTATTTTTGTGATAGCTGCCATCTTGCTCTGGGTCATGGGAAGTATCGGAGGAAAGATAACACTCTATAGCCTAAAACTGATCAGAACGCCGGATTTCAGCAAAAAGAAATCCTCTTCTAGTTCAAAGAAGGAAAAATCGAAAAGTTCCAACGTACAAAGGCGAAGCACACGATCACAGAACTCTAATAGGTCTCAACAAGCTCCCCAATCTCAGAGACCTCCTCAACCTCCTCAGTCATCTCAAGTAACAAATGAAAACTCTCAAGAGAAGGATCCGTCTCAGTGATTTCTACGAACATAAAAATTCTAAAGAGAACTCTTACCTAAAACCTATTAACTTTAACACAATTATATAGGAAGAAAGATAACAATGACAAGGTCAAAAGGTAAGACAGGCAACGTTTACATCATCCTCGGCTTCTCTATGATGAGTGGGATTTTTTTTCTCACTCTAATAGTTCTTATCAATCCTTGGATGATTCAACGATTCAGCGAATTTGTAGGACAATATATGACAGGTTTATTTCCCGGAGATCATACCTACATCTTGTATTTTCTTCTTTACTTTTTGCTTCCTCTTATCTTTATTTTAGTCTTATTAGTCAGCAAAAAAATTTGCAAAAACGGTATCGTCAGGAAAAGGCGCTACTTAAAAAATAGAAAAAAATAACTTCTTTCCCTTCTTTTAAAACCAAGCATTGAAAAGCATCTAATAATTTCCATCGTTTTTAAATTATCCTTGATTCAATATCCCTCAACAGCATCTTTGATCCTTTCCAATCCTTCTTTTAGAGTTGATCTAGGACACCCTAAGTTCAATCTCATGAATCCTTCCCCTCCACTGCTGAATGTACTTCCCTCGATCAGTGCGACTTCCGCTTCTTCTAGGATCAAATCGTTAAGTTCTTTGGGTCCAAGACCGAGATCTTTGAAGTCCATCCAAAGAAGGAAAGTACCTTCCGGTTCTACGGCCTCGACTTTCGGTATCTCTTTCTTGACGAATTCCACAGCGAAGTCCTTGTTCTCCTCTAAGTAATCGAGCTGTGCTTCCAGCCAACTTTCACCCTGGGTGTAGGCAGCTTTTAAAGCGGTCAAACCTAAAATATTCCCCTTTTTGATCAGCTTTTCTCTTGAATTCTGGAATCTTCTCCTGAGTTTGGAGTTCGGTATGATAGCCAACCCTATATTCAGACCTGCTATATTGAAACTCTTCGCAGGTGTGAGCATTGTTATCGAGTTCTGTTCCAATTCTTTAGAGAGGGATGAAAAAGGAGTATGAGATCCTTCAAAAATGTAATCAGAAAATATCTCGTCTGAGACAACCAAAATGTCGTTTTCCAAAGCTAGATCTGCAAGGCGTTCCAATTCATCGTCAGTCCACACTCTACCTACTGGATTGTGAGGACTGCACAATATCATCATACTAGTCCTGTAACCTCTTTCGATAAGCGAATCCTTCTTTTCAAATTTTTCTTTAAGATCTTCAAAGTCCATGGTGTACTCATTTTCCTTTTTATCGTATAGTAGTTCGTTATTAGCTACTCGCGCACCGTTATTTTCCACTACTGAGAAGAAGGGATGATACACTGGGGGTTGAAGGACAACTGAATCACCCATGTCCGTAAATGTTCTTACACAGACGCTCAAACTTGAAGTCATACTATTGGTATAAACGATCCATTCAGGATCGATCTTCCAATCATACCTTTTTTCGATCCATTCAACAACGGCCTTGTCATGCTCTTCACCAGGTTTTGAATATCCAAAAGCTCCGTGTTCTACCCTCCTTTTCAAAGCTTCGATTATCGCTTCGCTAGTCTTCCAATCAGAATCAGCTACCCACATCGGCAAAACATCTTCTTTACCGTAGTATTCTTCAACAAAATCCCACTTGGCAGAGTCAGTTCCTACGCGGTCAAGCCCCTCTTCAAAGTTCATCTCGATCAACTCGCTGGATAATTTAAGAAGGATGATAAGAGTTTTTGGTAAGCCACCGGCGTGACTATAACCTATCTACACGTAAATATTAAATAATCACACTATGCTTGACTATAATATGAGCGAGAACCAATCGAAGAATATTATGGAAAAGAGAG
>PWHR01000010.1 GCA_003554965.1 Thermoplasmata archaeon | reverse complement strand
TCTCTTCTTTATCTTCCTTGACAGCCACCATAGGCTCGGACGCAACGTTCAACTCGTACTCTAACAATCCTTCGTAAATACTTCCCAAATGCCTGATATCTAGAGAGGAATAATCAACAAAAACCCTACCATCACCGTTCTGACTCTCGTGCCTCGTCAGCAAATCGATAACTTCAGCCAAGTAAGAATCTCCTACTTTATTCTCCTGTAAAAACTCGTTCTCTCTACTCGTTTCGTCATCCACCTCTGTCCTGAACAGACCACCGTTATAGGCGGGTATATACAACTCATCTTCCGGTATACCTCTGTTCTTGCTGCCTTTATCTATCAACATAAACAGTTTTTCCAACCGATCCCACAGGTTGCTCTGCCATTTTTTATACTTAGAATCGACCTTCTCCAATTCGTTGCAGACACTCTGTTTTAACCTGTTTAGGCTGTAATCCTCGTTATATATCCTGTTGCCAGTATCCAAAAGATCTCTGCCTTCGCTTTCAGCGTAAAGAACGAATATCATCCTGTAAAGATATATCAACGAACTGTCGTGGATCAACTTCAGATCGTCTTCGGAATCTAGATCATTTTCAGGGAACTCCAAGAAACCTTCAGATAGAAGTCTGATCGCCTCGTAGATGTTCCTCTTTAGATCTTCTCCCAACTCCTGAGAGAACAGGTTGCTCTGATCGTATATCCTGTCCAAAAAACATCTATCTCTTTTATCCTCTACAAAAGCTTTTTTCCTGAAGAACAGGTAAAAGTATCTAAATGCCTCTATATCGTCGTTTTCCAATATGGTAGGCAAGTCTATCGTGAGATACGAATCCAACTTATGACTTGTTTTGGAATAATACAGTCTCCATTCCCTACCATTGGTCAATATCGCCCATTCTACAGGAGTCTCTTGAAGGTAAACGAAAATCTGATGGCTTGGATTGCTGAAATCGCGGACATCTCCTCTCTTATCTAGGTCCCTTTCCCATCTTTTTGCTTCCGCTATGGTCAAAGCGTTTTTGTAAAAATCTTTTTCTTCTTTGTTCTGTATGGCTTTATCGGCGGCATTTTGACTCTTGAAGATACCGTAATCGGGCTTTCTTCTTTTCCTACTTACAGTCTCTTGGACCTCATAAGCTAAATCCAATATCTTGAAAACAGGCCGGATAAAGTTTTTTTCCAACTGTGCTTCGTTGTAAGTGTTAAAGTTCACCTTTTTCTCTTCATACAGTTTCTTTATTCTTCGATAAGTTTCTTCCAATTCCTCTTCATCCACCGACTTCCAAGTATCGGATTCAGGAAGTAGATTTTCCAAGTAATAATTCGAGAACAGATCACGATTTGTCAGCTGATCTAATTTTGTCTGGATCGCCATCGATTTTTTCCCTCTAAGATATGCGTCTGTATAGCGGATAGAATACTTAAAGATTGTGAAACAGAAAAAGCGTCAATAATTTTTGTAAAACCCATTTTCTCCCCCCTGATGCCCAAACCCTCCGCCAATTTTTACAAAACCCGACTGACATCAACCGTCTTTCACACACGAAACCCAACTGATCAAAACCGATCCAGAAATACCATCAATCCTCTTCTAACTCTTCCGTTACCGCACCACCCTAACGACCCGAATTATTTTGCATCCGCAGGAAACCTTGGTTTCCGAAGGAAAGGAGGAATCTTATTCCTCCGCAAAAATCGACTAATCACCCCTCGTTTTTTACGAACGTCGACTGATTTTGATTTTACAAAGATCGTCGGATGAGCATCGGAGTATAGGTTTACCGATCACTCTTTTTCTTGTTCTGAGCGCAAGCAGGCCACTGGGAGACGGCAGCGGCTAGCGCTCGTCAGGATGAGAAGAGGCTGCACAACACCCATCCAACTCCTGCCTTACCCGCTCTACCCTTTCCTCTTCACTCGGACGAAACGCTGCTTCAAACAACAACCTTACAACGAAAAAATTCATACTACCGGCATCCATAAATCCCTAAAACGCCCTTCTGTAAACAAACCACACAAAGTACAAAAAAACAGTACACTCTCCTCATCATCTACAAAAAGTTTAAATGCAATTATGTGTATTATTGTGCCATATGACTGTACGTAACGTGTCATAATAACAGAGGATACAAAATGACCAAGACTGAAAAATTCTATAAAGAGATCTTGAAAAGAAAGGTCGTCAATGTCGAGGACCTGAAGATCATATCGAAGAAGCTTTTTGAAACAGATGACGAATACTATTATCGAAAGTATATCTACAAACTACTCCAAGAAGGAAAAATAGGAAAGATCAGGCGCGGCATGTATTACGGCGTACCTCTAGATAGGATCGAAGAAGATTACCAGCCAGATCGTTACATCATAGGAAACAGGATCGCGAAAGGAAACGCCCTAGGTTACCACACCGCTTTAGAGTTGCACGGCGCCGCCCATTCGGCTTATAACAGAGTATTCGTTCTCGTAACAAAAGAGGATAGATTCCGAGAGTTCGATTTTTTTGACACAAAGTACGTTCCTGTTGTGAATAAACAAGATGTAGGCCATATCACTTCGATCGAATATGAAAACGCTGAATTGACCGCAACAGACCAAGCCCGGACTTTCGTAGATTGTTTGTCCCGCCCGGACCTCTGCGGCGGCTGGGAAGAGTGTCTAAAAAGTTTAGCAAACCTTAAAGGCATCTCAGTCTTAGATATAAGAGAAGTCCTCTCGGCCTACGACAATACGACCTTAGAACTCAAATGTGGGTATGTTTTGGAATTGCTCTTGGAAAATTCACCATACTACGATCATATCCAAAAAGAAAAATTGGAACCACTCAGACCTTCAAAAGACTGGAAACCGGTCTACATCGATCGAGACGTTCCCAGCAAACTGGAAAAAGATTGGGGGCTCTATATCCCGGAAGATCTCGATGACCTCCTAAGAGGTGTTTGAATGACTCTAGAAGGATTCTCACTGGAGATAAGGGAAAAGATCGAGCGACTATGTGATCTATTAGAATCGATCCAAGAATCCGAATTCTTGGCAAAAAGATTGTCTCTCTATGGGGGAACCGCTCTGAACTTCCTCTACCTTGATCAGCCGAGGCTTTCTGAAGATATAGATTTCAATTACAGGCATATCGACGAAGAAGACTGGGGTGAGGTCCGGGACAAGATCGATGAAGACCTGAAATGGATCATAAGCTCTCTAGGGTATGAGGATGAACAGCTGAATATCAATCCGAAACATAACCTGTGTAGGTTCCACATAAACTACATCTCTGAAAAAGGGATAAAAAACGATATCAAGATAGAGATCGGCTATATGCGCAGATATCCCGATTTGAAAGAAGATACCTTCAAATCTTTTGATCACCTGACAAAAGGAAGAAATATCAAAGTTATGACTCCTCAAAAAGAAGAACTCTTTGCCAATAAATTCGCTACAATGGTCTCTAGGTCAAAGACTTACTTGAATCCACGTGATATTTTCGATGTGCATTCCATCTCTGAAGAAGAGTTTAATCATAGATCGTTCTTAGAGCTTGTAGCTATAGAGACGATCATGATGGATATGCAATACTCCTCACTCAACGAGATAGAAAAACGGTTGAGGGAAGGAAAAGTATCTGGGAAAATCGAACATCTGGTAAAAGAGGATATCCGGTTTGAAGATATCCTTCCAAAAGCTATATCCTTCTCAGAGAAAATTGTGGATGATCTATCATCTAATGAGCTGAACTCAGCTATCGATCACTTCTATAGGACTGGTGAGCTGGACCTCAAAAAATTCAATACCCAATTACATCCACAATTATCAGAACATCCACAGTTACGATGGCTTAGAAAGGTAAAAAGAGAATCTTGAAGAATATGCCATATTCCCATGTTTCTTGACATTCTCAAGCAAAACTAAAGTTTCCCAAAAAATCCGATATTCTTCGGCAATGAACAGGTGCGTTCCAAATCATCAAGAGCGCGAGTCCGAGAAAGACGGCAGCGGTTAGCGAAGCGTTCACTTTAGCGAGAAACCGTTCGTGTTTTAGACTTTTCACTCAACCCTCCACCAATTTTTACAAAGATCGTCGGATCTCAGCTACATCTCCTGCACACATTTCCTTCCGTACACTGGCTCACTGACGTAGTTCAACCTTCGAGGAAGTAGGGCTAGATCAATCAGAATTCAATATTTCCTCGATCTCGGCTTCAGCTTCTATTCTCCCGTACCTCAGAGGTACTTTTCTTTCTCGTAGCAGATCCAACATCTTCCATATCGATACATCGGCTATTCCTGCTGCCTTTTCCAGTGAAACCTTCTTCTCCATGTACATCTCTACGGCTTTTTTCTTCTTTTCCTCTTTCAGACCTTCGGCTATAAGCTGCCGGATTATGGTGGAACGGTCCTCCATCCTTTCTTCAGCTAGATCTTCCGATTCCTCTAACAGATCTTCCGGGATCGTGACTGAGATCCTTTTAGTTTTCATTCTTTACACCTCCTATATCCTGCTTTTAGATATTTTGAAACTATTTCGGGTGAGAGCCAAGAGAAGTTAGATAGATCTTCGATACACTCTTCATACGATTCTAACGTTATGATATCTTCTTTCAGAGCTTCAAGAAGTATTCCGAGCGTACTCCTACATGATATACCTTTATTTTTCGCCATCTTTCTCACTTCCATATCATCCGCTAACAAGATCTCCCCTTCCTCTTGCAAGGCTAACATCAATGCCTCGCTTTCACCGCTTCCAAGACCGGATTTAAGATCTTCTGCTCGCTTGGAATGTTCCTCATCTAATTCTTTTACGCGGATGAATTCCTGTATGTTCCTTTCAACCTCGTATGCGTCGGAATACCCTTCGTCCTTGCCTTTCACAACTACTTCCTCATAAACTTCATAGGGAATCCAAACTTCTTCATACAATTCTCTCAAGAGTTCGGTGCGCTTCAACTTTGAGAGAAGTATCAAAGGTGAACTGTCGGAAACTGTATTCATCTATCATAACACCTGATTACAATAGTGTAATTTGTAATATATAAACCTGTTCTTTAGTGTAAAGAAGAATTTGTTTTAAATAGCCTGTTAGCCTTTCAGCTTGCTATTTGGCTGTCGATGAAGACTACACCTACGAAGAAGGCGGAAGAAGTACTTTCTCAGTATGAAGTGGAAAAACGATTTTTATTCGTTCCGGACAAAGAGGAAGTGACCTCAGACTCTCTTGAGGTGATGGACGTGAGGGACCTTTCGAGAACATAATAATAGCCATTATAGTAAAAGTGGTGAATCGGTAGGGGTATAGTCAATGATCCGACTTTTTGTACTCGCGAGGAATTAAACATATTCCTCTTAGTCACAAAATAAATTTTGTTCCTACAAGGAATTAAACATATTCCTCTTAGTCACAAAAGTGAATTTTGTTCCTACAAGGAATTAAACATATTCCTCTTAGTCACAAAAGTGAATTTTGTTCCTATGGGTGGTCTTTGTGATTGAGATTCTAGTAGATTTTTAGAAAAAAGTTATTTATAATTCCTTAGTCCTTAATGGGATAAAGGAAAGGTTGACATCTGATATCATGCTGTTCAATAAAAAAGAAAAACAAAAATTAAAGAGACAACTCAAACAAAAAAACGAAGAACTGAAGAACTGCAAGGAAGAGAAACAGATATATCGCAGTTCTTTGGACCTGATCCCAGAGCCATTGATCATGGTGGGCGAAAACTACAAGATCCAATTCATCAATCAGGCCGCTTCTGATTTTTTAGGTATATCTACGGAAGAATGGATAGGGGAAAGATGTGACACATTTTTCGTTTCCAATTTAGAACAGGTAAACAAATGTCCTATCAGGACCGCAATGATGGAAAAACGAGAAGTGGAGAATGAGGTCGAGTCACGCTTCAAAGGGAAGCACAAATCATTCCTGAAGTTGAAGGGAGTACCACTGATAGATCAGAGAGGAGATGTAACAGGTGGAATAGGATTGATCAGAGATATTACCCGAGAAAAGAAGACCCAAAAAGAATCCAATCTTATGATAGATGAAAATCCCGTTCCCATGATGGTATTGGATGGTGATGGAAAAATCGAGCGGGCTAACGAATCCATGAGATATTATTTCGATCTTCAAGGTGAAAGATTAACAGGCGAGTTAGTAGGGGAAAATTTCGATTTTTTAGAGTCTTTTTGGAACGACATATTTGGAAAAAAAAAGGAAGTACTCAACGAATATAAAACGTTCGAAACAGAGGAGGAAGAAAAACATTTTCTGATCTCAGGCATCCCTCTGAACTCGAGGATTCAAGGATCTAAATTCCTAGTGATCGTCGAGGATATAAGCGATAAGAAAAAAGTGGAAGACGAGTTCGAAGAGCTCCAGAACCGGTATGAAGCGGTCATAGAAAACGCTCCACTGAGTGTCTGCATAACTGACTTGGATGAGAATCTTCTCTATGTGAACCAACACATGGCGGACGAATTTGGATATACGGTCGAAGAACTCGAAGGAGGGAATCTTTTAGATCTGATGCCTGAGGAAGAGCATAAAAAGGTCAGAGAGGGGACAGAAGAAAGGACAGAAGGAGAAAGAGGTAGTTCTGAACTCACCTCTGTAACAAAAGACGGGACGAAGATGGAGACTTTGGTGAGCGCCGCCCCTTTCAAAGGCCCTGGTGATGATATAGACAAGACGATCGGTTTTATAAAGGATATCACGGAATTGAAGGAACAGAGGAGAACTAGAAAATATCTGGAAAATCAGGTAGAAAGGATACTGTCGAAACTTCAAAAGGCAGAAAGAGGAAACTTGGATATTAGGATCGAGAAGGAAAAAGACGACGAGATCGGCAAGTTGATCGAAGGTATCAATCACATGATATCTAACTTCAGGAGAGACATTGAAGATATCCGGATGGCAGCTGGTGAACTTCGAGAAGCTTCACAGGTGATCGCAACTTCTTCTGAAAAGCTGAACACAACGGCAGAAAATGTTGCTGAATCTGTTCAGGAGATATCGAAGGGTATCCAAGAGGAAACTAAAAGTGCGGAAGAATTAGCCCGGAAAGTTGAAGACGGAGCTGCCAACATAGAAGAAACATCTGCCTCCGCGAATGACATAGCCTCTTCTGCAGAAGAGACCGCTGCCAAAACGGACGAAGGTATGGAACATGCCGTGAAAGCCTCGGAGATGGTGGATGATCTTCAGTCTATACTGGAAGAGACAGCTGAAAAAGCTACAGCTCTAGGCGAACAGTCCGACAAGATCGGTGAGATAATAAAGACGATATCAGATATAGCGGACCAGACGAATCTACTAGCTCTCAACGCTTCAATCGAGGCCGCTAGGGCGGGAGAACAGGGTAAAGGTTTCGCAGTTGTAGCGGACTCGGTAAGAGAACTGGCCGAAGAGACACAGGAAGAAACAGAACACATCACGAAATTGATAAACGACACTCAAGAAAATGCCAATAAAGTAGTGGAAGACATCAAAAAGGTGAAAGCTAAATCCAATGAAGTCGATGAAGTCACTCACCAAAATCTGGATTCATTGAGGGCTATAAAGAATTCTACAGACCTGGTTTCAAAAGCTATTCAGGAGATATCGCAAGCTGTTGATGAGGTGGCAGATGATCTTCAGGAAGGGGCCCTAGATGTGGAAAAGATGGTCAATATCGTAAACGAAAATTCTAATCTGGCTGAATCAGTAGCTGCCTCTACAGAAGAACAGAACGCTTCTGTAGAAGAACTATCTAGTTCTGCAGAACAGTTGGCTAGCTTGGCCGATAATCTATCTAAAATGGTTGAGGAATATAAACTTGGTTGAATGAAAAGGAGGTATTAACATTATCGAGGAGAAGACGGAATCGATGGAAAGGTCCAAACAGATAGTGATATTCAGAATAGGGGAAGATTATATATCCTGTCCGATAAGCCAGGTGAGAGAGATAATCCAGCTGGAGGAAGTGACCCCTGTACCTTCCACACCTGAAGAGATTAGAGGTATAATCAACAGGAGGGGCGAGATAATAACTATAATCGATCTTCCGAAGGTTTTAGGTATCGATGTGGAGCTGAAAGAGACCGAGGCGCAGTTGATCATACTTTACCAGGAAGATGAGAACATAGGTGTGATGACTTCCGAGGTTACGGAGATACCGACGATAAATGAGGAGGATGTGGAGGAACCCTCGGAGGCGCTAGAATCTCCAGTGAATAAAAAATATCTGAAAGGCATAGTCAAACACGAGGGTAATTTAGTACTTCTGACCGATCTATTAGGAATACTAGAGAACATCTCACAAGAAGGAGTGAAAGAGATTGAAGAAGTCAGCAAAGCGTCCTTAGATTAAAGAAAACCTTCCTTCATATCTTCATCTCTATCTTCATAGACATGGAGTTCACGTCGAATTTTACCGTTCTTGCTTTGTTACCCCCTACGTCTTCACCAGTTATCTCGATATTTCTTTTTTCCAAAGATTTCTTTATAGCTTTCACGTTTTTTTCACCGGGGGCGCCGTCAGACTTGAAAGAAAACATCTGAGCTCCTCCTGCGATCTTCGCTTCGAGGTTATCTTTGTCTCCTCCATGGGTGATTATTTTTCTGACCAACCTTTTCACCGCTGGTTCAGGGTACATGGCCGGCTTGTCCAATCTCTTTTCGTCGTTACCCTCTGGAGCCAACACGTGAGCCATACCACCCACTTTATTTGTCCTATCATATATCACAAGGGCGATGCATGAACCGAGAGACCTAGCGATCAACTCTCCGCTATCTTTGATTACTTTGAATTGTCCTATACCGACTTCTTCTTTATTCATAAACCATCACCATTCAATCGAAATAATCTACAAATTCTTTTATAATATCATCACCCAGTACGAGTATATATCTACCCTCTATACCTAGGTCTTCTGAGGCAAAGGGTACTTCGGCTATCATAACCTCTTCTAAATTCTGAGTATACCTGATCATATCAGCAAAGAACGAACCGATCATATCATGAACTATCTCAGGAGGATCATGAAGGATCGAAGTATCGAAATAATCGCTGACCTCGCCTAGAAAATTGCCGATCACTATGTTTCCAACTTCTTTCATAGTGCTCATCTCCTCCTGGCCGAACTTACCGAATCTTTCGTCGATGTTTCTATCCAATAAAACATTGACCAGTTTTCGAGTGCTCTCCTCCGGCATCATGAAAAATGTGATGCCTCCTTTCTCTTCTTTCAATTCGGACTTCACTATGAAGGCCATGTCCTCCTTTTCCATTTCAGCTTCGTACAGATCAAAGGCGTCCTGGAGGTTGTAAACGTCAGCGTTTACCGAAAAATCGATCATGGTCGAAATTGATCCAGCACTTTTTTTCCCAGCTGTCTCCAAAACACCCTTCAATATCTCCTGTTGGTTATCTTCAAGCATCTCAACCATGCTACAAAACATAACATACATATATATTTATTTCCCCACCAGGTGAGTCGAAGTCCGATCTCAAAGAAGATTTCTGACTTCGAGCGGTTTTTTCAAATCAAGATCGGATGCCTGTCTTTCATATCTTCAACTTCCTCTCCGAGTTCTTCCATAAGGACCGCTACTATACCATCTAAAAATATCATGGCAGTATCTTCAAATACCGTACCCAACGGAGCGTATCTGTTGTCTTCTTCTCCATTTTCTATATCTATTATAACTTTTATGTCGCCAAATTCTACTAAAGTAGACTCCGGACTAGCAGAGACGACTATGATGTCAGCCCCGGGGACCCTCTCATCGACTATGCGGGCGGTCTGTATCGCGGTTTGAGTTTCACCGGTTTTAGAGACCAAGATAACACAGTCTCCTCCTTTGACTGCAGGAGTTGTAGTCTCTCCTACAAAATGTGAATTCAAGCCCAACTGCATCAGACGCATTGCGAAGGTCTTTCCGACGAGACCAGATCTTCCGGATCCGTATACGAAAACATTGTTTGAAGAGGAAATCAGTTCAACCGCAAGATTGATCTTATCGAAGTCTGGATTTTTCAGTGAAGTTCGTATGGTATCTAATATATATTCCATACTTTTTTTCAATATTTCGTTTTTCTCGGTGTCATTCATCTTTTTTCTCTCTCCTCAATTCTTTTCCAATCTCTCTTGTATATATCCTCTCAAATATCACTTTCATGTACATCGCGTCGTGTTCTTTGAGTGGTGAGGTTGAGATTATATTTATGTTTTCTTCCGATTCAACAAGATATCCTACCATGTCTTCAAAATGCAGTTCTCCGCGTTTTATGGGTGTCATCCGGAATTCGTCCCCTCTTCTCTTCTCCACACCGGAAAAATTCACATGATATTCGTCCTGCACAAAATTACTGCACATATCGAAGATCTCGGCGAAATCCTCCTCCTCTTCTAATGGATACCTATCTTCGACCTTGGTATGCGCGAAGTTTATAACGGGAACGGTGTCAGACACCTGTTTACATACTTCTAAAGTTTCATCGAGATTGCCATAGATGTCTTCACCTTTTTGGGTCTCTATCCCGATCTTTATCTCGTTCTCGCAGTTTTTTGACATCCAGTCTCTAAGATCTCTAAGGTTCTCTACGACCGCTCCCTCAATATCTCCCATATCCTTATCTTTGTCTTTAAAACCAAGATGGGTAACGACCGTATCAGCGTTCAGTGTATCCGCCATGACAGCCCCGTACTGAAAACATCTTTTGGATTTTTCTACAGGATCTGTATCCTTCTCGGTGAATTTCATATAATAAGGGGTATGGAGAGTTACCTTGATATCCAATTCCTTACTCAACCTCGCGAGCTTGGAAAACTTGTGAAAGTCTTCAGCTACCCCTCCTGTGATGGAATGTGTCATATCGCCTCTCTCCAATTCTTTATCCATGTCATCGACAAAGATCTCTCTGAAATCTCTTCCTCTGTTCACTCCGATGATGAATTTTCCAGGCACTTCCTTCGCTTTGAGCCCGACCTCTTCATCTTCAACAGGTCTAGTTCTGACTTTAGGCCGAAGGAATTGGACTTCGAAGGAGCTGAGTCCTAACTTATGGACATCCTTCAAACCATCCTCCAATGTTCTTCCCTTACAGGAAAGGGGGATACCGCTTGGACCAAACCGGATCATTTGCTTGTTTCCTCCCGATCAAAATTCTTCATGTCCAACCGGATTGCAGATGAACATATTTAAATTTAATCATCGCTTCTCAAACTATAACAAATTTCAAGGTATATTATTGTTTCCTACTAAAAGATTTATATATGAAAAACCCCATCTCATACCAAAGATCAGATGTCTGACAGGTGAAAAAATGAGGTATAGGAGCATATTTAGTTTGGTAGTGGTTGCCCTGCTGGTACTTTCACTGTTCTCTGTGGTTGTGATCCACGGAGAACCACAAGATAATATTGATGTCTACTCTACTGATTCCGAAGGCAACGAACGGGATGAATTTTTTGAGACTTTAAACATATATTTTAAAATACACGATGGTGCTGAAACTGAATATAGGGTAAGATTGTATGACGATGATGAAAGTCTAGTTTCACAGAGGAGGATCGTAACTGACGGAGATGGGAACTATTTCAGCCATGATGAGGATGTTTTTCTGGAACACGAAGGACCGGGTATTTATGAGATTTTAGTAGAAGAAGATGATGGGGATGATGAGGCTTCTCACGAGGTGCTGGTTTACGATGAGCAAGACCTTACCCAGGAATCTAGTGTTCATACCTATGACTCCCCTGAGAGAGAAGAGGAGGACGAAAAACGGACTTTTGCAGAGCATGAGACCATATACTTCACAGCAAAACTAAGAGACCAGTTTGGTCATCCCCCCGAAGAATTGGGAGATCCGATCATAGGAGATATGATAGAGGTATACGCAGAGAGAGATGATATTACTATATCGGTAGGCCAATATCTTCCAGGCCAATTGACTCCTGAAGGCAATCTCGAGGACGACATCGAAGCTGAACGATTCCCAGAACCTGGGAATTACGAATTAGTTGTGAGGGATAGTTGGACTGGAGAGGAATTTGCAAGAACAGAGTTCTCACTGATGTATATGCGTATAGAGATAGATGATGAATACACACAGGGGCAAGAGATGGAGATAAGGATAGAGAGTAATTATGAAGTTCCTGTTGATATCAGGATAGAGGATGAGGACGAAGAGCTAATGGATGCAGATAACGCGTCCTGGGAAGATCAGGAATTCAAAAATGAGTTATGGGTCAATGAAACGACTATACCTGAAGATGCACCAGATGGTACATACTACGTTAGAGTCTTTGATTCGGACGAAGACATTGAACTAGCGGAAGAGGATTTTGAGTTAGAAAAGTATTCTCTGGAAGCTACGACGGACCGGAACGCATATCTTCCTGAAGACTCAGTAGATCTTTTCTATACAGCGGAAAGATTGATCGATGGTTCGAGGGCTGAAGATATGGATGTTCAGATCAGGTTAAGATATACTGACGAAGATGATGAAGAACAAGAAGATATGCATTATCCTTCTTATGACGACCATTTCCAATTCGATATACCTTCTGATATCGAAGTCCCGAGTGGTCTTGAGATCGATCTATGGGTCAACGAAACGGGTGAGGAACACACCACCCATTGGAGTGGTGACGTGTATGTAGGTTCCCTCGATTACAGTTATGAAACGGATGACGATGTCTACTTACAGGGAGAGAAGGTCTACGTCACCGCTGAAACCTACGTGGAAGAAACCGATATATCTGTGGAAGACGCATCGGTAACGGTCGATCTTATGCAGGATGGTGAATCTGTGGGTGATGGACAATACCGGAGCACTCTTGAAACCGATGACAGCGGCAAAGTTGTGATCCCCATCCACCTCTCCGAAGACATCGAACCTGGTTACTACCACGTAAATGTCAGTGCGGAAAAACATGAGACGATGTTATATCCTGAAGAATATGAGATGCTGGAGATCCAGGTGATAGATGAGATAAAGAGGTTGGATGTATCGTTGGATAGAGATCAGCACAGCTATTCCCCTGGTGAAGAGGTCGTGGTCGAGTATACAGTTACGGATCAGGGCGAAGAAGTGGACGCTAATGTGAAATATGATGTCATCAAAGGAGATGTCCGACAAGTTTATGAGAAAGGTTATGCAGAGGACGGAGAGATAGTTTTTAACATTCCAGAAGGATTCAATCAGGATGAAGATCTTTATTTAAGAGTAGAAGCTAAACAAGATCAGGAAACTACCGGTCAGTCATACATGAGGATTCCTGTGCTTGAGATGGACTTACTATTGAATGCGGACCAGCATGAATACTCCGGTGGAGAGACCATCGATTTCGAATACGAAGTCATAGGAAGAGAAGAGGATTTTTCTGCGATATACAAAATATTCGACCATCATGGAGACATCGTAGAGATGGATGAACCGGAAGATGGAGAATTTTATTACGAGGTGCCAGAAGTACCGTCTTCTGAATACGAAGTCAGATTAGAGGTGTCTAGTGAAGGTTTGATGGTGGAGGAATCAATAGAGTTACATAGAGCCGACAGGTATCAATTGGAAATCGGTATCGAGACCAGTTCCAGCTACACTACCGGAGTTTATGAACCTGGTGACGAGATTGATATAAGATATAAAGTGAGGGCGGTGGGTCGGGAAGAGATACCGGAAAAGATGACTTTACGATATTTCATTCCCGCCACGGGAGAAGAAGGCAGAGTACAAACAAGTAGTCCTGAGGGCACATTCACCATCGAGGTTCCTGAAGTGAGCGATGGAACATATCATTTACAGGTCATGACCGACATAGGCGATCAAGAACCCGGGCTTCAAAATGCCGAACCAATAGATGTCGAGGAGGATCCGTCGATCTGGAGTTATAGAATATTCGGTAGCCTATCCTTGCTTGGATTGATAGGGATAATACTCCTACTGATACTGCTCGCTGCGGGATTCTATAATGTATCTGGGAAAGAGAAGCCACGTTCAGTGCTTTCAGAGCTATTCAGGAAGAGAGAAAAAGAGCCGGAAGAAGAGGAAGAAGAGCGATCACCTGCGGAAGAGGCACACGGCTGGGCAGGTCCGGATGAAGTAGATTATGAAGACGAGGACCAGATAGAACCGGAAAGACCAGAGTGAAAAAATTTTCACAGAAAACCTTTTTCTTTTTTCATAATTACTTTTTCAATCGATCACTTTTACGGACATCGGCTCCGAAGATCGATTCCATGTAATCTAAAGCTTCTTTATGTTTCTCGACCGTAGGGGAAGCGGTGCAGTCTCTCAGAACCGTTATATCGAATCCTCGGTAGAAAGCACCAGCGGCAGTATTTTGGACACATATCTCCGTTGCGACCCCTGTTAATATGACCTCTTTTATACCGTTCTTTTTCAGCACATTTTCAAGTTCAGTCTTGTAAAATGCGTCGTAAAACCTTTTTTGAATTTTGTGGCTCGCTAGTCCTTGAAGTTCAGGTATCGTTTCCGACCCTTCTTCTTCCCTCATCGCGTGCTGGCCCCAATGGGAGAGTTCCGGATCTCCCTCTTCGTGGTTGTCTTCAGCGAAGACTCTTAGGATGTGTTTCTCCTTAGCCTCTTCTAAAAATCTTTTCAAATCCGGGACGATGGCTTCTGCATTTTCACTTCCCAGCTTCCCGGTGACGAAATCGTTTATCATATCGACCACTATGACGGCTCTTTTTTCGCTGATAGTATCACCTTGTTAAAGAAATATCAAGCCTGATATATAGGGATTGGGCAGACTGATATTTTTAACCCGATCTGAGAATATATGGATTATTATGATACCTCCCATATCGGAATATTCATAAAATGGTTATGCTATACCCAAGTCCGTTGAGGTTTACAAACATGAGTGATACTGAGGTAAATGAAAATGCGAAAAAGATTTTGGAAGAGAGGTACTTAAAAAGGGACGAGGACGGCGAGCTGGCTGAGACACCCGAAGAGATGTTTAGAAGAGTCGCATCTTGTGTCGCAGGCGTAAATAAAGATTATGATGACGATAGAGGTGTGAAGGAAGAAGAAGAGGAGTTTTTTGAGGCCTTGACTAATCTTGATTTTATACCTAATTCACCAACATTGATGAACGCTGGACTAGATCTAGGTCAGCTGAGTGCCTGTTTCGTTCTTTCACCTGAAGATGATATGGAGAGCATCTTCCAGCAGGTAAAGAACGCCGCCAAGATTTTCCAATCCGGTGGTGGAGTAGGCTACACATTCTCCCGGTTAAGACCGAGAGGCGATACTGTGAAGTCAACGGGAGGTGTCGCGAGCGGACCCGTATCCTTCATGAAGGTTTACGATGAGATGTGCAACACTATCAAACAGGGAGGAAGGAGGAGAGGCGCTCAGATGGGCGTTCTATCGGTCCAACACCCTGATATAGAAGAATTCATCGAGGCGAAGGACGAAGAGGGGCAACTCGAGAATTTCAACATCTCAGTGGCACTAACGGAAGAATTCATGGAGGCCGTCCAGGAAGGTGAAAAGTACGACCTCATAAATCCAAGGGACGATGAAGTGGTCGGTCAACTGGATGCGGAGGAGATCTATGAAAAGATAGTGGAGCAGGCCTGGAAGAACGGAGAACCGGGCATAATGTTCTTGGACAGGATAAACGAAGATAACCCTTTCGATGTTGACAGATACCCGGAGCACTTCATCGACGCGACTAACCCCTGCGTTACTGGGGATACGTGGATAACTACGGAAAATGGACTTTTCAGAGCAGAGGAGCTTTGCAAAAACGGAATAGACCTAGATATTGTTGTCGATGGAAGGTTGAGCGATGAAAAAGTGAAAGAAGCGTCTGAGGTCTACAAGACTGGAAAAAAAGAAGTCAACAGATTGATGTCTGAAGAGGGATACGAACTCAGACTTACCGAAAACCATAAGGTGATGACCGATGAAGGCTGGAAAGAAGTGCAGGAATTAAATATTGGTGATGAACTCCACATCGCGAACAACGGCACAAATTTTGGAGATGAGGGCAGCCTAGAGGAAGGACTGGTGCTGGGCTGGATCGTCGGTGATGGCCAAATAAAGAGATCTGAAAACAGGGTGACTTTACATTTCTATGATAAGGATACCCAGATTTCTGAACTCTATGCGGAATACGTGAACGATATAATAAGAGAAGCTGAAAGTGATAGGGAGTATAAGGTGGGAGTTCAAGATATCAAGAGGGGTGAAGATGATGTCAAGGAGCAAAGGGTTAGGTCAGCCTGGCTTTATGAGCTCACTGAAAGATATGATTTAAACGATGAAAAGCTTCAGGTGCCTGACGAGATATTCGGGAAGAGCGAGGATATGGCTAGAGGTTTCTTAAAGTCTCTCTTCACTGCAGATGGCAGCGTTCAAGGCGATGTAGAAAAAGGAGTCTCAGTTAGGTTATCGAGCTCTGAATTGGATCTTTTAAAGGATGTACAGCAGTTGCTCCTTGCGATGGGTATACCTAGTAAGATTTACCAGGAGAGAAGAGAGGCAGGTGAAAGAGAACTTCCAGACTGCAAGGGCGGCAAAAAAAATTACAAAGTCAGAGCTCAGCATGATTTGGTTATTTCAAAGGAGAATCTGTACGATTTCAAAGAGAAAATAGGATTTATAAGAGAAGATAAGACCGAGAAGCTGGAGAGGCTGTTAGAGGATTACGAAAGAGGTCCTTATCCAGAGGACTTCAAAGTCACCGTTGAAGCCATCGAATCCGATGGCGAAGAAGAAGTGTATGACCTCACTGAGCCTGAGACCCATTCTTTTATCGCCAACGGCTTTGTGGTCCACAACTGTGGTGAGCAGCCACTTGAGGACTTCGAAGCCTGTAATCTCGGTCACATCAACCTTTCTAATCATGTCAAGGACGGAGAAGTTGATTGGGAGAAATTGGAAGATATGGTGGATCTTGCGGTCAGGTTCCTCGACAATGTCATAGATGCTTCGGATTTCCCAGACGTGAAAGGCTATGAAGATGAAGAAGATGCGATTACGAAAAAAGTGAAAGAGAACCGGAAGATAGGTCTAGGTGTGATGGGCTGGCACCACATGCTGATGAAATTGGGCATACCATATGATAGTGAAGAAGCTGTAGAGAAGGCTGGAGAAGTCATGAGTTTTATCCAGGAGAAGAGTAAAGAGACAAGTAAAAAGATAGCTGAAAAGAGAGAAAAGTTCCCTAACTGGGATGAATCTGAATACGACGAGCCCATGAGGAATGCCACCACGACCACTATCGCGCCGACTGGAACCACCAGCATGATAGCCGATACAAGCGGTGGTATAGAACCTATCTTTGCGGTATCCTATGTAAAGAATGTGCTGGACGGCGAATCTCTCGTGATGCCGGACCCAGTATTTGAAGAGAAGACTAAGGAGAGAGGTATCTACACTGATGAATTGATGGAGGAAGTAGCCGAGGTCGGATCGATAACGGAGATGGATAAGATACCGGACGATATGAAAGAGATATTCAAGACCGCTCTGGAGATCACTCCTGAATGGCACATAAGGATGCAGGCTGCTTTTCAGGAACATGTGGATAATGCGATCTCTAAAACGGTGAATTTTCCCAATGAAGCCACAAAAGAGGATATCAAAGAGGTCTACGATCTAGCTTACGATCTGGAATGTAAAGGAATCACTGTGTACCGCTCCGGCTCAAGACAGGAACAGGTGATGGAAGTTGAAGGTGAAAAAGAAGAGGAGGAGGATGTGAAGGTCAAAAAAGTATACGAAAGGCGACCTAGAGACAGGCCTATAACCATAGAGGGAACTACTAGGAAGGTCAACACTGGTTATGGAAGTTTGTATGTGACCATAAATGAAGACGAACACGGGATGTTCGAGGTATTCTCTCAGATAGGTAGAGCCGGCGGATTCACTCAGTCATTCACTGAATCTCTTGCCAGATTGATATCACTATGTCTTCGATCTGGAATACCAGTGGAAGAGATAGTTGAACAGTTGGAAGGAATCAGATCTCCAGAAGTAGCTTTCGAGCACGGACAGAAGATCCTATCTATACCGGACGCTATGGCAAAAGCTCTGAAATGGCACAGAGAGGGAAAGAAGATAACAGAACAAGTACAGTTACCCACCGATGAACAGGAATCTAACAACGCAGTAAAAGAGATGGTATCTAAAGGCATGAATCCCGCCTGTCCTGAGTGTGGATCGATGCTTACACTTTCTGAAGGCTGCAGGACCTGTCCCAATTGCGGTTACAGTCAATGTTGAAGCCTGTAAACAAAAAACCCAAAATTAGAAATAGCTCATCTATATAGGGGTAACCGGTGGTAAGATGGAGAAAAGGAAAAGAAGAGTAATAATAATGGGCGCAGCTGGCAGAGATTTTCATAATTTCAATACAGTTTTCAGAGACAACGATGCTTATGAAGTGGTAGCTTTCACGGCAACTCAGATTCCTGATATAGAAGGAAGAAGATATCCTCCTTCTTTAGCGGGTGAATTATATCCTGATGGTATACCGATAATACCTGAAGAAAAGCTCACCCATACCATAAAAGAGGAGGGTATCCATGAGGTGATCTTTGCCTACAGCGATATCGAGCATGAATACGTTATGCACAAAGCTTCCAAGGTCATATCTGCCGGAGCTGATTTCACTCTATTAGGTAATGACGAGACTATGTTAAAAGCCAGGTTGCCAGTGATATCCGTTTGTGCGACCAGGACTGGTGCTGGAAAGAGCCAGACTACCAGGAAGATATGTGAATATTTGAACGAGGACGGTTACGACTTGGTGACTATCAGGCATCCGATGCCCTACGGTGATCTAGAAAAACAGGCTGTTCAGAGGTTCGCTACTTATGAAGATCTAGATAAACATGAATGCACCATTGAGGAAAGAGAAGAGTATGAACCTTACATAAACAAAGGTATGGTTATCTACGCAGGAGTAGATTACGGAGCCATCTTGAGAGAAGCGGAAGAAGAGGGAGATGTTCTCGTTTGGGACGGTGGAAACAACGATACTCCATTCTACCGCCCGGATCTGCATATTGTGGTCTTGGATCCTCATCGTGTCGGCCATGAGACCAAGTATCATCCAGGAGAAACTAACTTGCAGATGGCAGATGTCTGCATCATAAACAAATGTGATACGGCTGAGGAAGAAGATATAAAAGAGTTGGAGGAAAACATCGAAAGAGAGAATCCAGACACTGAAATAATCAGAGCTGATTCTCCTATCATGGTCAGTGACCCTGAAGCAATCGAAGGGAAGAAGGCTCTGGTCGTTGAGGACGGTCCTACCGTAACACACGGTGAAATGTCCTTCGGTGCCGGAAAACTAGCTGCTGAGAAATATGGTGCATCTGAGGTGATCGATCCAAGAGATTCAGCCGTGGGTTCTATAAAGGAGACTTTTGAGGAACACCCACATCTGGGAGATGTACTGCCTTCCATGGGATATTCAGAAAAGCAGTTAGATGATCTCGAAAAGACCATAGAAAACTCGGACTGCGATGTTGTGATCACTGGAACTCCAATCGATCTGAGTAGGGTTATCGATGTGGATAAACCGCTTGTCCACGTGAACTATGAGTTAAAAGTTCAGGAAGAAGGCAGGCTAGAGGATATCCTAGATGGATTCAAAGAACGTTTCTAAAAATCCTTTTTTCTTTTTTTCTGAGGATAAACAATACTCTTAATAACCCGAATACAATAGTGGTCTATACAGAAAATTCACGATACATGGGATGAGGCTTTATCATGTCTAAATTGGTTCATTCGGATCGGATGGAAGAATACTTTCAGAGGTTGGAGGAAGAAGCTAATAAATGTTATGAAAAGGCAGAAGAAGCTAGGTCATTAGGCTACGACCCAAAAAAAGATGTAGAGATTCCCCGTGCTGAGGATCTAGCGCTGAGAGCTCAAGAACTCACTGGTGTTAAAAACACGGCCGAGAAGATAAGAGAATTGAGTGAAAGGTACGATAGAGAAGAGGTTTCCATCAGAATTGCAAAGGAGGTCGCATCTAGAGAAGAAGGCAGCGTTTCTGAAAGGATCGAAGATGCGGTGAGGATAGGTTTAGCGGTCCTGACTGAGGGGATCCTCGTGGCTCCCTTAGAAGGTATAGGCGAGGTGAATCTGCAGGAGAATGATGATGGGAGTAGTTATTTGGAACTGATGTTCGCGGGTCCTATCCGTTCAGCGGGTGGAACCGGTCAGGCGATGAGTGTTTTGATAGCGGACGTAGTGAGAAGAGAATTGGGTATAGACGGATTTAAGCCGACCCAGGCCGAAATACAGCGTTTCAAAGAGGAGATACCTCTTTACAAGAAGTCACTAGGTCTTCAGTACACGCCTTCATCAGAGGAAATTTCCTTGATAGTCGATGGATGTCCTGTCAGCATCAGCGGCGAAGGAACGGGCGAAGAAGAAGTTTCTGGTTATCGAGATCTTCCTAGAGTTGATACAAACCAGGTCAGAGGAGGCGCATGTTTAGTCATAGCAGAAGGTATGTGCTTGAAAGCTAAGAAGCTCAAAAAGTACGTCGATAAATTGGATATCGAGGGATGGGAATTCCTAGATGAATATATCGATAAGTACGTCTCTGGCGGGAAAGAGAAAGAGGACGAAGAAGAGAAGAGTGAAGGTATAGCACCTAAGACTAAATACATAAAAGAGACCATAGCCGGTCGACCTGTATTCGGCCATCCGAGTGAAAAGGGGGGTTTCAGATTACGATATGGGAGGACTAGGACTGAAGGCTTGGCCTCGGTGGCGATAAATCCAGCCGGCATGTATCTGACCGAGGAATTCCTCGCCTTAGGAACTCAGATTAAGACTGAAAGACCGGGAAAAGCCGGTGCGATAACTCCTTGTGATACTATCGAAGGACCCACTGTTCTACTAAAAGATGGAACGGTCAAACGGGTAGATTCTCCAGAAGAGGCAAAAGAGCTTCAAAGAGAAGTGAAAGAGATAATAGATATGGGTGAGATCCTGATACCTTATGGAGAATTTATTGAAAACAACCATCCTTTGGTTCCTGGTGCTTACTGTCACGAATGGTGGAAAAAGGAAGTAGATGGAAAGTTTGAAGAAAAGGAGATAACAGCAGAGAGAGCGGTAGAATTGTCCGAAGAAAAAGGATATCCACTGCATCCTAAATACCTTTACTTTTGGACCTATACAGATGTTGAGTCTCTAAAAAATTTGAGGAATTGGATATCTGAGAACGGAGAAATGAAAGACAAAGTCTTGAAGTTGCCTTTTGATTCCGATATCAAAGAGATAATGGAGACCGTAGGCATACCTCATAAACATGAGAATGAACATATTTTGGTTAAAGAACCCTTGTCTTTACTCTTCACTTTAGGTCTTGATGAGGTCGATTTGGAAAAAAAGAGTTCATCGGACGAGGAAGACGTTCTCGAGTATCTGAGTGAGCTTGCAGGAGCACCTATAAAAGACAAAGCTCCGACGTCTATCGGTTCTAGGATGGCTAGACCTGAGAAAGCTAAAGAAAGGAAGATGAACCCCCCTGTTCATGGTCTATTTCCTCTTGGAGACGAAGGAGGCTCTCAGAGGTTAGTCAGTAAAGCTGTTGAGAAAGGTATAATCGAGGTGGATATAAGTGCGAGGAGATGCAAAAAATGCGGCAAGAGCAGTGCTCATATCCGGTGTTCGTGCGGTGGAAGATGTGATATAATCGATGAACCTAAAACGCAGAAGATCCCTATGAAAAATATCTATAGGCAGGCGCTAGCAACTTTAGGTGAAGGGGGTAATGTACAAAAGATCAAGGGGGTAAAAGGTCTTATAACGAAAACGAAAACGCCAGAGGCTTTAGAGAAGGGTATTCTTAGGGCGAAACACGGCATATACGTTTTCAAGGACGGTACTTCTCGATATGATATGACCGATCTGCCTTTGACTCATTTTAAACCAGGAGAGGTTGGTCTTTCAGTGTCTAAAGCCAAGGAATTGGGATATGAAAAAGACGTGAAGGGCGAAGAATTGAAAGAAGAAGATCAGATACTGGAGTTGAAGCCACAAGATATGGTTATATCAGTAAAAGCTGGGGAGTACATAGTGAAAGTTGCTAAATTCGTTGATGACCTATTAGAGAAATATTATGATTTGGAACCTTATTACGGGGCCGAAAGAAAGGAGGATCTGATAGGAGAACTAGTTGTAGGTTTAGCCCCTCATACCTCTGGAGGCGTTCTAGGTAGGATCATAGGCTTTCATGAGGGAAGAGCGGGTTATGCTCATCCTCACTTTCATGCCGCAAAACGAAGAAACTGCCTTCCCGGAGGTACAGAGGTGAAAATGAGTGATGGTTCTACCGTAGAACTAAGAGAACTCTATAGGGAGGGGGGTAAAAAAGAGCCGCTCGATTCGATAGGAACCCTTGGTAAAGATATAGAGGTAGAGGTCTTGACTACCTCTGGGCACAAGATCGAAACTTCTAGAGCATGTAAAGTCATCAGGACCTCGGCTCCAGAATTCAAGATGGAGATCGAGACCGAGGCAGGAAGAACATTAGAGGTCTTTCCAGATCATATGGTAAAAACGGAGAAAGGGGTAAAAAGGGCTAGAGAGTTGGAGGAAGGAGATAAATTTCTCTCACCTCTACAAATCGATATTAAAACAGCAGATAGAGAATCTCTCGATTTAACCGAACTTTTGTCAGATATCGAAAATGTTATGCTTAGAGGTGCTAGAGAGAAGATAGAAGAAGCTATACAAGAACTTGGAGGGCTCAAATCGGCTTCTGAGGGATTAGGATCGTCCGAGAAAAGTTTGGATGAATATCGACGCCGGGATAGCATCCCTTTCGATCTGTATCAAGCGATGATGAAAAAAGTTTCGATGGATGAAAATTTACCTGAAGACGCTGTTCTCGCTGCTAAAAGAGATACAGTCGAGATACCTACAAAGATAGAGGTCGATTCCGATTTAATGAAGATGATCGGCTTTTACCTGGCTGAAGGTTATACTAGAAAATCCAAGGAAGAAGGAAAGGAGATTTATCAGGTTTGTTTTGCCTTCGGCGAAAAAGAGCTGAAGAGAAAAATAACAGAAGCAGTGAAAACGGTTTTTGATGTCGAGCCATCGGAACAGAAAGATGTTTTAACTCTCAATTCTCGACTCATATACGAATTTTTTCAAAAAATAGATATCGGCTCGAAAGCTAAAGAGAAAAGAGTTCCTCAATTCGCAAAGCGCCTCCCTAAAGAAAAAGTGTCACATCTGCTTTCGGCTTACTTTGCCGGTGAGGCGTCGGTAGAAAAAGGCAGACTGCATGTCCAGGCAACTAGTGTATCGAGAAAACTTTTAGATGATATTGATCTCCTATTGAAAAGGTTCGGGATCTATGCACGCTATAGACATAGTAAAAGGGAATCGGGAGGAGTTCTGGTAGAAAAATACGGGAAAGAACACTATGAAGGTAGAACTCTTATCTCTAACGAGCTTCAGATCAGGTCGTCTCATGCCGTCACTTTCGGCAAAAAAATAGGTTTCGAGCTTGAAAGAAAACAAGATAATTTTGAAAAATTCTACTCACTGGAGAGAAAACCTAGGGTGGAAACTGATAACGGGCTTGTAAGGGAAAAGATAAAAACTAAGCGGATCAAAAAATCTCAAGAGAGGTTCATGTACGATATCGAGGTTGAAGATACTCATAATTTCGTTACCCAAGACAATCTCATAACGAATAATTGTGACGGGGATGAAGACTGCGTCATGCTTCTTCTAGACGGGCTCTTAAACTTTTCGGAGTATTTCCTCCCGGAAAAGAGAGGGGGGCTCATGGATGCACCCTTGGTGATGACTACAAAGATCGATCCTGCCGAGATCGACAGCGAAGCTCACAATGTAGATACTGAATGGGAGTATCCCTTGGAATTTTATGAGAAGACTTTAGAGTACGCGGACCCTAAAGAAGTGAGCCATCTTGTCGAGACGGTCGAAGACCGGTTGGGAAAGGAAGGACAGTATGAGGGTTTTGGATACACTCACGAAACAGAAGATATAGGAGAGGGTCCAACAACTAGTAAGTACACACGCTTGGGGAAGATGACCAAAAAGATGGATGCTCAGATAAAAGTAGCGGACATGATCAGAGCCGTCGATACGACCGATGTTGTTAGCAGGGTCATAGGCGATCACTTCATACCTGATCTCATAGGAAACCTCAATAAGTTCGGGGTCCAGGAGATCAGATGCACCAAATGCAATACCAAGTACAGGAGGATGCCTTTGAGCGGTGAATGCAAGTGCGGTGGAAATCTGACTCTCACCATACACGAAGGCGGGGTGAAAAAGTACCTGGATTTTTCCCTAGAGATGGTGGAAAACTATGAAGTCTCTGATTATCTGTATCAAAGGATAAAACAATTGGAAAGACAGATAGAATCGTTGTTTGAGAACGATAAAGTGTCTACACCGAGCCTAGACGAATTCTGTTGATTTTGAGAACCGATCAAAAGGACGAAAGACTGGTCTGCTCCCTTTTCCTGAAACCTTCCCTTACTTTATCCAAAGCTGATTCAACTCTAGATTCTGAAAAGTCTCTTTCATCACAGAGGAAGGCTTTGACATCTCCCAGTTCGTTCTTGAATTCTATGGAGTAATCGTCTTTCACTTCTGGATCCAGGAAGATCCTCTTTATCTCTTCAAAATTGTTGATCTCTTCTCCTTTTTCTTCTAAAATATTTTCAAGGCGGCCGTATTTTTTCACATATTTGAGACCGCGTTTCGGCCCGATCCCTTTAACCCCCTCATTATAATCAGTGCCGCACAAAATGCCTATATCGATCAACTGTTCTCTAGTTATCTCTAGATCATCTAAGATCTTTTCCAGTACCATCAATTCTGGTCTTATATCTTTGTAATCGTCTGATCCAGGAAGCTTTCTTTTACCTGTGATCGTTAAATTTTTAACCAGTCTGGAAGCACCGAAGAGTAGAGAATCATAATCCTGTCCTCCTACGGCCCATGCATCATCATTTCTCACCATATAAGCTGCCTGGCTTTCACCTTCCGCAGGAGCCTGTATCCAAGGTATGGATAAAAGGTCCAGCAGTTTTTTGCTGCTTTTCTCTATTTCATCACTGATGCGGGAAGTCTGTTGAGCTTTCGTTCTAGCCCTTTCAAGATCACCCCTTTCTAAAGCTTCTTCGTACTCCTCTTTTGCTTTGGTTTTTCTTTCTTTTCTTTTCTCTAGGGTGCCTTCCTTCATGATGTCTGGAGTACCGTCAAACACGTAAACGAGTTTCATCCCTTTTTCGATCAAGCTGGAATTCCTATATAATAGGCCGGAAAGGTGAGATGTTACCCGTCCTTCGGAATCTTTCAACGGTTGTCCGTCCCGCTGTCTTATACTAGATAAAAATTGATAGATTATATTATATGCATCGATAGCGATTATCTTGTTTTCCATCATTTTGAAATCGATCTCTTCGCTCTTTATGATGTCTTTTATGCCTACCCCCATATCGAACCCACCTTAAAATATCGCTCCTTCCATGTGCACTTTTATCCCTTCGTCAGTGATATCGAAAGGTTTTATCTTCCTGGAATGCTTTATCCTCCGCATCTTCTTAACCTGGATGCTCAGTTGGACTTTCTCTGTATCGGTCTGATTGTATCTTAGCAGGACAACACCGTCAGCTGTGTATTCTATAAGACCATCTCTTGAGCTTTCTGGATTATCGTCTTTTACCTCGGCGGTCAGTAGTGCAGTTGCGCCTGTATCTTTTATCATCTGACTGAGAGCGAAGAGTTGATCTCTTTTCTGTTTAGAGTTCTCCGCCATCATGTTCATGAGAGAGATGGAATCGATGGCGATCCTTTCTGCATTGAAGTTCTTTATGAATTTTGGGAGATCGCTCTTTATCTTTTTTATCGTAGCCTCGGCGTCTGCTGGAGTCAGTTTCTCTACAGCCAATTTCCCTTCATCTAGGTATTCCTGAAAATCCCAACCGTAGGAAAGTCCTGTCTCGATCATCGCATCTTTATCCTCTTCTAAAGTTATGAATATGCCAGATTCCCCCTTCTGGAGACCTTCCCAGATGTATTGAAGAGAAAAAGTCGTTTTTCCGGTCCCAAAAGCTCCCATCACCGTGAAAACGTGTCCTTTGGGAACACCTCCTCTCAACATCTCATCCAAACCATCGATGCCGGTTTCTACCCTTTCTATCCTTCCATTACCCATCTTTATCACCATTTTAAATCATCTATATGATCCTCTCATAATTTACCACAACATAACCTTCATAATCTGTAACTTCTGCAGTGAATCTAGCGATCTTTTCTCTCTTAAGGTGAGGTAAGACGCTCATGAACTTATCAACTATCAGATATCTTTGTCTTTTTGAAACACGTTTGGTGTCTGACCATCTGAAATTGAACACGCCATCTACACTGTCTATTATATGGTATTCTAAACTCTTATCCACTATGTCCTTGGATAGTAACAGATACACTACACCGCCCCATTTTCTAGAGGCCCTTCTCATCCCTTTAACTATAGTGACCAATTTATCGTTGTCTATCGAGGAATTTGTCAGTAAATCCGTTAAAGAATCTATCACAACCATGTTCTCTTCAGCATTATCTTCTAAAAAATGAACTAACTCTTCTAGAAGATCTGTTTCTTTTTTTTCTGAAAATAGATCAGTTCCATCATCTCCAGACCATACCGGAGGTACCATAGTTCGCTGAAAATATTTTGTCGATAGATCCTCGAAATTCACGCTATTTTCTATTGTATCATAATAATGCTGATCGAAAGAAGTTCTTACTTCTTCTAGTATGTCCTCTTTAGCTCTAGAAAAAGTTATGTAATGGATCTCTTCAGGGAGTATAGAACCCTTACACTCGGCCCCCAATATGGTTTCTATATCCTCTGGTTCTTTTTTCGCTCTCAAGATCTTAGCTGAAGAAGTATATACGTATTCTAGACCTCCGGCACCGATCTCTGTGAAAAGAAGAACGACTGAACCAGCTGGAACGCCTCCCTTGATTATCGAATCAAGATCGCTAACTCCGGTGGGTATCTTTTTCATGGTCCCACTCCTGTCCGACTTTTGTCTGACAAGTGCATCTATATTCTTATTCGATAACTCACTCTTATAGTTTACCGATAGATAGCTAGAAATAGATAGCTATCAACTATTATTGCTAGAAAAAAATTTTTTAATCTTGCCTGCAATAATATACATCTATAATTATATCTCATGACTCCTTCCAAAATCCTTTTATAGTTGGTCTCTTCCTAATCTTTTCCCGCGCCGGGAAGTCGTATTTTTCCGGCCGTATCAGCATTACATGAGTTTCGGGGAAAGCAAGTTTAAAATACCCCGAATACGTTATGTTTAGATGCGCTTGACAAGATGCACTCGGCGACATGAAAAAGGGTTGTCGAGGAAGGGTATAGGATCCTTACGATCCGATGATTACCGATCATACGCAGACCTGGATGTGTACCAGACTGGTAGCGTTGCTGCAGTCACTCAGCCATCTGGTGGATGGCTCGGCTCGAGCGCTGACGAAGGTCGCGCCAAGCCGCGATAGGCGAGGGGTAGGCGCAAGGAACCTTAGATCCCTCGATTACCTAATGGGACTTCCTGCTAGAGCAGACCTCTAGCAATCCGTTAGGATGGGGAACTCCCCGAATTGAAACATCTTAGTAGGGGAAGGAAGAGAAATCAATAGAGATGCCGTGAGTAAAGTCGATCGAAAGCGGTATAGAGCAAACCGAATCCTGCTGGAAACAGTTAGGACATGTGGTGTTTTGGATCCTGGCACATCTTAACCTTCTAATCCGAAGTCTTCTGGAATGGAGCACCAAAGAGGGTGATAGTCCTGTAGGAAGAAGAAGGAAAGATGATTCGGGGTCTCCAGAGTAACGTGCGTTGGATATCGCGCGTGAACTTGGGAAGCATACATTTCCAACCCTAAACACGTCTCGAGACCGATAGCACACTAGTATCGTGAGTGAAAGCTGAAAAGTATCCTTGACGGGAGATGAAAAGACCCTGAAACCAGATGGTTACAGACTGATAGGGCATGCAAGGGCTGAAGCTCCTTAGCCGGAGTGGACCGATGTCCTATCGTACGTTCTGAAAAACGGGCCAGAGAGTTCTGGTCGATGGCGAGGCTAAGCCTGCTAAGGGTGGAGCCAGAGGGAAACCAACAAGTTCGCATCTCGCATCTGCGGGAAAGGAACGAGGTGTATTCGCCTGGAGTCATCGGCTAGAGATCCGAAACCGGTCGATCTATACCTGAGCAAGGTGAAGCCTTCCGAAAGGGAGGTGGAGGCCTGCAGGGGTAGTGAGCTACAAATCCTTCCCATGACTTGGGTATAGGGGTGAAAGTCCAATCTAGACCGGATATAGCTGGTTCCTTCCGAGACTACTCGAAGGTAGGCCTTGTCAGAGGTAGATGATGGAGTAGAGCACTGATTGGGTATTCGGGGGCGAGAGCCCTTGGTATCCTGTCAAACTCAGAATCCATCATCGCCGTAGACGACAGGAGTGAGGGCACCGGGGTAAGCTTGGTGTCCGAAAGGGCAAGAACCCAGCCTAGGGTTAAGGTCCCATGAATGCCGACTAAGTGTTAGAGCAAAGGGAGTCCGCAGTCGAAGACAACTAGGAGGTGGGCTTAGAAGCAGCCTTCCTTTAAAGAGTTCGTAACAGATCACTAGTCGAGATTGTGGGCCCTGAAAATGGACGGGGCTAAGTCGGCTACCGAGACCCTGGAGTACCGAAAGGTAATCTAGTAGGAAGGCGTCGGGCGCGGGTAGAAGTTCGGCCGTGAGGTCGAGTGGACCACGTTCGAACGAGAATTCTGGTATGAGTAGCAGCAAAGAACGGTGAGAATCCGTTCCGCCGTAGGGGCTAGGGTTCCTCGGGAATGTTTATCAGCCGAGGGTTAGCCGGTCCTAAGGTGGCCCTTAACCGAGGTCACCGAATTGGGAAACGGGTTAATATTCCTGTGCCTCTAGCGTCTCTGCCCAGTCCGCGACGCATCGGGATCGCTTGAGCAGAGCCCTCGCTCTGTCGAAATGTATAAGCCCGGGG
The DNA here is from genome assembly GCA_003554965.1 of Thermoplasmata archaeon. Taxonomy (GTDB): domain Archaea; phylum Thermoplasmatota; class Thermoplasmata; order Halarchaeoplasmatales; family Halarchaeoplasmataceae; genus Natronoplasma. The sequence goes on along the minus strand of PWHR01000010.1, from coordinate 460 downwards.
AGAACCGTAATGGTGAGAACTGGGTGAAAGCATGATAGGACGGACTGAGTCCGCCTCAGGCTAATCCTGGTGCCCGTGAAAAGTGGACTGGTAAATCAGTGCTAGAGACCGTACCGAGAACTGACACAGGTGCCCCTGCCTTAGCAAGGCCAGGCGTGCCGGATTAAATCAGGCTAGGGAAGTCGGCAAATTAGCCCCGTACCTTCGGTAGAAGGGGTGCCAGTCTCGCGAGAGGCTGGTTGCAATAACAAGGGGTCCTCGACAGTTTAATAAAGACCTAGATGGCAGCTAGTCCGAAAGGATTTGTACTGCCGTCGAATCCTGCCCAGTGCCGGTATCTGAATCCCTCCTACAAGAGGTGGAAGGACCGGTAAACGGCGGGAGTAACTATGACTCTCTTAAGGTAGCGTAATACCTTGCCGCTTAATTGGCGGCTTGCATGAAGGATCAACGAAGGACC
>PWHR01000057.1 GCA_003554965.1 Thermoplasmata archaeon | reverse complement strand
CATCATCTACCGTCTCATCTACTTTCTCGTATCCTTCTTCATCGATAGTATAATGAACGTCTGATCCATGCTCCACATCTTCTAATAATGCTTCACCCTGAGCATCTGTCTCTAAGTCCTCATGATCTGTTAGCTCAATAACAACTCCTTCATAAGGCTCTTCATCTTCATCCTGCACTACAAAGGTTACATCGTAGGTTGAAACTTCTAAATTCACTTCTTCTGTAACATCTTCATCTTCTATAGTCACTTCATCATCTACTGTTTCATAGCCTTCCTTCTCAACCGTATAATCGTATGTGTCCGGTTCTAAGTCCTCAAACAGCGCTTCCCCATCTGAATCCGTCGTGTCCTCCATATCGTTCAAAGTGACAGTAGCTCCCTCTATCGACTCTGCTTCTTCATCCTCTACTATGAACGTCAAATCATACTCTTCAACTTCTTCAGTTTCAAAACTCCATGTATCAGAGATCCAGTATTCACCAGAATCGACTTCTGTTGCATTAACGTACCATCCATAAGAGGAGTTTGGATCGAGTCCTTCCCAATCTACGTTAGCGTACTCTCCACTTTGCACGTTCTCATCGGAATCTATTATACTATCATCAGAGGCATCATGGAAATGAAAATCGAGTTCCTCTCCGCGGTCGTGGGCCGCTATAACGCTCAATTCTGTTTCTGAATCAATGCCAGTGGCGCCATCCGGTGGATCGGGATATACTGGTTCATTATCATGTAGAATTACCAATGAAGAGACTGTATGTGTTATCTCAGAGTTATCATCATCAGTCTCATTTTCCACCGTAGCTACAAAGCCCACTGACGAGAATTCATTATCTATCTCTGTTTCAGTCATATCCTCAGCAACGGGAACCTCCACAGACTTTTCGAATTTTCCTTCTTCATCAGTTGTCGTTTTCCATTCACTTTCCGGCTCAGCACCCTCTGGGATCTTGATCATTAATTCCTGATCCTCATGATTTGGGAAGTCTCCACTTATCTCTACACTCTCTCCTATCCACGCTTCTGAGGGATTCAAATTCAAATCGTTCGGATCTTCATGAACCTCATACTCTTCCAGTTCTCTAATCATGTCTGCCTCTGGTGTATCGTAGGTCTCTTTAGCGTAAGATTTTACTTCAGGGCTATACCAGCGCTCTCTGTATGAAAGCTCTTCTTCGTTAATCGTGGGTAGTTCGATCTCTTCTTGTGAAGTACTGTTAAGGTAAATGCTCTCAAATTCTCCGGCGGGTACCTCTATCGATTCAGAAAAGGGTGTATAACTTGTAGCGTTGAGATCGAATGTTTCATCTATAGTCTCGTTTTCTTGAACCCATCCTGCTATATCAAAAGCGTTGTAACCTGTAGATTCTACCGTAGAGTTAGACCAAAACTTGTCATCCGTAGCATTCATAGGAAAATCGTATTCCTCAGAAGGAGGATAGTATATGTTGTTCACTTTGGTCCATGATTCAAAATCAGGATCAAAAATCGACCATTCAGCGGTTCCTTGTATATTCCTGAACTGATCATCCACTATAACTGCCAAATCGCTCATCTTAACGAACTGGTATCCACTCACATATCCATCATCGATCTCTAATTCGACGGTATCTCCGATCTCGTCGATGTAGATCTCTCCTTCACCCTCGATGACATCTCCTTCCAAAGTCAGGTTGTACCCTAAATATTCGTTTCCCTCGTGTTCATAGTATCCTATTTCATCCACTGTGTAGGTTATCTCTTCGTCGATGTACAGGTAGTCGTCGGTTTCCGTATCATTATACCACATCTTCTGGTCATATGTCCATGATGAATCTTCACTCCAAGTGGGCACATCTACAGGTGAAATATCCTCGTGCTCTGAATAATCTAGGTCTATCCTCTTACCCCAAGTTTCGTCGATCACGAAGCTAGTTTCATCATTTTCCGATTTCATTACGCCGTCAGCATCTAGATTCAAAGTGAATTCATCCCCCTCTTCATAACCCTCATCCACCAGTCCCGCTAGATTGAATTCATAGTATCCGTTATTGTCCGTTTCGATAAAAAGCGTTTCACCAGTCTCTTGGTTTTCAAATTCAACTTCCACTCCCGGTAGTGGTCCTTCTTCCTCTTCGATCTGTCCATATATCAGATAGGGTACTGGAGGGTACAAGTGTTCGTCACCGTCTCCTAGATCGGCGTCCGCGATTCTAGTCTGATATATCAGTGAATCGTCCAGATCGTGATTTATGTTCATTATGTCTTCCTCGGGTGGATAAAATCCTCCCTGAGGCTGCACATCTTTTTCACTATATCTACTACCAACGACCTCTTCCTCTATAGGTCCACCTTCTCCTCTACCTCCTACACCCCCACCGGTATATATCTCAAATGTGAGACCATGTGCTCCCGTTTCGTCATAGACCCAGTCAGCAGCTCCACCAGGGGCGCTGTATCCTATCATCTCGTGCGGTTGGCCGTAATCGTAATGTTCTTGATCCTCTTCATCGAATAGACTGGTCAGAGAGGTCATGTGATCCGCAGTTCCACGATACCAATCATCATGAGGGGAAGGATCATTAGTATGCATGTAAGGGATCAATAGGGAATGATGATGACTATGTAGGTTTTGATAAGAATCGATCTCTTCATCGATTATAAGGTCCTTAAGATGGTGTGTTTCCGGTTCAGAAAAGGGATCTTCCCCTCGATATGTATCCGAACCGGGGTCGGAATTTCCTTCTTCCCACACAATATCCCAATTCCTGTTAAGATCGGTCCCAACGGCATCTGTGGGGGTTGAATGATTCCGATTCTTCCTCCACATCGAGCTTTGAGACAGATCGCCGTTCCCATCAAAGATATAGCCGTCAGGATTTGTCATAGGTATCACGAAAATCCTGCGATTATTAACGAGCCAATTTACGGTTTCGTTCGTATCGTATTCACTGACCAGTCTCCAAAGATAGTAAGTGGCCACCTGAACGGACGACCATTCTCTTGCGTGTAGCGCGCCATCTATAAGTACGGAAGGTTTTTCTTCCACTACAGTATCTTCATCAGATGTTATCTCTAGTGCCCATAAATCTCTACCTTCGTAGGATTGACCGTATTCGTGCATCTCTACCAGCTCAGGATATTCGTTCTCTAGTTCCGTATACCAAGCGTAAAGCTCATCTACTGAGGGGTAATATTCTTTGAAAGGATAATTATCCGTTAAAATTGGATCTGAAGTCTCGTTTAGTGATGCAGTTTCTCCAGCCCCATCAACTTCCTGTGCCGAGACTACACCAGCAAAAGGAGTTAAAACACTTATGACAAGTGATAAAACTATCAAAAAAGCAGAAAATCTTTTTCTAATCTCATTTTTATGGATTTCCATTTTTCCAATCCGCTTAACACTTGAGTGTCAATTAAGATTTTCCCTCCGAAAGGTGGGAATATGGAAGAGAAACAGTTTAATTGAATGATCATATAGAACCTAAAGAGATGGAGGCTGAATGAGATATTTATTATTGAGGGAAGAGTTGACGTTGAATTCAAAGAACATGACCAGGTCAATAGGCTTTTTTTAAAAGAGAACCGAGAGACACAAGGATGTTGATCCTGCATGTCTTCAACTATAATTCTACATTTTTGATCTTTTGGCCCCCTTTGATATAGGTCTTCTCTTTCTTTATCCCGTTTGCTACAATCTTGCTGAACATTATCGGTAATCCCATCCCGAGATAAAAATTAGGATGATCTTGCACATGAAAATGGATATGGGGTTCGGTAGAATGTCCAGAGTTTCCACACTCTCCGAGCTTTTGTCCCTGCTTCACCTTCTCTCCTTCTGAGATCTGAATACTTCCAGGTATTAGATGAGCTATAAATGAATACTCATCTTCACTGTGTTTTATCATCAAAAAATTACCTCTGAAGTCCCTGCATACATGATCTATACTCTTGGTTTCTGGCTTTGGAAAGTCCCTGATACCATCTTTTGTTTTTATGATCTCACCGTCGGCAGGTGCTATCACGTCTCTACCATAGCAAAAATAATCTTCAAGTTCGTCTCCATCATTCTCGTGAGTTTTTCCTTCTGAATCAGCGATAAAAAAATCGTACCCATATCTTTGGTTTAGGACGTTCCAAGAGTGTGAGTGTTCTTTTTTGATCCCGCCACCGGCGACTGTCCATTTACCTTTAAAAGGCAGTTTGAATTCAGTCTTTTGTTCATAATCATAGGGATGAGGCATATCGCGGATATTTCTTCCATGTGAAATCATTTGCCCAAAAGCGTGAAAGATCTGTTGAGTAAGTTGAAATGGATTCAAGATCGGGAGTATAAAAGAACTAAGATTATCTAAAAGAAGCTTAAAAGAAGATCTAGGTTTAGAAAAGATGATATCATCTTCTGACTCCTTTTTAACGAAATACAGGTTTGTGAATCCTGTTTTGATGATAAAGATACCAACTCCTAAAAATATGATAAGACCCTCTAACAGAGAGATCTGGAACAGGAGTTGGTTTGTAACAAAGAGTAGGATCCCAGTTGAGGATATAATTTTGATATTTTTCCTTGAATTTTCCATCAAAGGCATGATCAAAATCGAAAACAAGAATATCGGAAGCATCAACGAAGTGAATTGAGATGAAGTAGTTATTATGGTAGAAAGAGACATCGAGATCAATGCGATAAAGGCCACCCAATATAACATTTCACTATATCGACTTTTATTCATACCAAACTCTTTTCAGAACTGAGATTCTGTATATGTATTTTTCTAAGATTTTTATGTAGTAACTATCCAGGGAAATAAATGGTAGCGGAGATGCTTTTAATACCTAAAAGCAGTTAGAAGGGGAAGAGGCGTGAGAAATGAAACAATTTCACTCCATCAGGGCTTTTTTTATTTTGCTGATGATATGCCGGAAAATTCGTTTCTGTTCGGTGACTTTTTTCGGTCCTCTTACTACGAGTCCGTTACATTCTATTCTATTCATGACTTTATCGCTTACCTTACCAGTGATGTGTTCTTTGATCCCCCAACCTGTCGCCATTCCCATAACTAACAAATCGTAGTCTTGGGATTCTCGTACTACTTCTTCCACAAACGAATCAGACTCAATGATTTTGACGTCACCTTCAAGTTCGATTTTTTCAAGTCCATCGTGTAGGACTTTTTCGATTTCTGCTTTTTCTTGTTTTGGGGTCGCTTTCTCAACTACTCTGAAAAGTACTACTTCGGCTCCATATCCCTCGGCTAAGCGCTTGACTATACCGGCTGTGAATTGTGAGTGTCGTCCACCTCCGTAGGGAAAGAGTATCCGGTTGATGTTTTTACTGTCTTCGATTTTGTAGATACCAACAGGGGTAGATACTCGCTCTATCACTTTTTGAACGGAGCCTCCAAACACTCTTTCAGAAAAACTTGACTTGTGCCAACCCATAAGCAAAAAGTCGGGGTCCTTTTCTTTGGTCATGGATATGATAGCGTGGGGAACATCTCTTGAACATATCGAAATCGGTTCTTTTATATACTCTTTACATCTTTCGAGTCCGCATATTTTTTTGGTTATTTCGCGGTATTTTTCGGCTTCTTTTCGATAATGGCTTTCTCTAAAGTCCAGCGGTAATATTTCAGGAATTTTGGAGACATGAAGAGGTATCACTTTGCCTCCGTGAGGATAAACTATATTGCTACTGAATAAGGAGAGGTCTTTAGCGTAGTCGAAGTTGCCGATCGGTGTCAAGATCGTGTAATCCTCTTTAATTTTGGGTTTTTCAATCTGTATATCTGGTATCGGTTTGGTAGTTATTCCTTTTGAATGTTTGCTTAGTTTGGGTTTCATAAATAAATAGTATACGAGACCACCTAAAATTATCGCCGTAACCATTATTGCTACTCGAAAGTCTGACAATAGCAGCATAGATAACAGGGCCACATTTATCAAGATTCCTAAAATGGGTGTGACCGGGTACCCTGGGACTTTGAATGATCTTTCGACGTCCGGTTTCTTTTTTCTGAAAAGTATTACTGCTAAATTCACAAAAGAGAAGCCGATCAAAATCATTATACTGCTTACGTCGGAGATAAGTCTCAAGTCCATAAAAGTGCTGACTATGATAATTATTAACGCAGACGCCAAAACCGAAAAAATGGGTGTTTTTGTATAGTCGTTGATGTTTTTGAAGATGCTGGGAAGATGCTGATCGCTAGCCATTGCGAAAGATGTCCTTGAGGATGCCAACATTGCTGTATTTATGGAAGAAACCGTGGCAACGATACCCGCAAGGGCAAATACATATCCTCCGACTGATCCAGCCATCTCAACGGCAGCATCGGTAAAAGGATGATCCGTTACTGCCGGAACCAACTCCTCCCAGTGAATTATCGAACTGCCTATAAAAAACAATGTAGCCTTGATGAAGGTTGCAAAAGCTAGAGAGATAAGTATCGCACGTGGGATAGTTTTCTTAGGTTCTACCACTTCTTCAGCAGCGGTAGTAACTAAACCGAACCCGATATAGGTGATATAAAGGAATCCAGTCGCGACCATCGCCCCCGAGAAACCTTCTGGGAAATAGGGTGTTTGATACGAGAGATCGATGTGAAAAACTCCTTGGATAACATACCACAACAATATGACAACAAGCACGGTAGTGATCACGTTTTGAAGATTACCTGTATTCTCAATACCTCTTATATTTGTAACCATGACATAGAGTATTATTGCATAGGTCCCTACCATTGGAGGTATAAACGGAATAAAATAGTTCAGAAAGACTCCGAAACCGATCGCAAAAAGACCAGAAGAAATTGCGTAGGCAAACCAAAAACCCAAACCTGCGATAAATCCCAATATATCCTTGTCGACAGCGTCTCTTGCATACGCATACCCGCCGCCCGCCTCTGGGATAAAAGTCACTAACTCACAAAAAGCAAAAGCGGAAAAGAAAGCAGCAGCACCGGCAAGCAGATTTGCGAGAGACGCAGAGGGTCCTGCAGCCTGAAATGTTTCACCATGCAAAACAAATATCGCTGACCCTATCATGGTACCCAGCGAGATCATAGTTGCTGAGTAAAGGCCTAATCTCCGATCAAACCTCTCCACATCCAAGTTTACACTGAGTTCTTTGATATTGTGGCACTATTTAGTCCTTTTCATATTCTTGCTCATTCAACTTCTCCCGCCTAAAGACAGGGAGCTTGTCAGTGAACTTTCAGATCATCTATTTTATTGTCTAATATTTCTAAATTCAAAGTTGAATTTTTAAGTCTCATCTTTTCTTTCAACGGATCTTTAAGTTTATCTAGATCATAATCGTATTCATTGTACATCCTGTAAGTATCAGTTGAATTCGTAGTAGCTGTGTCTGTTGAACGAGCAGGATTACATCCTTCCGTCCTCGTTATAACTGCGGACACTGCAGTGTGGATCTTCTCTTCTGGGATGGACGTGCGTTGTTGGACGGCTTTCTTGTAAAGCTGAAGTTGGGATGCGTGGCGTTCTGGTCTGTTGAGGTTGGGTTTATAGTCTAAGATGTATAGGTTATCATACCTGATCTGGACTAGATCTATGTGGCCGGTGATTGGTTCGTCTACGTCTATTTCTTCTATCTCATCAGGGTTTATGAACACAGGTAGCTCAGTACATACTGTGGTTGAATCGTTGCGAAGGAATAACTTCCTTCTCTCCTTCGAGCAGAGCTCTGCGGATGATCAGGAAAAAATCCTGTACAGTTTCATGCGGTGATTTATCTGAGTTTTTAGGTTGCGAGTTGAAAGCTAGTTGGGTGAGTTCTGTGGTGTCTCGAGTGCCTGTGAGCGAGAGAGAGGAGGATGTTAATCCTACGTTAAGTTATCCTTCTCTTTAGTTTCTACATCATGATCTATATCTAGTGAAGAGCAGCGTGGACCTTCTAAGAACATATCTCTCGGAAGGGAACGTTCGATCACGTGGAACTCGCTACGCTCGCTCCTCTTGACCCTCGGACAAAGTCCTGCGGGTCCAATTGATGTATCGGCGGAGTTTCGAACGATTTTTGGAATGTATGTTTAATTTTAGGTGGTGATAGGTGAAAGGGTAGACTTGTTGGTGCTGAAAATTGTGGGTATTGGTCAAGTTGCCAGGATCTATATTGTACTCTTTTCTTAGTTTTAGGAATGTAAGTTTATCTCTGTAGCGTTTTATCCAAGAATATATAGTTTGTACTGGAGGAGAATGGTGATATTTTTTTCCAGTTCGCTTTTTTACTT
>PWHR01000043.1 GCA_003554965.1 Thermoplasmata archaeon | reverse complement strand
TAAAGTAGTAATTGAGTTATCACCAATTACTGCTACACCAAAATCCCTCTTTTAATTCTCAAATTCATATTATTTAGCTTTATAGATGGAATTTTCAAAAGAGATATGGGTAAAAGACAGGGCTAAAGCCTGGGGAGTACTCACTGTTTAAGGAGGATCGAATGCCACATCAGAATTCTACTTTATAGTAATCTTTGTACCATTCCACGAATCTTTCTACGCCATCTTCCAGATCTGTCTTGGGTTTAAAACCCAATTTTTCTTTAGAACGGGAGATGTCCGCATAGGTAACTTTCATATCCCCGGCCTGCATCGGGAGCATGTTCTTATCCGCCTTTATACCGATCGTTTCTTCCAGTATCTCTATAAATTCCATGAGTTCTACCGGCGTATTGTTCCCCAGGTTGAATATCTCGTAGTCAAAATCCTTTTCGAGTGAAGATACAACCCCCTCTACGATGTCCTCTATATATGTGAAGTCTCTTTTCATGTCTCCATAGTTGTAAACGTCTATAGGTTCTCCTTCGACTATCCTATCAGTGAACTTGAACATGGCCATATCCGGTCTTCCCCATGGGCCGTAAACAGTGAAGAATCTTAGACCTGTACAGTTGAGGTCATAAAGGTGGCTATAGGAATGAGCCATGACTTCGTTTGCTACTTTGGTCGCAGCGTAGTAAGAAACTGGTTTGTTCACATCATCACCGACAGAATATGGTATGTCTTCGTTCCCCCCGTATACAGAAGAAGAGGAAGCGAAGACCAAATTTTCGACTTCATTATGTCTTGCCACTTCTAAAATATTGGTGAAACCTTCAAGGTTGGAACGTTGATATGCGTGAGGATTTTCTACCGAATATCTTACTCCTGCTTGTGCAGCTAGATGACAGATCTTATCTATCTCGTACTCTTCAAAGATCTTTTTTAAAACATCGAGATCGCAGAGATCCTGGTGAAAAAAGTGAAAGTCATCATATTTTTCCAAAACAGCGTTTCTGTCCCATTTCAACTCTTGAGAATAGTAGTCGTTTACGTTGTCTATACCGATTATCCTTTCCCCTTTTTCGAGCAGAGTTCTAGCGGTATGGAATCCTATAAACCCAACGGTTCCGGTTACGAGCGTGGTCATGATGGTGGATAATCAGTATAAGTTTATTTTATTTTCCCTTAAGAAGTTGATTTTATATTGTAGTATAAGCTAAATCAGTAGAACTATAACTTAAATTGACATGACGGAAAAATTTAAAATTAGCCGGATTGAACATCCGGCTAAAGATATCTAGTCTTTTTCGCTTTTATGCCTTGTTTTTCATCGTTATCTCTATCGACGAAACGTTAGTAGAGCCACCGCCTTCGTCTTCCAGTTCCTCCGTTTCTGTCATTATGTCCGTTATATCAGCGGTCTCTAAGAAACGGTTCTTGGTTATCTCAGCTACGTCGACGGCTTTGCTGATCGCTCTACCTCGAGCTTTGATCACTACTTCGTCGCTTCCTCTATTGAACTGTTCCATTATTGCCATAACGTAGTTCATGGTCTCTTTACTTCCGATAAATACAGTGTTCTCATCTTCATCCATGGTATTCACCTTTTTTTGTTTTTGTGTTTATTCCTCGCAATAGCCAATTTTGTAGGTGTTATTAACTATTTTGGTTGTTTCTCAGTGATGTATGATGACAAAACTAAAATCACACCGCTGATAAGATTCAACGATGGCGATCGAGTTTGTAGAGGAATCTAGAGCTAGAAAGAACCTTCCTGAAGATTTCGAACCTTATGTGAAAAAATGGTTCAACGATAGATTTCGATCATTGACACCACCACAAAAATATTCTTTTGAGCTGATACACCAGGGAAATAATTCACTCGTGTGTTCTCCAACAGGTTCTGGAAAAACCCTCTCCGCTTTCCTTTCGATACTGAATGAACTTTTTTTGAAAGGTGATAATGGGGAACTCGAAGACAAGGTTTACTGTCTATATGTCTCTCCCCTTCGTGCATTGGGCAACGACATACAGCGAAATCTGGAAGAACCTCTTGATGGAATCAAAAAGGTAGCTGAAAAAATGGATATCGATGTTCCGGAAGTCCGAAGTGCTGTGAGAACTGGAGATACTCCCTCAAATGAAAGACAGAAGATGCTGAAGAAACCTCCTCATATTTTGGTCACGACTCCCGAAACCCTAGGTATAGTCTTGAACGCTCCAAAATTCAAAGAAAAGTTGAAAGACATAAGTTACGTTATCGTGGATGAGATACATTCGCTCTGTGAAAGTAAGAGAGGGGCTCACCTCTCACTCTCGCTGGAGAGATTACAGGAGATGTGCGAGGACAGGTTTACCAGGATCGGTCTTTCCGCCACCCAGGCACCGATCAAGGAGATAGCTAAATTTTTGGTTGGTTATGAAAACGATGAACCACGGGGATGCGATATAGTTGATGTATCGGCCTCCAAAGAACTTGATCTGGAAGTCCTATCTCCAGTGGAGAACCTGATCCATACTTCTGGAGAAATGATTAATGACAGGATGTATCAACGGATCGATGAACTGGTAAAAGAGCACGTTACTACTTTGATATTTACAAACACTAGGAGTGCCACGGAAAGAGTCGTGAACAATCTGACTAACAAAGATCCTCAGTTCTATCAAGGTGATATTGGGGCGCATCACTCTTCTATGAGTAGGGACAAAAGATTGGAGGTCGAGGAGTCACTGAAACAAGGGGGCCTGAACGTAGTCGTAACTTCTACCTCTCTTGAATTGGGCATCGATATCGGATACATCGATCTCGTGCTGCAGTTGTCATCTCCAAAGGGGGTCTCAAGAGCGATACAGAGGATAGGTCGATCAGGTCATAAACTTACTGACGATCCTAAAGGAAGGGTACTCGTGATGGAGAGAGGAGACGCGTTAGAATGTACCGAGATGATGCGCTGTGCGAAAGAGAACGAACTTGACAAGGTAAGGATCCCAACAGGATGTTTGGACGTGTTGGCTCAACACATAGTTGGCATGGGCTGCAATAAAAAGTGGAAAGTAGAAGAGGCCTATGATATGATAAAAAGGAGTTTCAATTTCAACGAGGTGGAGAGAGAAGATTATGAAAAGATTTTGAAATATGTTGCGGGGGAGCATGCTTCGTTAGAAGATCAAAAAGTTTATGGGAAGATATGGTTGGATAAAGATGAGAACGGAGAAAGGGTCTTCGGGAGGAGAGGAAAATTGACCCGTGTTATCTACATGACAAATATCGGCACTATACCCGATGAAAGTGCCTATAGAGTTCATACTAGGGATGGTAGGTTCGTGGGAACTTTGGATGAAGAATTTTTGGACAGGCTTACCAAGGGTGATATATTCATCCACGGAGGCGACACATATGAATTCCGCTATGCTAGAGGGATGAAAGTTTATGTGGATGCTAGACCAGATAGAGCACCTACGGTTCCTTCATGGTATTCCGAGATGCTGCCGTTATCCTTTGATCTGGGAAAAAAGATAGGAAAATTCAACAAGAAGGTGGTTGATAAGATAAAGAAGGATGAAGATCCTTCTGAGTGGATAAGGGATAATTATTATGTGGATGAAAATACTGTCTCTTCTATAGTATCTTATATAAAAGAACAGTACCGATACGTTGAAAGCGTTCCTATCAGTGACGAAATATTGATCGAAAAGAATTTTGATGAGAGCCGCATGAATCTTATATTCCATACGATCTATGGTAGAAAAGTCAACGATGCTCTCTGCAGGATCTTCGCTGATCAGGCCTCTCAAATCTTAGGGTCAAACGTTGGAATAGTGGTGGATGATCACGGTTTCGTCCTCATATGTCCTGATAAAGAGATAAGTATCGAGGAACTGTTGAAGAGGGTCTTACAGAGCGATCTGAGGGAAACCTTGAAAGGGGCGGTGAGGAAGACAGAATTGATGAAGAGAAGGTTCAGGCATGTAGCTTCAAGAGCGCTGATGATACTGCGGAATTACAAGGGAAAGAACATGAGCGTGGGCAGGCAACAGATGAAGTCCCACTTTTTACTTTCTGCCTGCGAAAAGATCGACGAGGAATTCCCGATTGTTAAAGAAACTTATCGAGAGATCATCGAAGACTATATGGATATAGAGAACGCTTCTGCCATCATAGAAGGTATCGAGAAAGGAGATATAGATTATAAGGTCGTAGAGACCGAGGTTCCTTCACCATTCGCGCATAATCTGGTGATACAGAGTCAGAGTGATTTGTTGAGACTCGAAGATAAAAAAGAAAGGCTAAGAAAACTGCACGACAAGGTGATGCAGAATATAGATGAAAAAGGTGGGTAGATGAAGATATTTGAACGGTTCGAGATAGTCGGTTGGTGGCCAGCCCTATACGATCCCGAAGAGAAGATGTTGATAATCTCGGATCTGCACCTCGGTCTAGAATCTTTGATGGCGGAATCAGGTATGTTCATGCCTAAATTTCAACTGGATGAGATGAAAAGTGCGCTTTTGGACATGCTGGAAAGGAGAGACGTTAAAAGTTTGCTCGTTTGTGGAGATATCAAACACGAATTTTCAGAGACGTCTTATGGCGAGAGGAGGGAAGTCGAAGAACTGATCGATTTTGTTTTAGATCGTGTTGAAAAAATATTTTTGGTAAAAGGGAACCACGATAATTATCTCATCTATACCGTAAAGAATTATCCGGAGGTAGAATTGGAAGAAACTTTTGTGTTTAACAAGGTATGTTTCGCTCACGGACATGAGAAACACGAGAGGATAAGAGGATTGGATATAGAGTATTTAATAATCGGCCACGAACATCCAGCATTGACGATGACAGATGAGATAGGTTCAAAAGAGAAGATACGCTGCTTCCTTTATGGGAAAACATCAGGCGGCAAACAAATCATCGTGATGCCGGCATTTTCTGGGTTAGCCCAAGGTTCTGATATGAACAAAATAAGGAATGAAGATATACTATCACCCGTATTGAAAGATATGGTGGATCTTGGTGAACTCAAAGCCATAGGTGTGGATGATGAAGCAGGCTTATTCAGGTTCCCAAAATTGAATAAATTGAGAGAGATAGATCGTTGAAAAATTTTATTAGGTCCCTGGTCGGTATATACTTTGAGAAGAGATGCACCCCAATGTAAAGATCATATATAAGCTCATATTCTTGGTTCTTGGTATAATCTGGATTTTATTTATCATAGATATTTTACCCTTGGGTTGGATATCAATTTTCGTTCTAGTTCTATTGACAGGTTTATTTATAATATCTTACTTCAAGCCGCCAACTGCTGATTCTGATGGTGTCCGGTTCAGGGAGGGGTTTTAGAACAAGTATCTACTTGTAAGTATGGCATTCTGGGCAGTAATAACTGTCAAAATCTTCTCTGTATTCAAGTTCTACTCCACATTCTTCACATGACTTTTCTTTGGAAAACAATTTTTCCAAGGAGAAAAAGGTCCTTTTTCTTTTTGAAGGACCATCTTCATAGGAAGTAGATACTTTCTTTTTTTCTAAGGCTTTTTTTTCTCTTGTTGACATCATACTCCCTCCTTTTGCCTCTCCTAAAAAACCAAAAATGAAATTTATTATAAAATAAAGTAATAAAGCTACGATAACGAAGCTTATCATGATGAGGACCCCGATCAACCATACAGGAAACATTAAGAATTCACCTCCTTCTCTAACATTCACTATAAAAAAGGATAAGATATTTAGAGTTTTTCAATACCTCCTATAATATATTCAGAGTTCAGATAGATGGTAATACGCTTTGGAAATATCTCTCTAGATCATATGATCCTCACTGAATTGGAGATCATAGAAGTGTTTGAATTTCTCACCTTCATCCATCAGTTCATCGAACGTGCCTCTTTCGACAATCTCTCCTTCATCTAAGAAAAGTATCTCATCTGAATCCACGATAGTGGAAAGCCTGTGGGCTATTGTAAAGGTGGTTCTTCCTTCGGACACTCGTTCGATAGCCTCTTGGATGAGTTTTTCGGTATGCGAATCAACTGAAGAGGTCGCCTCATCCAGTATCAATATATCAGGATCCTTGAGGAGTGCTCTTGCTATTGAGATTCGCTGTCTTTGACCGCCAGAAAGCTTAAGACCACGCTGACCCACCTCTGTTTCATATCCATCTTCCATCTCTTCAGCGAATTCATCTACATTTGCTCTTCTAGCAACTTTCATTACCTCTTCATGAGATGCATTTGGATTTCCATATGCTATGTTCTCCCTTATAGATCCCGAAAATAGGTAATCGTCTTGAAGAACCATAGCTATAGAATTCCGAAGCTCTTTCAGATCCCAGTCCCTCACATCGATCCCGTCCACTTTCACACTTCCTCTATCTACATCATATAAACGGAGAATCAGTCGAACGACCGTGGTCTTTCCAGAACCACTCGGTCCTACCAGGGCGACTGACTTTTTCGGCGGCACGTCAAAATTTATGTCTTTAAGCACCTGTTCGTTCGAGTCGTAAGAGAAAAAGACGTCCTCGAAGGTCACTCTACCGGAGATATTTTGCCGGTTATCTACTCTTTCTTTTTTGATCTCTTTGGGATCGATGTCTCCTATCTCTTTCGCGAGTTCCATCGTTTCTTTATCCTTTAACAGCGGTTTTTCCTCGCCTTCCTCTGACTCATCAGCATATTCTTTTTCACTTATCGTTTCTGCATCGCCCTTATTTTTGATATCAGGCACGATATCCATGTGAGAGAAGAACCGCTCCACTGAGGCTAGAAACATACTGAACGTTTCGTTGATACGGATGAGTCGAAGCATCGGCCCTCTGAAACCGATAAGATATGTATAAAATGCCGCCAGTGTTCCTGCCGTCATTGCCCCTTCAACTACAAGATAACCTCCATAACCTAGAGTTAGAACGATGCCCAAGCTGTTCAAAAAGTATGCTCCCGGTCCTAAAATACTTACGTATCTTATGGCACCGAGTCTAGCATCGAAATGTTCTTTGTTAGGTTCTGCGAATCTACCCATCTCGAATATCTCGTTTGCAAAGGCTTTGATGACTTTTATCCCGGCAAGATTGTCTTCCAACCTATCGCTCAGATCGGCTTTCTTTTCTCTTGTTAGTCTGAAAGCCAGGTGCATCTTACGCATGAAATATAGGCCATACAACAGTAGGATAGGAGCGAAAGATAAACTCACAAGCGTTAGGGGGACATTCATGGTGAAGAGTATAAAAAGAGTTCCTCCGATACTTGTTAGAGCGGTGAGAACCCCCTCTGGACCGTGGTGAACGAATTCCTGCAATCTGTTAAGATCGTCTATCACCCTTGATATCAGCTCCCCAGTCTTTTTCTGATCGTGGAATTTCATAGGTAGTTTCTGGAAATGTCCATACAGATCGTTCCTCATGTCGTATACTATCTTTTGGGCCGTTTTGTGACCGTAGTAGTTTCGGAATATCCTGCCCACGGCTATAGCTCCAAATATCGCCAAAGCCATAAGAGATAGATTGAGAACGCTGTTCAGATCCCCTCTTGGTATAGCATCATCGATCATATCCCGAAGGATAAGAGGTGGGACAAGAGCTAAAACAGCAGTGACAACGTGAGCTATCTGGACGGGCAAGTATATCTTAAGATTGGGTTTGATATACCCTTTGGTGAACCTTTTCAGAAGTGATCGAACATTGAATTCTGAAACTGATTTTATCTCCTGCTCGTCATCATCGGACATTTTTTGCACCTAGACGCAAACATGTTGGCTCAGGAATTGAGGGGGCAAAAAAGCTTTTCCCCTAGAATTTAATAGGATGGGCCCGGCCGGATTCGGGGTTTCCATGAACACTTCCATGCCGTACTAGGTGTTAACGGGCACGTATGGGGGACTGTTACCGGTTCAGATATATTACTTCGGGATGAACAAGAGAAGGAGAAACAAGATCAACGACATGTTGAAGGAGAAAGAAGTGGAGTACATGCAGAACAACCAGACGGTCTGGCAGATCAGGAGATCTTATCAGCGCGGCTGGAATGACTTCGCAAACGAACTGACTCCCGAGGAGACGGTATTATCATATCAACCGTGAAAAGTCATCATATACGTCTTTCCTGTGCCCGATAAAAAGCACGACTACTTTCTCTTTGCTATCCTTTATCTCATAGATAGCTCGATAATCCCCTATCCTCAACCGCCAGAAATCGGAATGCTTCAACTTTTTTCCTTTTTCAGGTCCAGTCGAAAGAGTCTCCAACTTTTTCCTAATCCTTTTT
>PWHR01000080.1 GCA_003554965.1 Thermoplasmata archaeon | reverse complement strand
GGATCATATTTTCGATACTTTTTGGCCATGTTTACACTTAAATATCCAGAAGTTGTCAAAGAATAAAGTATTTTTCCCGTTCAAAAAGCTATTTCTTTAGATAATACTCGGACAGGCTCTACAATATCGGAGAAAAGGATGGTCTAGATTTATTGAGAAAGCTTAGAAAAGAAAGAAGATTAGAGATACCATTCATTCTTTTGATAGAGGAATGGAACCATGGATTGATATTAAGAGCTTTAAAACTAGATGCAAATAGAGTTATTCTAAAAAGAGAGAACACAATTTTGTCTGGTCAAATTTTGAGTAAAATTGTAAAACAAGTACTCCTGAATTATAAAATGAGAAAAGAACTTGAATACCATAGAGAAGAAGAATTTAGTAAAATGATATTTTGAATAACGGATAAATATATTAATGTATGTTTATCCATAAACAATTAAGCGTTAATTCCCCGTCCCCGACATACTATTATTTTGCAATTAAAAATAAATAATCAACTTTCAAGAATCTCCTCTATTCTCTTCTGTAATGGATCTAATTCATCTTGTATTATCTCCCATACAATTTCTTTATCTATATTCCAATATTGATGTATGGCTATATCCCTAAAGCCTTTGATATCTCTCCATTCAATTTCGGAGTGTTTCTCTTTAAAATCTTCAGGTAGGTTAGCCACTGCTTCTCCGATCACTTCTAGGTTTCTCACAACAGCACTGACATCCCATTCACTGTTTTTAAAATCTTTATAACTCATACCTTTCGTGTTTTCTTTTATGATCTCTATACGTTTCAGTATATCTTTGAGATTGATTTCATACTTTCGCCTCAATCTTTTTCCCTCCCAAAATGTAGGGTTTCAATTCATCCTTTACCAAGTGTCGTTTTACCAAATCTATATCCCTATCAAATAGATCTTCTAAATATTGTAAAAGATGAATGTAGTCTCTAAAACCGCCTCTGCCTTCTTCGAATTCCACTAAAAAATCTAGATCACTTTTTTCTGAGGCTTTTTTCTCAGCGTAGGAACCGAAAAGTGTTAGCTTTTCAACTCCAAATGAGCGGATTTTCTCTTTGTTTTCTTCGATCATATCGATTATCTTTTCCTCATCTAATTCACTCGTAGTACTCTCACTCATACAGTTTAAAGATGTTCTCGTATATATTTAAAAGGTTCGGTATAGGATTAAAAAAATCCCTTTTAAATATAAAGCCATTAGAAAATATTCAATAATCAAAACAGGAATAAATAAAGTGTTAATACCCCTATCATTCAAGACTGATCATTTTTCGAAATTGTGAGAGAAGTACGGCATTTTTGGAAAAATAATCAACAAAGTTAAAATAGCAAAAGAGAAATCACCGGATGGTAATGGTATAATGGTTAAGCCAACGGGTTTCCTGAACGAACATTTGGACGAGAAGGTCGAACTCCTCTTGAAGGACGGTAGTGTATTGAGTGGAAAGCTAATAGGTTATGACGACCACATGAACTTGGTCCTAGAAGACACTGAAGAAGAGAAGGATGATAAACGAAGAAGGCTTGGGACCATCATTTTAAGAGGTAACAACGTCGTGACCGTAAATCCTGAGTGAAATAGATCCTAAATAAAATAGGGTGAATGATTTAGGATTAGATGGATTAGGACGAACTCTAGTTATATCAGGTAGTAGAGTTTTTCGAGAATATTCACTCTTCTTTGAATTCTTCAACTTCTTCTTCGGAAGGTTGTTCTTCACTAAGTTCTAAGTATTCTGGTTCCACTTCTTCAGTGAGGTATACACCCTTTCCTGCCCTCATGATCTCGTTCTCGTCATCCATCATGCTTTCAGCATCCACTTTTAGAATGACGGGTTCGTCAGATCTGTAGGCCCCTGCCTCTACAGCGGAATCATAAGTATCGCTCAAATGTACGTAGGTCCTGTCAGAGGGTCTGATACCTCCTTCAAGCAGCAGTTCACTTTCTTTCTCAGTTGTAGGAGCGTAAAGAGTGTCGGGTATATCCTCCGTAGAAAGATCCAGATCGACTTCGACAGAGTGACCATACGTAGCTCGGATGTAACCGTCCTCGTGCTGATACCGGCCTTTCTCATCCGTAGCGGCTAAAGCTTTGACATGATATTTTCTAAGCCAATGAAATCTTTTCTGTCTGTTTCTGAGTACTTTGACAAAATGTTCTAAATCAATCCAGCCTCTTTCATCCATCTCTAAGCTGTATTTATCGGGAAAATGACGGAGTACCCCCGCTGTTGTCTTACCCAGGTTGATGCTTTCCTCATCGCTCATTATGAATTTGCCTCTATCTCCGCACTCTGGACATTCCTCATCTCGGTAATACCCATGCTCCTCGCATTCCCTTATCATGTTTCTCACGGGTCTTACAAAGAGGTTATCATAATAAATCTTTTGTTGGACAGAGTGTTATTGGGGTCGTGAAAACTTTCATATATATTCTACTCTAATCAGGGATCATGTCTTGCAAGGATTCACGTATATCAGGTTTCCACAAAAAAGGTTCTGAAGAGAGGTTGGAGTTGATCAAAGAGAGAACGGATCTTAGTGATGAGGCTATAGAGAAGTTAACAGGAGAGGGACTTAGTGACGAAGCAGCGGACATGATGATCGAAAACGTGATCGGAACTTACGAGATGCCTATAGGTGTCGCCACCAATTTCAAGATAAACGATGAAGATTACTTGATACCCATGGTGATAGAGGAGTCGTCTGTGGTGGCCGCCGCATCATACGGAGCTAAATTGGCCAGGAACTGTGGAGGTTTCAAGGCTTCTTCCACAGATCCGGTGATGATAAGTCAGATACAGGTCACGGGATTGGACGATCCCTACGCGGCGAGAGCAAAGGTGTTGGAGAATAAGGAGGGATTGAAAGATCTGGCAGATGCTCAGGATCCAGTGCTTGTCGAGCATGGTGGTGGTGTTCAGGACATCAGATGTAGAGTTCTAGACAGCAGATTCGGACCTTATCTGGTCGTTCATCTTTTAGTGGATTGCAGGGATGCTATGGGCGCTAACGCAGTGAACACCATGGCGGAAGCAGTAGCGCCTGAAATAGAGGATATCACGGGAGGAAAAGTTTATCTCCGGATACTTTCGAATCTAGCTGAGAACAGGATTGCGAGGTCTAGAGCGGTCTGGAGTAAGAAAGAGATAGGGGAAGATGTGGTGGAAGGTGTGATCCACGCTTACGAATTCGCTAGAGTCGACCCCTATCGTTGTTCGACACACAACAAAGGAGTGATGAACGGTGTAACTGCTGTGGTTGCAGCTACGGGAAACGATACAAGGGCGGTCGAGGCGGGAGCACACTCTTACGCTGCATCTTGTGAAGGCTATTCGCCTTTGACCACTTGGGAGAAAACGGAAGATGGTGATCTCGTCGGTACTATCGAGATACCGATGCCGGTAGGAATAATAGGAGGAGCGACATCATCTCACCCGACTGCGCAGGCCAATTTAGAATTGATGGATGTAGAAGATGCGCAGGAATTGGGCGAAGTGCTAGCATCGGTAGGTCTAGCACAGAATTTCGCCGCATTGAGAGCTTTAGCGTCCGAGGGGATCCAGAGGGGCCACATGAAACTACACGCGAAGAACGTCGCGGTACAAGCCGGCGCTGAAGGTGACCAGATAGAAAAAGTTGCTTCTAAGATAATCGAAGAGGATAAAGTGAGAGTGGATAGAGCGAAAGAGATACTAGAAGAACTGGGTGATTGATTTTAGGGAATGGAAGTAACCGTTTTTTCGCAGATGGCCTTTTATAAACCGGCTTTCTTAGAGTGCTCTTTATACTTCTTTTTATACTCTTTTTCTTTCTGACGGGCTTTCTTTATCTTATCTCTGTAATTCTTTATCTTGTCCTTGTATTTTTGGATCTTCTGTTCATATTTTCCTATCTTTTTTTCCTGTTTGGCTATTTTTTTCTCGTATTTAGACTTCTTTTTCATGTGTTTAGCCCTGTCTTTTCTATCCTTCCCCGTAGGGGAGCTTGAGCTTTTAGCCATCTTTAATCACACTCTAACCAATGTTAATACCATATAAAGTTTTTATTGAAATTATCGAGATGTGTTCAATTTTTGAGGTTTCCTTATATTCCAGGTTTTATCGTCCTTGGGCAATTCTCCGTTCCATCTCTTGGGCCTTTTGTTTATACTCCTGTTCCTTTTTCTGGGCTTCTTTTATCTTTTGCTTGTAATCGTTTATCTTCTCTTTGTGCTTTTGGATCTTCCTTTCAAGCTTATCTATCTTTTCTTCGTACTTGCCGATGTTCTTTTCTTGCTTGGCGATCTTTTTTTCGAATTTCGCCTTTTTATTCATAAGCATAGCTTTGTCTTTTCTTTCCTTACCTTCTCCTGGTCTATTTTCCATATATGAACCCTCGTGTGATGCTAAAGGATTGAACATATAAAATCTTTACTTCTATTTAAAAAAAGAAGAGGGTTTTTTCACCTCTTCATAGTTCTCTTGTGATCATACCGCTGTAGTTCTCTATCCTCATGATGACTTCTAGATCCCTGAATTCATCGAAATTCATATTGGAAAGTGTTCCATCTTCTATCCTGTAGAACCGGAGTCTAGAACCACTTCCTATCTCCTTATCGTTATGGAGCAGGTACCATACCGCTTCATATTTATCATCATGGGCCGTGTTCTCTTCATCCCAATCTTCGAACCTCAAATCGATAGTTTCTCCATCATGATATGTTCCTAGTAAAGAGACGGTAACGTCTTCAAGTGAGGCGCTTGAGGGAGTTGTAAGACCAAGGCTCAAGGTTCTGATATCTCGACGACTTAAATTCCCTATAAGAGGCGATTCACTTTCATCAGCTGAGAAAGTATCTAACATGGAGTAGAGAGTCGCGGCTAGAACTACGGTTATAGCAACGAGTAGTATCGTAGCTATGACAGGTGAAACTCCTTCAACTGATCTATTGATTCTGTCCATACTTTCAACCTCCTAATAGTATATGCACGATTAAGTATATATACTTATTTATAATATATTTGATATCATGGATTTATGTGAACTAGATCTACAGAGAAATATAAAAACCGATCAGACCTAAGAAAGCTATAAAGGAGAGTGAAAGTAGGCCGTAATCGTATGAACTTGTGAGTCCTACGACTATGCCTACGAGTACAGGACCTAGGATGCCTACGAAGTTTGCTATACCGTTCATGAGTCCAGTACCAGAACCGAGTTCTTCTTCGGTTATGGTGTTCTGTATCTTTGTGAAGAAAAGAGGTGGTGCGAGCTGACCGAAAAGGAAGACCAGGAAAAGGAGTAACAGCGCGGTTCTAAGACCTGGTATAGGTAACATGGTGAGAAGAGCTATCAAGGTGCCCGCCATGAAGAGCGAGAACAAGATGATCTTGTTCGTTTTTCCGGTGCGGTCGCTCAACCAAGAACCTATGTATAGGCCAAAGATCGCTCCAAAGTAAGGTATCGCCCCAATGTAGGTCAATTCACTTATCTCTATCTGGTGGACGTGTTCGAGGTAGGAGGGGACCCATAGAGTTATCCCCCACCATACTGAAGTCACCGCTGTAAAACCTATCACTGTCAACCTGAATTCCTCCATCTTTAGGTGCTTCTTGAAAGCCTTTTTCATCTCGAAGTCCTCGTTCTTGGTTTGTTTGGTTTTTAGGTCAGAGGGGCTATCACCCATGAATAGAAGAATAGGTAAGGCCAAAGCGAAGCCTATCAGAGCCACGAGGTAGAAAGAGGCCTCCCAGCTCACAGCGTCTATCACGGGAGCCATGATCATCGGTGCCAAAGCGACACCTACCGGGCTTCCGATCATGAAGATGGAGTTCGCTTTAGCTCTATCTTCCTTCTTATACCAGCCTCCTATCACTTTTGAAGCTACTGGGAACATCACGCCCTGGGTTAAACCTAAAAGCAGTCGTGTGAGTAGGAATACGGAGTAGATATGTCCGAAGAAAGCCCCTAAGAATACAGAGAAAGAGCATCCTATCAGGGAGACGGTTAGAACGATCTTTGAGCCGTACTTATCTATGTTCGGACTGAGGAATATGTTGGAGAAACCGTAGCTTACGAGGAATATACCCATCAGTAGGCCGCCGAGTATGCCTTGGTCGGCTTCTGACCATACAAGGTCATCTCCTATCTGGTCTAAAGCCACGGAAGTGCTGAGCCTTCCTACAAAGGCTATGAGTACTGTGAGGAAGAGAAGGAGAAGGATGACGGAACGGTACCTGCATGGGAGCGGTTTAATGAGTCTCTCTAGTTTTCCTTTTTCGGGCATCGTCGGTGGGAGTTGCGTTTAGGTTTAAATATATTTTGAACCCATCGGCTAGGCATCAAAAAAGAAAAAGGGATTTTTAGCCGCTCTTCAGTGTGTTTTTAGCCACGGTATTAGAAGTACGCTCTTATGGCGCCCGATGTTCCATCTGATCTCAGATCTACGCGTTCCAGCAAATTTGTATTGGACACATCTAAGGCCTCACCGTCATTGTTTTCTGCATCCATTATAGAGAATCTCGCCTCGGAATCACTCCTGACCTGCCCATTCACAAGTCCTATCCAGCTAACATCTTCAGCGTTAACGAAGTATTCTCTTCGATCGTATATCACTCTGATATCCATGTCTTCGGGATCTACCCCGCTGTTGATAGAACGCATCTCGACCGTCACTCCCCCGTTGCTCTCATCATAGTCGGCTCTTGAACTCCCATAAAGTTCAGAGACTGTGTCTCCACCGAAATCACCTACCATCATGTACAGGGTAGCAGCTAAAACGACGGTTATCGCTACCATAAGGATAGTAGCTATAACTGGAGATACGGCTTCCTCATCTCTTAATATTCCATTCATAATTTTGTCCTCCCGCAGAAGAAATCTGCATTAAATAGTATAAGTATAGTAGTATAAATACTTTATTATTATAAATAAAGATGAACAGATAAACCACTTTAAAGAAAGAGAAAAAGGATTTTAGTTGTTTTAACAGTTTATAGATCAGAAGCCTCTAGAAGCCGATCCCTGATATCCGTCCACCCTTACCTCTATCCTGTTGAGCTCTATTTCATCCTCTGAGTCTCCTAGGTCAATCTCGCCATCCTCGAAAAAAATCGTCGTATCTGTGTTTATATGGCCGTCATCCATACCTATGTAGCCTGAGACATATTCATCTTCCTCCGCCCCATCTTCCAGTTCGATGATGTACTCCAGAGGGGTTCCATCGTCCTCGTAGAATATCCTCACCTCGACATCGTCTGGATCTGCAGAGTTGGGTTGACTTAGAGATTCTATGTTCAAGATGAGTTCTTCAATGCTGTTGTCATCTTCGTTGAACTCGTACTCATCGATATCTATAGTTGCGACGAGTGGGAATTCATCGTTTCCTCCAAAGTCTTCGACCATCAGGAACAGGGTCGCGGCCAAGATGACTGTTATAGCTACAAGCAGTATGATAGCTATCACTACCGAAACAGCCTTCTCTTCATCCTTCCTTGATCTTATCATGGGTCAAGTCCTCCCGCAGGCGGTGACCTGCATAAATATATGGTTTTATATGCCATATATGCTTTTCGTTTTACGATATATTCTTCTGGACGCGGAAAAAAACATTCGAAAAAGATTATAAAAAGGAAAAAGGGTTTTGAGGATTGTTCTCCTTTTCTGCTGTGTCCATTCTAGAAGCTGGAAGAGGTTGATCCGTCGTATCCATCGACTCGTAGTTCTACCCTGTCGAGGCTATCTACATCATCGTTTAGGTCAATATCATTGAAATATATCGTAGTCCCGGTAACAATGTCATCTCCGTCTCGCCCGGTATATGAACTTACATATGATTCATCATTTGGCTCATCTAGATCGAATATGTATTCTCTCGGAGTTCCATCTGTATCCTCATAAACTATCCTTATCTCCACGTCTCCAGGCTCGGCGGAACTAGGCTCGCTCATAGAATCTACGCGAACTTCTAAGCCATTCACATAACTATTATCCAGCTCACCGCCTTCGACAGTGATACTCGCAGTCAGTGGCATATCACCGTTGTCGCCGAAATCTCCTACCATCATGTACAGGGTAGCAGCTAGTACAACTGTTATAGCCACCATCAGGATAGTAGCTATTACTGGAGATACGGCTTCTTCATCTCTTAATATTCTATTCATGATTTTGTCCTCCCGCAGAATTGATCTGCATCAAATAGTATATGATCCCTGGTATAACTACTTTATTATTATCAATAGCTCGTTGCACTTTTCGAAGTTAAACAAAATAGCGAGATTTTTTCCTTGCTATTTTTTATTTCTTCGATATAATTGATAGATTTTAACGAGTAGAGCATTTTTCGGGTAAAATCGGAG
>PWHR01000086.1 GCA_003554965.1 Thermoplasmata archaeon | reverse complement strand
TCTCTCAGTCTTTCAGCGATAGCCACAGCACCCATGCGAAATTTTTTCCAGATTCGCTTGATAAGAACTATCAGTTCTTCTGAATATTCTCTGCTTTTCTTTCTACCTCGTTTCTTCAATTTTGGAACTTTACCTGTTTCACGATATTCTCTGACTAACTGTTGAATTCGGCGTTGAGACACGCCGAATTCTTTCGCTGCATGGCTAGTGGATGAGCCATAATCCACTACCCAGCTCACTATTTTCCTGACATTTTCGTTAGTTAGTCCCATAGAATCATTATTGTTATCACTACTTAAATCATGCAGGAATCAAATTCCTGCTGTCAAAAGGAATTCTTGGAAAATTCCTGTTAGACTTGACAAAATTTTTTGCAGACAATACAATTCACGGATTCCTGGAGCAAAAATTATATATGATGCGTATACCTTGGTATACACATGTCTGATAAAGTGCTTAGTACTAAAGTTAAAGAAGAAGACGTTGAAGAGATCAAAAGTCTAGCTGAAGAGAAAGAAAAAACTATATCAGGCTATCTTAGAGAGTTGCTAGATAAAGAAATTCAAAAAGCTAAAGGGGATTGGAGTGATCCCTGTTTCGGTTTGAATCCTAGAGATGATGAGCCGAAGAAAAAAGAAGCCAGTATAGATGAAATACTTTACGGGGATTGAGTGTCATGAAAGATGATTTTCCGCCTATCTTCATCGATACGGGTGCATGGATCGCGATGAATGAAAAAAAGGATTCTAATCATAAAAAAGCTAAAAGCTTTGCCGAGAAAAATAGAAAGAGAGAACTCAATTTTGGACCTATCCA
Source organism: Thermoplasmata archaeon (assembly GCA_003554965.1). GTDB lineage: Archaea > Thermoplasmatota > Thermoplasmata > Halarchaeoplasmatales > Halarchaeoplasmataceae > Natronoplasma. Next base: position 7,691 of record PWHR01000086.1, on the reverse strand, counting down.
CACCTCGGCCTTAGTACTACAAGAAACCTATACCTTTCTAAGGTACAATTATAACTATAGAGCTGCGATAGAGATAGTGGATAAGGTTTTGAAGTCAAAGATCATCATCCATCCATTTTCTTCATCAAAATTCGAAGAGATATGGAAACATATAAAAAAGGAGGATAACACGCTTTCATTCGTCGATTGGAGTACGGTGAGATACATGAAGGAATATGGTGTCCAACACATATTTACCTTTGATAGTGATTTTGAAAATAGGGGATTCAAGGTATTGCCATGATGAACAAATCCGATTAAAGAATCTCATCGAATTTAGGATAAGACAGCAAGTAAAAAAAAGCAGAATTTTTTGACTGAAACCTAGCCAAATACTATAAATGATAGCTCATGTTACTTTACCGGTGATAACATGACATATTTGTTCTCGGTAGATATTGAGGGTATATCAGGAGTGGTTTCCGGACCACAATGCAAGATGGATTCGAAAGAATATGACAGGGCTCAGGAACTCATGACTAAAGAAGCGAACGCCGCAGCTGAAGGAGCTTTTGATGCTGGGGCGGAAAACGTTTACCTCACAGACGGCCACGGTAAGATGAGGAACATCGTGATCGAAGATCTAGACGAGAAAGTTGAGCTCTTCAGCGGCAGGCCCAAACTGCTTTCACAGATGGAAGGCTTGAGTGAAGAGATAGAAGGAGTGGGTTACGTGGGTTATCACAGCTCGGCACATAGCCAGGGTACGCTTTCGCACACATATTCTGGCGCCGTTGTGGATAAACTGATGATCGGAGAAACCATGGCAAGCGAGTTCGCGATGAACTCCTTTTTAGCGGCCCGATATGATGTGCCTGTTTTCTTTCTAGCTGGAGATGACGAGATAATCCGTGAAGCGAAAAAATTGTACCCCGATATACCTCATGTGCTAACAAAAAAGGCTACCGGAAGATACAGCGCCAAGTGCAGACATCCGAAGGTCGTGAGAGAGGAGATAAAAGAAAAGGTGAAAAAAGCTATCGAAAACGATATGGGTAAGATAATAGAACCTGATGACACTCGATACCACGTTTGGTTCAAAGACGCCGGAAAATTGGATAATGTGGAACTTCTACCTTCGGTGGAGAGAACAGGACCGAAAGAATTCATGATCGATACAGGCGATCTGGAAACCAATTACAAAGTTTTCAGAGCATGTACGATGCTCGCCACAGTAGATTCTCAATAGTAACTCACCTGATTTGCCCCAAAAATATTATACAGTGAACCGTCATCAATGGGCCGATGGAACTGAAAAATAGACACCGCCTTAAAGACAAGGACCTAGAAACATACCGGGAAGAGTTGAGATCGAAACTCGGCGATTCACCTTTCAAGCCGGGAGATAATGTGGATATAGCGGAATGTAATGACCGAGAAGTGCTTCTTATCGAAGAAGAGCCTTTGGCCACCTTTTTTAACGGAGAGGTGTTTCCCACAATCCAAGGACTTTTACAGATGGCCCCTAAAAAGAGATACGTGACGGTAGATATGGGCGCTGTGAAATTCGTATACAACGGCGCAGATATAATGGCTCCAGGGATCGTTGATGCAGACGAAACCATCGAAGAAGACGTTCTGGTCTGGGTGAGAGATGAAGAGCATAACAAACCTTTAGCCGTAGGTAGATCCATCACCCATGGAGTCGAGATGAAGCGTTCAGATAGTGGAAAGGTTGTAAAAACCTTACATCACGTTGGAGACGGTATGTTTGAATGAATCCATCTAGAGATTTTCTTTGAGTTCGTCTATTATCTTTACTGGAGAAGGATCTTTTCCTCTAAGAAGTGCCAGGTAGATGCTTATGTAGTCCCCCAGGTATACAAGTGAAAGTATCCTTGCTAATTGAGTTTCGGCATCGGTCCAGACCTCTATTATATCTTCCACTTCATCTTCGAAGACGAGTTCTTTTGTCAATTCTATGCGCTCGTTAATCCTATCCGCTTCCTTCTCATCTCTCAAAAATATCGGGATGAAATTTGACGTTTTTTTGTCACCTTTCCACCCTACTATCTCATTGTGGTTCATCTCAGGGAAGGCTCCATACCATGACAGGACTTCAGCGTTCTCATTGAACTGTGTATGCCATCTATTCGCTACGGCATTATAGATGGAGTGGCCGTAAATTATAGGGATTTTTCCTTTTATCTTCTTTGCGATCCTTTTTGCCCTGTTCTTTTCAACAGGAATTTCCATCTTGATCTCATCTCTCAATTCTTTCAATTCTGAAACGGCATCTATCACATCGACCTCAGCATCGTAGATCAAAAGTTCCGATAAAAGCTGGATCACTGGTACGAAAAGAAAGGCGAAAGCGGCTCTTGGAGGATAGCCTTCGGGGGCTTCCATTAGTACTATCTTCTCTTCTTCCCTCATCTTTTCCAGTTCACCGTTAGAACTTATGGCAACGACATTAGCGTTCTTTTTCAAGCCTTCCCTTGCGGCAGATAGAGTCTCTTCAGTATTACCAGAATAAGAGACGACAAAAAGCAAAGTGTTTTCATCAACGAAGGAAGGCAAAGTATAATCTCGGTTAACAGCTATAGGTACCTGGATACGGTTGGCAAGAAAGCTTTTTAGTGTGTCCCCGACAATAGCTGATCCCCCCATCCCGGTGACGACTATATTATCTGGTTGAAACGGGAGAAGATTCGTCTCAAAATCTGAGAGTACACCTTCTATCTGATCGGGGAAATCTTCCAGCATCTGCAGCATGCCCTCTTTATCGATCTCTTTCACCTTTTTTTGATCGTCGAGCATCTTTTCACATTCTTCTTTATCCTGTTCAAAGATAAATAAATTATCCTCTCTTATCCTATTTTCTGTTTCTTCCCACCAAAACAATATTATAAATCGTAACAATCAACAAACAATGAACGAAAGTATCGATAAAGCCATTGAAAAGCTCGAAGAAGGCGGTTTCGTTATGGTCTACGATAAAGATAGTAGGGAGGAAGAGATAGACCTTGTTACACCGTCTGAGACCATCACTTCTGAAAAGATAAGAAGACTTAGGAAGGATGCTGGAGGACTGATATGTATGACAGTCCCTCCTTCGAGCTGGAGAAAATTGGAATTACCATATCTTAGCGACCTTTATCGTTCAGGCAGTCATGATCATCCCATCCTCTCTGAGATGAAAGCGGACGACATACCTTATGATGAAAAATCCACTTTTTCACTTTCAGTAAACCATAGAGATACTTTTACTGGGATCACTGATGAGGATAGAGCTTTGACTATACAGAAATTTGCCGAGCTTGGAGCAGATCTGGAGGACTTTTCTACCGAAGAAGCTCAGCAAAGATTCGGGGAAGAGTTCAGAACTCCGGGTCACGTCTTCCTCCTGAACGCTACTGAAGGACTAGTCAAGAACAGAGAAGGTCATACCGAATTGACCACCGCTCTTCTTCAGATGAGCGATCTTTATCCTAGCATGACTATCTGCGAGATGATGGCGGATGACGGGAACAGCCTTTCATTAGAAGGAGCAAAAAGGTATGGAGGAGAACATGATATACCGTTGGTGAAGGGAGAGGAGATAAAAGAGGAATGGGAGAAGGAAGTGGGTGAGGTAACGGCAAGCGAAAAAAGGAATAGAAGGGTTATGGCGGTCGGGACTTTCGATATCTTACATCTAGGCCATCTACATTACCTGAAAGAAGCGAAATCCCAAGGCGACGAATTGGTAGTGGTTTTGGCCTGCGATAAAACTGTTAGGGAACACAAGCATGAACCTCTCATGAACGAGGATATCAGGAGAGAGATGGTCGCAGCTCTGAAACCAGTGGACAAGGCGATCGTGGGAAAAGAAGGTGATAAATACGAAACAGTAGAGAAGGTCGATCCTGATATTATCGCCTTGGGATACGATCAGAGACACGAGGAAGAAAAATTGAATAAAGAACTACAGCTCAGAGGGATGGGCGATATCGAAGTAAAAAGGATGTCTCATCATCTTTTTGAACTCGACGGAACGAGGAGCATAATAAGGAAGATCATAGATTGGTACAGCATGAAAAAAGAATTGGAGAGAGTAGAGGAGGAGGATTAGATGAAAAAGATAGGGGTTGCCGACACTACGTTCGCAAGATACGACATGTATAAGAGTGTCGAAGACGAGCTTTATATGCTAGGCACTGGCTTCGAGATCGAAAGGTACACGGTGCCGGGCATCAAAGATCTAGCCATAGCTTCTCAAAAATTGATAGAATCCGGTGCAGATATCGTTATGGCATTGGGCATGCCCGGTCCAGAACCCATCGACAAACAGTGCGCTGACCAGGCTTCTAAGGCTTTACTTTATGTTGAATTGAAAAAGAACACTCACATAATAGAGGTCTTCGTACACGAGGACGAGGCCGAAGAAGAAGACCTAGCTGATCTAGCGCATGAGCGCGCTAGAGAACACGCGGTTAACGTTTACGATCTATTATTCAGGCCTGAAAGATTGGAAGAAAAAGCCGGTAAAGGCGAAAGGGAAGGACATCCCGATGTAGGACCTTTGAGGTGAATAAAAATGGAAGAAAAATCGGATCTAGATGTGGAAGATATGAATATGGGTATAGTCGTCTCGGAGTTCAACTACGACATAACACAGATGATGCTTGAAAGAGCGCAAGCACATGCGGAATTTTTGGGCGTCGAAGTGACGGAGATAAAACAAGTCCCTGGAGTTTTCGATATGCCTTTAGCTATAAAGTCGCTTCTGAAGCGAGACGATGTCGACGCGGTCGTCACGTTAGGTGCGGTCATAAAAGGAGAGACCCAGCACGATAAGACGGTGATGAGCCATGCTTCGCGGAAGATGACCGATCTTTCTTTGGAATATGAGAAACCGGTGGCTCTAGGTGTGACCGGTCCAGGAATGAGCAGGATGGAAGCTGAAGAGAGGATAGAAAGAGCGAAAAGCGCGGTAGAATCCGCGGTTAAGATGTACAAGCGTGTTTGAATGACAGGTAAAACTAAGTAAACCTATTTATATTACCTATCGATGGCCTACTCCATACCCAGCGACCAGGAGGTCGAGGATGCTCTCAGGTATGTGATGAGAAGGGTCAAAGGTGTGAATTCACTTCGGAAGTTGAGAAAACTGGTGATAAAGGAGCTTAAAAATTCTGATCCACAGTACACTGTGGGCATGGATCGTCTGAGAAAAATAGCTGTTACCGCACCTTTCATACAGACGGAGATATACGCGGTCCAGGGAAAAAAGAAAAAGGATCTAAAAGGTAAGTGTCCCGTTTGTGGGAACAGGTTGGAGAAGACCAGGAACGAAACACTTTTCGGAGGCTCTGTCACTTTGGGTTATAAATGTAAAGAATGCCCTTATTGGACCACCCTTAAAAGGCGTATACCTATACGCTACAATTTTGAACACAAAGCAGAGGAGAAGAAAGATGAGGATAGCGAACCAGAACGGGATAACGATTGAAGAAGATGGTAAAAAAGTGATCTTAGACCCTTCCAGGCAGGTGGAGAATGGAGTGGTGACCCACGGCCATTTAGATCATCTAGTGAAAGACGCCTTCATGACTCCTCCTACTCTAGATGTTTTGGAGATCAGGAAAGGAGAAAAGAGGGGAGAGGAATTGCTGTACGGTTTTCCTCAAGATATCGGAGGTTTTGAGGTAACTCTTTATCCTGCAGGTCACGTTTTCGGTTCTGCCATGGTGAAAGTGGAGGATGTCCTTTACACCGGCGATTTCAATCCTCAAGGGGGAAGGACCTGCAAAAGAGCCGTCCCCTATGATTGTGAGATCCTCATAATCGAATCCACTTATGGCAAGACTCAATACCGTCTGCCCAGCAAGGAGCACGTCACGACTGATCTTTTAGCATGGATCGAACAACAGTTGGATGAAGGTCCGGTGGCTTTAGGGGCGTATCAGTTCGGTAAGGCTCAGGAGGTAATCGCTCTTCTTAATGAAATCGGTGAGGAACCCTACGTTTCAAGCTCGATCGCTGATATATGCGCTGTCTATAACTCCTACGATATCGGGCTTGAGTACAATAGGTGGGAGGACGATCCTTTAGAGGACAATTACACTGCGGTTTTACCTTCCAACGAGTTGAGAAGACCTGTGGGAGAGAAGATGAGGAGGATCAGAAAAGACGGAGGCTCTTCTACTTACCTTTCAGGTTGGTGCTCCATATATCCATTTTACAATTCTATGGATATAGACGCGCAGTTCCCTTTATCTGATCACGCCGGTTTTGACGAACTGCTAGAGTTTGTAGAAGGCTGCGATCCGGAGAAAGTTTATACAGTTCACGGCAGCGCCAAAGAGTTCGCCGAAGAGGTGGAGGAGCAGTTGGGGATAGAAGCCGAGAAGCTGGAATGATCGATGGAGAGGCCAAAAAGAAGCGGAACCTAGAAGAGTCGAAATTACTAAAGTTATACAGCGATAAATTTTTTGACATCTTTATTCCCCTCGTCACCTTTATTTATTCGAGTTATTTATATTTTTTTCTATTTTTAATTATTAGATATAGATTAAATCCCCAAAAAAATATATAATGCTTGTATTAATCTTAAAAAGCAGGATAAACATGAGGTGGTTAAATAGATCTTTGACAATCGTGATCGTTTTCCTTCTGATTATAACATCTTTTACCGTTGTATTAATCATCGACGGCAGAAATAGACAGGATCCAAGTGAAGTAGTGTGGGAAAGGGATAAATTTGATGATTTTAATTTATACCCAAGAGACACACATATGGGTGACGATGTATTATATTCTCCAGTGAATGGAGGACCAGGCGCTTCTCGGGGCAATGAGATGATAGCTGTAGATTTAGGAGAGGAGGAGGTGCTTTGGAATCATACTTTCCATGAATTCAAAATCAATTCAATCTGTAGTCAAGAAGACGTTATTTACAGTGGTTCTTTCCTAGGAAATGTGGTGGCAGTGGAAGCTGAAACTGGTGAAAAACAGTGGAATCGTTCATTCGATGAAGGATATTTCCAACTCCTTTCAATTCATGCGACTGGCGATTTAGTCCATATTGCTTTCAATGATGGTAATATAGTTACAACAGATGCTGAAACTGGTGAAAAATTATGGAGTAGAAGGACTCATGATTCAGGAGCGCCTTCAATTTTTAGTGATGATGGAATCGTATATTCCGGTTCATCTGAAGGAAATCTCACTGCTATTGATTCAAAGACTGGAGATATATTATGGGAAATTACTGACCTAAACATAGCGGTAGAGACCCTATATGAGAACAACGGTATTCTCTATGGCGGCGGTACTAATGGTAATGTACTAGCTTATGAGATACAAACGCAAGAAAAGCTCTGGAATCATTCATACAACTCTAACAGTGTGTCATCGATCTATGCTAATGAAAACCAGGTTTATAGTGGTGATTCAGATTCCACTGTCGTCGGAGCAGATATTGAAAATGGAGAAAAAGTTTGGTCTCATGAGTATCATAACGAACTGGCTGATTACGATCCAGAAGGGATCTCTTCTATTTATGTGGTAGAGGAAAAAATCTACAGTTTTGATTATACGCGAGCTATAGCTGTCGAACATGAAGGTAGCCTGATCACTGGTATCTCCCGAAGCCTAAGTGCTTTCGGGGGAGTTCTTTCGACTTATGTGATAAGCCCGCTCCGAGAGTATTGGTTGATATTTTTAAT